>CAZVXA010000032.1:0-41594 GCA_964630955.1 uncultured bacterium | reverse complement strand
CCCCTGCCCCCTCAAGGGGGAATCACCCCTTCACCCCTTGTAAAACTTTTGTTTTTCTGTACTAGTCCTCGACGGCTTAAGTTAACCGATGTTTGTTGGCATTATGTGTGCTGGACAAACGCTTCAGCCTATCTCACTCAGTTGAAGCATTCTGACCTGTCGGCGGTGTTGGTGGGAAGTAGATAAACGACTGGTTTGCAACTGCCGTAGCAGAACTGCGAAGACTCACCCAAAGGCTACAGTGGAGCTGCGTCATCGTGACAACCGCATAGCTGGTCTGGCTAACTCGGCAGGCGTAGTGATAAAGACGAGCACGCTGATCCAAACCGACAGTGGCAACCCGGTAATAGAGTTCGTTCCGGAAATACAGCCCGTCCTGAATATGATCGCTATGCCAGAACTTAAAGATGGAGACCCGCCCTTCGTCAACTACTGGAGGCAACACAAAGTGTGATTCCTTACAAAGCTTTATTGAGAGTATAACTGATTCGTCAACTCCAAAATCTATCAGAGCCAGTCGTTCTGTCGAATGGCAGAACTAAGCTGAGCCATCTTGCTGAGCATCCCTTCAGTCCGACCTATTGTGCCCACTCCAAGAAGGATCTTCCCAGGTGCAATCCCAAACTGGACTTTTGGCTAAATCACACCGATTTTCCTCAAAACGCTGACTGCTTTAGCGTTTCGAGGAAAATCGGCACCAAAATCAATTATGCCGCGAAACACCCTCTGCGAGGGTGTTTCGCGGCATTCCAGGGGCGATCGCCCTATCTACTCAATCCCTTCGATCCGGTCTTCCACCTCCTGATACAGTTCACGCAGCTTGTCGAGGTTTTCCTCGCTGGTTTCCCAGTAGCCACGACCGTTCACCTCCAACAGCGTTCCCACAATCTTGCGGAACGAATGAGGGTTCATATTCAGCAAGCGTTTCCGCATCTCCTCGTCCTGGATAAACGTAGTGTTCACGTCTTCATACACCCAGTTATCCACAGCTCCGGCGGTCGCTGACCAGCCCATTGTGTTTACCAGGCGCTTTGAGAGTTCCCGGACGCCTTCGTAGCCGTGGCTCAACATACCCTCGTACCACTTGGGATTGAGGAGTTTGGTGCGGGCATCCAGACGGACGGTTTCCGACAGGGTGCGCACCTGAGCGTTGGCAGTGGTGGTATCTGCGATAAAAGATGTAGGCTGTTTGCCGTCATTCCGCAGACGAGCCACGACCTTGGTTGGGTCGGAGTCGAAGTAGTGGGAAACATCCGTCAGGGAGATCTCCGAAGAATCCAGGTTCTGGAAGGTAACATCCACCGTCTTCAGAGCGGTCTCGAAAATCTTGCGAGAGTCATCCATCACACCGGGGTTATCGGAGTTGAAAGCAAAGCCTTTGCGCGACAGGTACATGTCCTGTAACTCCGACTCACTCTCCCAGGTGCTGTTTTCCACCGCCAGGTTGACGTTGGAGGAGTAGGAGCCACTGGCGTTGGAGAACACACGGGTGGCAGCCTGCCGCAGGTTGATGCCCATTTCTTCAGCCTGCTGGATGGCGTGCTTGCGGACGTAGTTCATCTCCACAGGTTCCTCTGCCTCGGCGGCCATTTTGATAGCGCGATCGAGCAGATTCATCTGGTTGATGAACAGGTCGCGGAAAACACCAGAACAGTTCACCACCACATCAACCCGGGGGCGTCCCAGTTGATCCAGGGGAATCAGCTCCAGCTTATTTACCCGGCCCAGAGCATCGGGTACGGGACGAACACCCACCAGCCACATCACCTGTGCCAGGGACTCACCATAGGTCTTGATATTGTCAGTGCCCCAGAGGACAAAGGCGATCGTCTCCGGATAGTTGCCACCGTTGTCGAGCTTTTGCCGCTCCAGCAGGCGATCGACCACAATCTGGGCTGACTGCACCGCCGCCGTAGTCGGAATCGACTGCGGATCCAGCGCATGAATGTTCTTACCCGTAGGCAGCACATCGGGGTTGCGGATTGGATCACCACCGGGGCCGGGGAGGACGTATTCGCCTTCCAGCGCCTTCAGCAGGGCACCCAGTTCGTTGTCTGCGCAGACCTGCTTCAGGCAAAACTCCAGGTACTCGAACAGGGGCTTGATGTCCTCAGCGTTGACTTTGGGATAGCCAGATTCGGCCAGCGCCTCAATCCAGGGTTCCTTCTTGCCAATGTTGAAGAAGTTGAGCTTGGTCACCAGAGAGACGCGCCCTTCCGCATCGGTCTGCTCCTTCACCATCGCGGCCACCGCTTTGCGCATGGCCTGGGTGATATCGAAAAGCAACTGAACGTCCTCCAGAACGCCGCGATCGCTCCCCTTATATACCTCATCCATATCGCGCCCAATGCTTTCTGCAATGATCCGCTGGAGACTCTTGATGCCTTCTTCAGGGCGATCGAGTCCGGCAATGTTGACCAGGGTGGCGATCGCCTCTTCTGCCGTGGGCGGCTTACCGATGACGTGTAGACCGCAGGGCAGCAGGCGCGACTCGATCTCCATTAGCTTGATGTAGACCTTGCCCACCAGGGTGTCCCGCTCCTCGGCGGAGAGGTCATTGGCATCGTTTTCTGGCAGCGCAATATCCTTGTCCAGGTTGACGATGCGGCACTTCTCAACGATCGCATTGACGATAGGCACGGCCCGACCGGAATCCTTCAGCGTTTGATAGGAGCCGATCAGTTCGCTCAGTTCCTTCAGCCCCTTGTACAGACCCGCATTTTCAGCAGGCGGAGTGAGGTAGCTGATGGTTTCGGCGTAGCTGCGGCGCTTGGCGATCGTCGCTTCGGACGGATTATTCGCCGCATAGTAATACATATTCGGGATGGTGCCGATCAGGTTGTCAGGGTAGCAGTCACCCGACATCCCCATCTGCTTACCGGGCATGAACTCCAGCGACCCGTGGGTGCCGAAGTGCAGCACGGCGTCCGCCTTCCAGATCTTCTCTAGATAGGTGTAGTAGGCTGCGAAACCATGGTGAGGGCTGGCAGAACGGGAGAACAGCAGGCGCATCGGGTCGCCCTCGTAGCCGAAGGTGGGCTGAACGCCGATGAACACGTTGCCGAAGGACTTGCCATACACCAGCAGGCTTTGACCATCGGTGTTGAGGTGTCCCGGCGGCGGTCCCCAGTTCTCCTCCAGGCGCACAGAGTAGGGAGTGAGCACCTCGTATTCGGGAACAGTCATGCGGTAGGCAATATTCAACTCCGGACTGCTGTACTGCGCCTGGGCATCGTGAATCACGGCCTGCATCAGCTCCTCAGCGGATGCGGGCAGTTCTTCCAGCTCGTAGCCGTTGTTGCGCAAGGCTTTCATGACCTCGTAGATGGAGCCGAACACATCCAGATAAGCGGCGGTTCCCACATTACCCTTATCTGGCGGGAAGCTGAACACGGTAATGGCTACTCGCTTGTTCAGCTTGGGTTTGCGGCGCAGGTTGGCCCACTTCAGCGCACGCTGAGCAACGGCCTCAACACGATCCTGGAGGGCGATCGCCTTTCCGGTTGCGCCATCCCGACCTGAGAGAATGATCGGTTCGATCGCCCCATCCAGTTCAGGAATTGCAATTTGCAGCGCTACCTGAATCGGGTGCAGGCCCAGATCGCTGTCCTGCCATTCCTCGGTGGTCTGGAACACCAGGGGCAGCGTCACCATGTAGGGGCGGTTGAGCCGCTTCAGGGCGTCGATCGCCTTGGGGTGATCTTGACGGGCGGGGCCACCGACGAGGGCAAATCCCGTAAGGGACACCACCACATCCACGATGGAATTTTTGGTCAGGGGGTCGTAGTAGTAGGTATCAACGGGCTTGGAGAAGTCCAGACCGCCAGCAAACACCGGAATCACCCGTGCGCCCATGCTCTCCAGTTCCTGAACCATTGCCACATAGTGGGCGTCGTCTCCGGTAACAAGATGGGTGCGTTGGAGCACCAGGCCAACCGTGGGAACCAGGGGGTCTTTCAGATCGGCGTTGATGTCGCGTCGGGATGTGTGCCAGTTCAGGTACTCCTTCAGGTCTTCAAACATCTGGGGAGCCAGTGGATGCCAGATGCCCATGTCGGGATAGGTGACTGGATCGCGATATTGCAGCGTGGCGGACTTGAGCGCCTCCACGTCGCAATACTTGTCGGTCAGCATCAGCAAGAAGTTCTCCAGGTTGTCAGAAGAACCACCAAGCCAGTACTGGAAGCTGAGCATAAAGTTGCGGGCATCCTGCGCCTTGTCCATCGGCAGATACTTGAGGATCTTGGGCAGGGTGTTGAGCAGCTTCAGCATGGCATCCTGAAAACCACCGCCAGACTGCTCTTTGCGCTTCTTCATAAACTGGGCGATCGCACTCTTTGACTGGCCCAGTTGGGCCATCGAGAAGGTGCCCAGCTTGTTCAGGCGCATCACCTGAGGCATAGAGGGGAAGACAATGGCGGCATCCAGGCGATCGCGCACGGGCTGAACCGCAGCGACGACCTTCTCAGCCAGTTCTTCAATGAAGATCAGGGAAGCGATGAAAATGTTGGCCTCGGCCACATCCCGTTGAAAGTCTTCGTAGTTTTCGGCACTGCGAAGCTCTTCGAGGAGGTAGCCGCTAATTTCGATTGCAATATTCGGGTTATTTTCGTTAATCGAACGGACTGCCGCAGACAAAGCGCTCTGGTACTGAGGCTCTAGCACGACATAGACCACCTTAATCAGCGCACGTCCCTGCAAATCATCGGGGACGATGTGCCGGATGGCGGGCTTGACGTGGGTGAACATGCAGATGGCTCCTCTCGAAAAGGGGTTTTATGTATGGGTGGCGGCCCCCGGAGGGTTGGCCGCAAAAAAACGTTACTTACAGTTTTTACCAGAAAACCCTTACAAAATGCGGAATCTGGCCTCCAACTGACACAATTTGATAAAAAGACTGAAACCTTGCGTTACAAAATTTAACACTTCCGTCTGCTCAACCGATGATTTGACTCCAGTCACCACAGCTCCTAGAATCGCTCCGTTAGCCATCCCCGATCAGGATCGGCAGATTCAGAAGCAGAACGGGCAGTCAGTAGAATTTCGGTGGAATGAGGAGTGAGCGGAAGGTGGGTAAAAAAGTCGCAATCGTCCAATCCAACTACATTCCCTGGAAGGGATACTTTGACCTGATCAACGCCGTAGACGAGTTCATCCTGTATGACGACATGCAGTACACCCGGAGAGATTGGCGAAACCGGAATCTGATCAAGACACCCCGTGGGCCGATGTGGCTCACGATTCCAGTTCAGGTGAAGGGGAAGTATTATCAAACGATCAAAGAAACGCAGGTGAGTGATCACATCTGGATGCATGACCACTGGCGATCGCTGATAACGAATTACTCAAAGGCAAAGTATTTTCACAATTACAGGGATGAATTTGAGGAGCTTTATCTGGACTGTCAGGAGGCAGCTTTGAGCCAGATTAATTTTCGCTTTCTGACCTCGATCTGCCGGATTCTGGGCATCACAACGCAGCTTTCCTGGTCGATGGATTATCGTCTTGTTGAGGGTAAAACTGAGAAGCTGGTGGATCTGTGCCTGCAAGCGGGTGCGAAGGAATATATCTCAGGTCCCACCGCAAAAAATTATATCGATGAATGGCTGTTCGAGCAGGCGGGAATTCAGCTTACCTACTTCGACTACTCTGGCTACCTGGAGTACGATCAGATGTTTCCCCCTTTTGAGCATGGGGTGAGCATCCTCGATTTAATCTTCAATCAGGGTAACGCGGCGACGCAGTTTATGAAAACCTTCTGTGTGCCCGCCTGAAATTTATCAACAAGGTGCTGCTGTATGTCGTTTGAGCAAATACTGTCTGAGGTTGAACGCTATTACAGCCAGAAGGTGATCGCCCACGGCACCACAGCACGCGGAGTCGATTGGAATTCTCCGGAGTCGCAGCAGCTCCGGTTTATGCAACTGCTCAAGGTGTGCGATCCCTGGGGAGTCGCGCAAAACGCTGAGCAGACCGCCTCCTTCTCCCTGAATGACTACGGCTGCGGCTTTGGTGCGCTGGTAGCGTATTTGATGCAGCGGGGGGAACGCTTCACCTACTGCGGCTTTGATATTTCCCAGGAGATGATTGCCAGAGCGAAGCAGCTCTATGCCAACCAGCCAAACGTTCAGTTCACTGCCCAGGAATCTGAACTAACGGCAGCAGACTTCACCATTGCCAGCGGCATTTTCAACGTCCGGCTGCAAACGACTGACCAGAAGTGGTGGCAGTACATTCTGGCAACGCTGGGGAAAATGAACGGTCTTAGTAAACGGGGATTTTCCTTTAACGTCCTGACCCGGTACTCTGACGCTGAGTATATGCGACCTGACCTCTACTACGCCGATCCCTGCTTTTTGTTCGACTACTGCAAGCAACACTTCTCCAGAAATGTGGCGCTGCTGCATGACTATGAGCTGTACGAATTTACAATTCTGGTAAGAAAATAGGAGACTCCGTATGAAACCCGTGGTCATCTTTGGTGGAGGCAACATCGCTGAGGTTGCTCACTTCTATCTGACCCACGATAGCGAGTATCAGGTTGCTGCCTTCACCGTCGATCGCGCCTACCTCTCGGACTCTGAATTCTGTCAGTTGCCGATGGTTGCCTTTGAGGAGGTCGAGACGCACTTTCCACCAGATCGCTTCGATATGCTGGTCGCCGTCAGCTATGCGCAACTCAACCAACTGCGATCGCAGAAGTGCGAGGAGGCCAAACAAAAGGGATACCAGCTCATTAGCTATGTCAGTTCAAAGGCGACCACCTGGCCCGACCTCAGCATCGGTGAAAATTGCTTTATCTTTGAAGACAACACCATCCAACCCTTCGTCAAAATCGGCAATAACGTGACTATCTGGAGCGGTAATCACATTGGTCATCACTCTCAGATTGGCGACAACTGCTTCATCGCCTCTCATGTCGTCATCTCTGGCGGCGTGAAAATCAAGGAAAACTGTTTTATTGGGGTGAATGCTACGCTGCGCGATCATATTACGATTGCCCCCCGGTGTATCATCGGCGCGGGCGCGGTAATCCTGCACAATACCCAGGAGGACGGAGTGTATAAGGCCAGTCCGGCGGAACTGGCAAAAGTCCCCAGCAGTCGCATCAAACTGTAGTCCAGGCAGGGTCATACCGCGATGAAATGGCAAAAACTGGGTCACATTTTTGCGCCAGACCGCCACTATGACTGGATGCTGTCTCATGCAGCAAACCCAATCGCAGAGCATTTAGAGGGCGATCGGTTCAGAATCTACTTCAGCAGTCGAGACAAAAACAACCGATCGAGCATCGGTTGTCTGGAAGTCAACCTTCAGGCTCCGCAAGAGATTCTCGCCCTGTCCGATACGCCCGTTCTCTCACCAGGGGGTGTGGGACTGTTCGACGATAGCGGCACCGTTCCCGGCTGGCTGGTGTCGGTGGGAGGGCAAAAATATCTCTACTATCTGGGCTGGAACCTGAGTGTCACCGTTCCCTGGCGCAACAGTGTGGGGCTGGCCATTGCCGATGCCGACTGCCGCTTCACTAAATACTCCAGAGCGCCGATTCTCGATCGCAGCGAAGTTGACCCCTTCTCGATTTCCTATCCCTGTGTCCTGCGGGAGGGCGATCGCTGGCGGATGTGGTACGGCTCCAACCTGAACTGGGGTAGCCGCCCGGAAGACATGGCCCACGTGATTAAATATGCTGAATCTGAGGATGGCATTCACTGGCACAGAGCGGACAAAGTGGCGATCGCCCTCAACCCTGACGGCGAGTACGCCCTGGCAAAACCCTGTGTTCTCAAACAGGCAGGGCTTTATCGGATGTGGTACTCTTACCGGGGCGGCGCACACGCCACCTATCGCATCGGCTACGCTGAATCTGAGAACGGGCTGGACTGGGAACGGATGGACGATCGCGTCGGAATTGATGTTTCTGAAAGCGGATGGGACTCCGAATGCCTCCAGTACGCCCATGTGTTTGAACATGACCAACAAACGTTTATGCTGTATAACGGCAACGGCTACGGCAAGACGGGGTTTGGTTTAGCAGTCATGGAACCCAACGAGTAGAAGGGGCAATGCTGCAAGGACAGATGAATGCAGGGATTAGAAATGGTTGAAATCAGTGTTGTTATTCCTGTTTACTGCTGTGCCGATTGCTTAATTGCCCTGCACCAGCGCCTCACAACAATCCTCAAACCCCTCGTACCAGGCTTCGAGATTATTTTCATTGAGGATCACAGCAGGGATAGCTCCTGGGAAGTGCTTACTGAGATTGCAAGACAGGATAAAGCAGTAAAAGCGTTTCGACTCAGCCGCAATTTTGGGCAGCACGCTGCAATTACTGCTGGTCTGTCTCAAAGTAATGGAAATTGGGTAGTGGTGATGGACTGCGATCTGCAAGATCCACCGGAGGAAATCCCCTATTTCTATGAGCAAGCGCTGAGGGGTTTCGATGTCGTATTAGGGCGTAGGAAAGAACGACAGCATTCGGCTTTCAAAAAGCTTTCAGCGAAACTCTACTTTAAAGTAATGAGCTTTTTGACCCAAAGCCAATTAGAAGGGGAGTATGGCAGCTTCAGCATTATTTCAAGGAAGGTTGTCAGTGCCTATCTAACCTTAAATGATGTTCACCGCCACTATCTTTTCATTCTGAGATGGTTGGGCTTCGACACCACCGTTATTGAGTATGGGCACGCGAAGCGCTATAGCGGAAAAAGCTCTTACAGTCTAGGAAAGCTCCTAAAACACGCGCTAGACGGGATGTTTTTTCAGACGACCGTTCTATTGAAGGCGATTGTTTATCTGGGGTTCAGCTTTGCAGCGATGGGAATGTTACTGGCTATTTACTATATCTATCAATATTTAATTCATGGTTCTGTTCCGGGTTGGACGAGCCTGGCGGTTCTCATATTGCTGATCGGTGGATTTACAATCGTCAGTATTGGTATTACGGGACTATATATCGGTGAAATTTTTGAACAGGTCAAAAATCGTCCCCATTTTGTCATCGACAAGCGGATTGTTGATGGAATCGAACAGTGATCGCTCAGTCCCTCCTTTACCCTATTCATATCCCTAAAAATGCTTGAGCATCTCTACATCCTCGCCACTATCCTGCTAACGGTTTATGGGCAGGTTGTGATCAAATGGCAGGTTGGCTTAGCAGGCGCTTTCCCCACTGAGCCATCTGAAAAAGTCAAGTTTATTCTGCATCTGCTGCTGAATCCCTGGGTGCTGAGCAGTTTTTCCTGCGCTTTTCTCGCAGCGCTTTCATGGATGGCAGCAATGACCAAATTTACCCTGAGCTATGCCTATCCGTTCACCAGTCTCACGTTTGTATTGGTGCTACTGCTCAGTGCTTTTCTGTTCAAAGATCCAATCACTTTCCCTAAAGTGGTGGGAATGGGGTTGGTAGTGGCAGGCATTATTGTGGGAAGTCAGCAATGAGAGTGTGCTGTGGTTGTGGCGATCGCTTCCCTGCCACCCAGGTTACCTGCCCCGCCTGCGCTCATACGCCACCGAGGCAGCAAGGGTACCTGATTTTTGCCCCAGGTCTGGCAGAAAACAGTCCAGGATTTGAGGCAAAATTCTTCTCGCAGTTGGCCCAACTGGAGGCCGAAAATTTCTGGTTCCGCGCCCGCAATCGGTTGATTACCTGGGCGATCGCAAGCTACTTCCCCGATGCCCAGACTTTCCTGGAAATTGGCTGCGGTACAGGATTTGTCTTATCGGGAATCGAGCAGAAATTTCCAGATCTGAAGCTATTTGGCAGTGAAATCTTTACTGCGGGATTAGACATTGTAGAAAAGCGCTCCAACGCAACGTTATTTCAGATGGACGCTCACAGCATTCCCTTTGAGAATGAGTTTGATCTGGTGGGCGCATTTGATGTTCTGGAGCATATTGAAGCGGATGAAATAGTTTTACAGCAGATTCATCAGGCGCTCAGGCCCAGAGGTGGTCTGGTGCTGACGGTACCACAGCACCCCTGGCTGTGGAGTCAGGCAGACACCTACGCTCACCACGTTCGCCGCTATCGAGCGAATGAGTTGATTGAAAAAGTAGAGCGAGCAGGGTTTGAAGTCCTGAAAGTAACTTCCTTTGTGTCGCTGCTGCTGCCGCTGATGATAGTTTCTCGAATGCGTCAGCGAGGTGCTCAGGTGAACTATAATCCGCTCAGCGAGTTTCAAATTAGCCGCTGGGTCAACAGGGTTCTGGAGCGTCTGCTCGATCTGGAACGGTGGCTGATTCAGCTTGGTCTTCGCTTTCCAGTTGGAGGGTCACTACTGGTGGTTGCACGACGGAGGTCAGCGTGAGAATCCCCTTTAATCGGCCCTATATTACTGGAAAGGAAATCGAGTACCTGAATCAGGCGATCGCTCAGGCTCATCTCTCCGGCAATGGTGTATTCACCAAACAGTGCCAGCGCTGGCTGGAGCACCAGACTCGTTGCCACCAAGCATTTTTAACCCACTCCTGCACCGCTGCTTTAGAAATGGCGGCCATTCTGATTGATATTCATCCGGGGGATGAGGTCATCATGCCCTCCTATACGTTTGTCTCGACCGCCAACGCCTTCGTGCTGCGCGGTGCGGTTCCGGTGTTTGTAGACATTCGTCCCGACACGCTCAATCTGGATGAAATCAAGGTTGAACAGGCGATTACCGACCGAACCAAGGCGATTGTCCCGGTTCACTATGCCGGAGTCAGCTGTGAGATGGAGCAAATTCTGGCGATCGCCCGCGCCCATCAGCTCTGGGTGATCGAAGATGCTGCCCAGGGGATTTGTGCCACCTATAACGGAAAGCCGCTGGGCAGTTTCGGTGACCTGGCGACGCTGAGCTTCCATGAAACCAAAAATGTCATTTCTGGAGAAGGCGGAGCGCTCCTCGTCAATCATCCATCACTGGTTGAGCGGACGCATATGATTTGGGAGAAAGGAACCAACCGCAAGCAGTTTCTTCAGGGGCAGGTAGACAAATACACCTGGGTCGATATTGGCTCCTCCTATCTGCCCAGTGAGATCAATGCCGCCTTTCTCTGGGCGCAGCTAGAGCAGGCAGAATCTATCACTCAGCGTCGCCTGGATCACTGGCACTGCTATCATCAGGCGTTTGCGGCGCTGGAAGCGGAGGGCGCTCTGCGGCGTCCCATCATTCCTGAGAACTGTCAGCACAACGCCCATATGTATTATTTGCTGATGCCCGATCTCGCCTCCCGAAATAGTTTGCTCAAGCGGCTGGCCGCGTTCGATGTGAATGCGGTCTTTCACTACATTCCGCTGCACAGCTCGCCTGCCGGTCAAAAGTATGGCCGGGCAGACGGTGAGCTGACGCATACGGACAACCTGAGCGATCGCCTGCTGCGCCTCCCCCTCTGGCACGATCTCACCCCAGCCCAGATTGGACAAGTGGTAGCCGCGGTTCAACAATCCATCACTGAGTGTCAATCCCGCTGAAGCCTTGAAAAGAGCAGGCCACCCCCATGCGATCGAAATCTACCTCATTTCTGCAAACGCCTGCCCCTGACAGCTCGACGCTTGCGCTGCCGACCCTTCTGGAAACTGGGGCAATCGCCCTGATCGCGGCGCTGCTGACGGCGATTGACCTGCCATTTTCCAGTCGCATGGGGCTGCTGTCGGTTCCCCCCGCTCAGGATGGCCTGACTTACATGATCTTTGGCAAGTCATTCTTCTACAGGCTGCACGGCTTCGATTGGTCCTGGTTCAAAGGCGATCTGGCGCAGTCCCCTCTGGCGGAAATCATTGCGGGCGGCTACAATGCCATTCCGCTCTGGTACTGGCTGATGCTGGTTAGTTTTCTGCTGTTCGGCGAAGGAGAATGGCAGTGCTACACAATTCGCTTTTGGCCGATTTTTTTGCTGCTGCTGCTGGTGTGGTGGATTGTGCGGCGGCGCGGCAACGCTGGCATCGCCGCCGCGAGCGTTCTTCTGACCGCATTGCTGCCAGTGGTCAGCGTGGGGCTACGGTATAGCAGCAGGGATTTACTGACCGGAGACTACACCCGACTGGGCTGGTCGCTCACGGATCTGCGGCCTGACCTGCTGTTCGCGGTACTGCTGCTCTGGACGATCGCCCCCCTCATTGAGCAGGCCACTGCGCTGAGTCGTTCGGTCTTCCTACTGTCGGGAACTTTCGCCGCGCTGACGCTGCTGGCGAAAGGTTCAACCTTCCCCATTCTCCTGCTGGCGCTCGGTTTGGCGATGGGTTACGTATTTCTGGTCAATCGAAAGCGCCCCGTAGCAACCGCAAAGACTGCCCTGTGGGGGCTGCTGCCATTCACGGTGATCATTGCTCCCTATGCGATAACGGGTGGCTTTCAGCGCATCTGGAACTACATTCTCTATACTGCAGTTGGCGCTAATCGCAGCCTGTACGTCAATCCCAATCAAAGCATCCTCTCTGACATCGGTTACTACTGGTTGAATCTGCCGTTCCATCTGGGGCTGGAGGGAGTTCTACTGCTGATTCTGGGACTGGGTCTCTGTTTGATGGGTGCAATCGGCTCGAAATCGGTAGATGGGCGATCGCTTGTCTATCTGCTGCTGGGGTTGATGCTTCTCTCCCTGCTGTCACTGACCCCCGGCAAGAATTATTTTGTGGGAATTGTGGCCTATCTACCGCTATGGATTTTTGCCTGGACGGTGCTGGCTCCGGTCGGTTCAAACTTGCTCTCACAGCAGCACTGGAAAAGGAATACGGCCTATGCCCTGATTGGCTATGGGCTGATGATTCTGCTGACGGGGCTGTTTGCCTTTCAAGCCTGGCCCAGGCAGTTTCAGGCGGCAGGGATAACCAGCCGCGCAACGATGCAGCAGATCGGGCAGGATTTGAGGCCATTTCTGCCGGAGCCGACTGACTGCTTTGTGCAAGCAGACTACTATCTGTTCTCCTTTTCCGCCCTTTACTATCTGCTTGATGCAAACATCACCTGGCGGAATCATCTGGTAGGGTCAGTAGACTTGCCATCAGTTGAGGCGTTTGTCAGGGAAAAGGTTCCCCAATGCAAAGCGGTACTGGTCTTTGAGCAGGATGTCTCAGAGATCCACAGACTACTGGGTCTGCGGCTGCTCAGGTTCTACCCTGAAGCCACGGAGGACTTCTTTCGGGTTACCAAGCGGTATGTGCAGGAAGCAGAATCGGGCTTCAAGCTGTTTCAGACGTACTCGTTTGCCTTCAATTCGAGCCTGACGCTATATGACCCAGTGCCGTACACCTTCAAACTGAAGATGTACGTCAGGGATGGTCAACCCACCCAGCCGTAATACAGCGCTTTGCGCTGAGATAAAACTAAAGTTTTTGTTGAGAGCCGCGCTGAGCGCGGCTCTCAACAAAAACTTTGTACCTCACGAACCTGCAAAGAGTTGTAATTCGGGTTCCATTCAGCAATGCCTACTTATAAGTAAATGGGCGTGGAAAAAGTCGAAATCCAAAAAGCTGTTCCGCCCGCTGCGCGGGCGGAACAGCTTTTTGGATTTCAAGCTTAATCACACCTACTTACTTAGCTGTAATCAACTTGGTTAAGACAAGGGGGAGTGGGGGCGGTGCCGTTCGGCTGAACGCTCACGTCGAAGCCTCCACGCAGGGGCAAACCCCCCTGCACCCCGTCCTAACCATCATGACTACGGCTATAACTTCTTAGCCCAGTTTTGTGATGCTCAGTCCATTCATTGCAACACTCACATAAAGTTCCTCAGGCTTGTTGTCCTGGGTTTGATATTTCAAAAGACAGACTCGTAGCGCCTGGAACGTCAAAACGGTATAAGGATGATGTTCGCTGATGCAGCTTTCAGGAATCTCCGCTGTCATTCTGTAATAGGGAGTTCTATTCTCATCTAAAGCCTGCTCCAGGCTCAAAGGAATATTCTGCCCTCCAACCTGCAAACTCAGGGTTTCCAGGACTTCCTGTTCCAGAAAATAGTAGATCCGAAAGGTAGCCAGATAACTGGCATTTTTTGCCAGGGGAAGATAGATGGAAGAAGTGGTTGTTGGACCAGCCCAACGTAACCACTTTTTAATTGGCTCATAGTAGAACCGAGGATGCCAACCTTCTAAAAAGATAGCTGCTGAGAAATCGAAGTCTATGCTGGTTAATATTGGCACCAACTCTTGTCGTTTCTGAAAGTTCTCTCTTAAAAAGGAATTAATTCTGCCACTGCTGCAACTGCGTATTCTTTGCGACAGAACAATAGCCTCTGTTGATTGCTTGATATCTCCAGTTTCATCTGGTTCCCCAAAGATTGCTTCGGGAAAAACCTTATTGAATCTTTCCTCAAATATCGAGCGAGCAAAGAGATAAAGTGCTTCATCATAGCGATTCGCGTCTCGAATAATTTTTATCTCTTCATCTGAGAAGGTCTGACAATCACAATTTCCTTTGCTTCTGCCGCTACGGCTATTGAGGTTCAAATTAAGCGGACGGGGGGGACAGCCCAGGCAGTAATTGAATAAAGCGATCGAATTCTCCATCAATTCACAAATTCCAAAGAAAAAAAGATCGAGCAGATTTTCTTTAGCCGCCTGGAGCATTTCCTCATTACAATAAATGGGAGACTCCTCGTGGTTTGGATAAGCTCCAGATAGCATCCGCACCTGCATATTGTCGAAATAGCCAATGTGATTTGGGGACTGGCAAACTTCAGCTAAAGTTAACTGACTCAGCGTATTTATGTATTTCGCTTGAAATGAGTTTAGAGGTAATGACAATAAAACATTTGCTTCCTCCTTCTGATAAAGGTAACTGGAAATCTCTCGATGTAGCGGTTGCCGGAGCCAGGTGAAGGTATGAGGCCGCTTTGGCAATGCGTCGTACCAGTTGATACCGAAATGCCCACTAAACAATCGATATTGACGAATCTGGACTTTTGGGAATTCTTCAAGAGTCTCATGAGAATAGCACGGTAGCCAATCGCCGTCTGAAAATAAATCGATTAACCACGCACGAAGACTGGTTCCCGCGGTTTTAGGGATATGCAAAAAATGAAGAGACTGAAGGATATCGGTGTGCAATGTAGAGGAAGAAATATCCATGAAAACTGAAGGATGAAAAATGAATGCAGAGGAATTCTGTAATTTGCCAAAAAGAGAAAAATGGAAACTGCTTCTAATGATGTTTCTCTTTGTAGAGAGTTTTTTGGCAACCAGAATTCTCCGGCCTGAGTGTCGCTTAAATGCCTGTGGCAACTGACAGTAGCCGCAACTTTATCGTTGAGATTATAGCACTGGAATCAGCAGTTACAAGGATAAAGTGTATTGACGGAGCCTACGATTCCTGAACATACAGCAATGCTCAATGATATGTGAAATCGGCTATGAGAGGTAGGGCGGGCGCAACCTGCCCTACCTCTCATAGCCGATTGAGAATAGCTATATGTGCTACGGTGCAGGCAGTTGTGTTAACGATTGGCAGAATTCGTAGAAAAATTCTCTAGACTCTTGATTCAGGCAGTCACAGGTCATAGACTGAGGGCGTTTAGAAAAGTTTGCTAGCAGCAACAGCATGAATTCAGAAAGTTCTCCCGCATCTATCAATTGGTCGGCCTACGTCAAACAGATGTCGATCGCCCTCCAATTGCCGATCGCCCCCGAATATGAGCCGGGTGTCGTTGCAAACCTGGAACGCACTGCCGCGATCGCCCAACTCTTCCTGGAATTTCCGTTGCCGTCTGAAATTGAAATCGCGCCCACCTTTGAACCATGACTCCAGACCTGAACCAGGCCGATGCGATCGCCATTGCCACTGCTGTCCGTGCGGGAGAGGTAAGTGCCAAAGAGATTATTCGTGATACGTTAGAAAAAATTGCGGCCAGAGATCCGCAGTTGAACGCCTTCACCGATGTGTTGCAGGAGCGAGCACTGACGGAGGCGGAGAGGGTGGATAAAGCGATCGCCGTAGGTCAGGATCCAGGTCCGCTGGCGGGGGTTCCGTTTGCCGTCAAGAATTTGTTTGACGTGCAGGGGATACCCACGCTGTCCGGTTCCAAAATTAACCGGGAGAATCCTCCAGCCCAGCAAGATGCTCCGGCGATCGCTACCCTGACGCAGGCGGGGGCTGTCCTGGTCGGAGCACTGAATATGGACGAATACGCCTACGGTTTCGTCACTGAAAATAGCCATTACGGTGACACCCACAACCCCCACGATCGGGGGCGAGTTGCAGGCGGCTCCTCCGGCGGGTCGGCTGCTGCCGTTGCGGGTGGCATGGTGCCCATCACCCTGGGTTCTGATACCAACGGTTCAATTCGGGTTCCAGCAGCGTTCTGTGGCACTTTTGGCCTGAAGCCTACCTACGGCAGGCTGTCACGGGCAGGCGTTTCCCTATTTGTCAGCAGCCTGGATCATATTGGCCCCTTTGCCCGTTCCGTCCGCGACATCGCTCAGATATTTGATCTGCTCCAGGGCTACGACCCCGCCGATCCGGTTTGCACCCGGCGACCACCCGAACCCACGCTACCCCAGTTGGAGTTGGGAATCGACGGGTTAAGGATTGCGGTTGCCGATGGGTACTTTGCGAAAGGAGCGGAACCTGAGATTTTCGCGGCAGTGGAGAAAGTGGCTCAAGCATTGGGGGTAACGCAGCAGGTCACCATCCCCGAAGCCCATCGAGCCAGAGCTGCAGCCTATGTGATCACGGTTTCTGAAGGCAGCAATCTGCACTTTAAAAACTTGCAGAAGCGGCCCCAGGACTTTGACCCTGCCACGCGCGATCGCTTCCTCTCCGGTGCATTTGTCCCCGCAAACTGGTATCTCCAGGCGCAACGGTTCCGCCGTTGGTATCGCGATCGCGTCCAGGAAGTATTCCAGAACGTCGATCTGATCCTGGCTCCAGCGACCCCCTGTGTAGCTCCATTCATTGGACAGGAAAAGATGGTGATCGACGGCGTTGAGGTGCTGACCCGTCCCAACCTGGGGCTGTATACCCAACCGCTGTCGTTCATCGGCCTCCCCATTCTGTCGGTGCCTGTGCCGCAGGCAAATAGTTTGCCGATTGGTGTGCAGATAATTGCAGCCCCCTACAATGAAGCGGCAATTCTGCGGGCGGCCAAGGTGCTGGAGTCCCAGGGGATTGTGTCTGCACCCGTGGTTGAGACTAGCGAACGGATTCGGTGATAACGGCGATCGCCATCACACACACCACGAAGCCTCCAACCCGAAACAACCACTGCTCGACCCATCCCACCAGGAGGGTCGAAATTGGCGTAGCGTTCAACAGAACTGAGAAAACCCAGGCGAATACCAATCCCACCAGAACCAGTAAAAAGAACTTGACGATTTTCGTGGCAACTCCAGCCACCAGACCTACATTCCCCGTGCTTCTCATGGTCACAACTCCCGATACTTAAGAGATAGAGGCCACCAGTAGAGTGTTGCCCCGGATGGCGATGACATCAACGAGTTGGCCGGGGTAGGCGAACTCATACTGGGTAGCATTTTCGAATTCGGCAGTCCAGTAGGTGGCCTGCCAGTACACCTTGCCTTGCCGAGTGGCATCAATTGGCCATTCCACTTTGGCATGGCTCTTTTGGGGTAGACGCTCGGTGACAAACTCTTCAAGCAGTAGATTCATTTGGACAATCCTCCGTCTTGGTTGAGAATTCAGGAACTAGTGACACCAAAAGCCGAAATCAAATCAATCTCTCTATAGACAAATACTAAGACATCAATAAATGAAAGTCAAACATTTTGTCTGATATTGCTGTCTATTTTTGCTGTCATTCTATCCCGTCAATCCTCATCTATGCAGATATAGGATAAAACTTGATTTTTGCGAGCTGAAGACGCTATATATAGGAGCAAGCGTGCCTGTCGTTGGTGGACTGATTTACAGCTCCTGTGGATATGGTTCTGCGGAGGAAGGCCAGCGGAGGTACGAGGACTGCGGGGAGCGATCGCCCCCAGTGCAAAAACTAGTCCCGTTTCCCGATCAAATTCGACATCAAAGCCCGACACCACTTAAGGTACTGTGAAAGCTTGATGAAATGGGTAGTATGGATGTTGGACGTTTAAATTCTGATCGTTAACCCTTGACTATTGACAGCGCATTTTGCTATCAGAGGAGGTATTAAAGATTTGCTCCTTTAGCGATCGACGGGTCACGCGGGATCATCAGGGACTGCATGAGGCTGCTGAGTTGCTGCGTTCGAGCTGGCTTCCCCATGAGGCCAATGTTTACTAATATGTTGTTTGAGGCAATCCGCGAATGCCCCGTCAAACTGGCTCTTCTTCAGTAGAACCGCTAGGGTCAAATCCAGTTATTCATTCACCTGAATTGGTGAGTGACCAGTCTGTTGGCATCCAGAAGCAGCCACAGAACAAGGTGTTGAGTGATCAGGGTAAGGACGATCAGACGCTTTTTCTGAAGGACAAAACCCGGCTTAAATCACCCTTGAAACAACTATCCTTTCGAGTCAACGAGGCGACCCACGAAAAAATCGAACGCGCTGCGAAAAAGGCGAACAAAAGTATCAACGCCTGGATGGAAGAAATTCTGAGCGAAGCTGCGGACGATGCACTGGGTCTTGCCCAAAAACCAGAGAGATTCCACTCCGAGTCGATTCAACGTCTGATGGATGATGAAGACCTGGCAGCGGAATTGGCGGAGCAGCTTGAGGAATATTTGCAGGAATGGAACATGCGAACGGTCTTCAAGTTCAACGCAGCCCTGCAAAGACTTCTGATCGGCCTGGATGAGATCAACCTCTTTCAGGAGTTTGCAAACGAGTCTCCAGAAACGGGGAGCAGTCCAGCGGTCAATCAAAGTGAAGCTCTGGCGAATCTAGCTACCTCAATTATGCCCTTCCTACCCAAAGACGAAAATCCCGCTTCTGCGATTCGCCTGGGTAGCGCCCTGAAAAAATTCATTCGGGGTCTGGTTACCATCAAATCTTTTCTTAAGGATGACCAGGATGAGAATGCCCGCAACGTTGTAGCAAAGATCGAAGCATATCTCCATGATTCCCGTAATTCCCCCAGGTAGGCCAATGCTTACCATATGGAAGAACCACACTAGTTCTCCTGGATTTAAAATTTACCTCTCCCTCAAAAAAAAGCCCCCCACTTTATGAAAGCTTTGCTATAGTCTAGACAAAAGAATTTTCACATTCCAGCAGAGTTCAAGTCATTTCTGACAGAATTCTGTTCATCCGTAGAAGGCAATTGCAGCAGGTAGCAAAGGTAGTTTGCACCATCAATTGTCAAATTTTTTGCATCCAATATTCCCAAAACCCTGAAGCCTTTCTAAGTAAGTATCCGCCTGATATCCCCGATGACCTGATTCCTCTCCAGACAGATACAGCCAAACCACACTACGTATGGTGCATTTTCACTTCATCATCTCTCGATATGATTTGGGGCATCTGCTGTTCGAGCATTCACTCAGAAAAGCTCAAATCTTAAAAACTTTAAGGAGAACCCAGAGAACTGGGATTCGGTGGGGAGTGTTTGAGGCAGATTGGCGGGAGGTTCAGGCACTATTACTGGAAAGGCAGGAAGACGATACCGAAGACGATGAAGACGTTGATGTCGCGCAAGTTGTATTAAGGATTCAAGCAACTCAGTCAGAAATTGAGCGGCTGGGTGGAGAAATTCAAACGCTTGAGAACCTGCGCTCTGCAATTCAAACTCACCCAGGGAACGCGCAGCATGTCATTATCGTTTTCACCCATCAACTGAACAAGGCGTTTGAGGAAACCCGCAACATTTATAGAGAAGCGTTCCAGGAGTTGGGGTGTCTGGTTGAGTTGGCAGATGTTCAGAATTTGGCAAACTTCAACCTGGAGAATCTGGTTGAACAGATTGTTCACGGGGATCAACTGGAACCCGATCAAGCCACGCCTCCTGATAGTAAAAATGGGGATCAGGTATCACCCTTCTCCTTGCATCCGGCTCCATTTATCCTTGCCTTGTTCACTATCGTCCTGAGCTATCTGCTGGAGTCTGCACAAAACTCAGGGCTACTCCTATCTGCCAATTTTCCTGACATCTGGGATCACGAACTACTGACATCATCACCCTCCGATCCTCCTCAGCCCCTGGATGGTGACCCGCCCACTTCTAGAGACAATGAGCCGCCCACAGCACCAGTACCCAGACGCTCTCCGCCCCCTACTCAGCCCGATGGGGGTGTTGCTTTAGAAATACCAGGAGATGAATCTGAGGAAGTAGCGGGCGATCGCACCACCACCACTTCCACCCAAACCACCCAAACATCCATCCCCGATGCCAATCCTGAGAACACCGGGTCGAATTCTGTTAGGAATGCGATCGCCAGTCAGGCTGTGACAAAATCATCCGGCGATGGATTCAAACCAGAAGTCCCCAGCCCCGTCAAAGATGAGCAGGCAAAGACTCCCGTTCGTCCGCCTGTGAAGCAACCAGACATCAAACTTCCCCCCTCCCCACCCGACGACCAGCGGCCTGACAAGAACCCAGTGCCCACACCACCCGACGTGGGGCCGGACATTGACCCGGTGATTCCAGTCCCCAATCCGATACCAAATCTGCCGATTATTCCTGAAATTCCGACTCCCCGCCCAATCCCAGACACTCCATTCCTTCCTGACCTGCCAACCCTCAATCCACCAATCATTGAGACACCTTCGCCCTCACCCATTCCCGACCCGGTTCCCACGCCATCACCTCTACCAGATGAGGGCATTTCTCCGAATCCCTTACCCAATCCTGACGGGGAAATTCCGTCGCCCCCACCCATTCCTGATGGCGGTGTAACCCCTCCTGCCCCTATCCCCGACGGAGACGACCCAACTCCTTCCCCCATCCCCGATGGGGGTCTACCTCCCGTCCCTGATCCCATCCCAGACGAAGATGTGCCTCCAGCACCGCTTCCAAATCCCGATGGAGACAATCCTCCCAGTCCATCGCCCCATCCCGACGGAGACAATCCTCCTACCCCTTCGCCCCATCCCGACGAGGAGGTTCCCCCTACCCCTTCGCCCCATCCCGACGGAGACAATCCTCCGCCCCCATTACCAGAACCAGACGATGACCCGATCCCGCTCCCACCTGATGTCACTCCGCCTCCTGTGGTGGATGAGAATCCTGTTGATCCAATCCCTGCGCCCCATCCTGACGGGGATACTCCAGACGATCATTGCCCCGGCCCACAGGTAATCGACGGCTCCGGCGGCAGGAGGATGATCACGATCGGGTCTGGAGAAGGGCGGATCGTGATCACGAACTTTGGTGGCGTTGGTCGCGGGACAAACCCATCCCAGGAGGTGATCGATGAGGTTGATACGCTGAAGTTCATGGGAGCCGAATTCACGGCAGATCGCCTGTCTCTGACACAGGAGGAGAGCGATCTCGTCATCCGTTTCCTAGACGTACCATCCACTGAAGTGGTGCTGAAGAACTTCCAGTTAGAAAATCTGGATAACTTCCTGCGTCCTGCATCGTTCATTGACCTTGCCAATATTTATTTTGATGGGCAAAGCAGTCCACAGGATAGCTATGACGTTTTCAACGCGGAATGGGATTTCGGGGAAATTTTACAGCCCCACACCGTCACTTTCCTCAACGATCTGGACAATCGAACGAAGGGATTTGAGGATTCCAACGATTTAATCAACGGTCAAGCTGGCAATGACACCTTATCAGGTTTAGGGGGAGATGACATCCTACGCGGCGGCTCTGGCAATGATGTTTTGATTGGCGGCAGTGGGATCAATCAGCTTTCAGGGAACGCGGGACTTGATACATTTGTGCTCTCCCTGAATGGCTTGCAGCAGGTCAATGACTTCCAGCCAGGACAGGACTTTATCGGCCTACCCAACGGAATCACGCTGGATCAGTTCACGATTCAATCGGGGACAGGAGACTCCGCTAACGATACCTGGATAATGCTGGGCGATCGCCCCCTGATGGTACTCAAAGGCATCCATCCCCGTCTCCTGCAATCAGATAGCTTTGTCAAAGTTGCCTTTGATTGAGCAGACTCAGGTCAGTACTGGAGTTTTGACTATTTTTTCTACAATGCCGCGAAATGCCCTTTGAGAGGGCATTTCGCGGCATATTTGGCTTGAGCGCCGATTTTTCCTGAAACACTGACTGCATCAGCGTTTCAGGAAAAATCGGCGCAATTTAGTCAAAAGTCCAGTCAGCAGGTAGACGCAATTCAGATTGAAATCCCAAGAGGTTCCCCCCCGCTGCGCGGGGGGAAACCTCTTGGGATTTCAACTTTTCCCACGCCCACCTGCTTAGTTTCGTCTGACGCTGTTCATGCGTACATACCGAAAGAATCGGTATGTACGCACCTCATGACCCAGTAGTTCATCACCTGTTCACATTCTGAAATGCACAGGATCAATCCGAAAACAGTTGGAAATCAAAGGCTTACGAATTTTTTAAGTGGAATTACGCAGAATAGATATTTTTAGTCTGTATAAAGAGAAACCATAAATCTGGACACTTCTACGTACATTTCGCTACAACAGGGATACGCAAACGTCGCAAACAGGGATAAATGCAATGAACAAGTACGTAGTTTCCACACTGGCTGCTGTAGTGACTGTCTCCACTGCTGCAGCTCCCGCTTCTGCATCAGGTTTTCAATTTGGTACTCGGGGAATTCGTTTCACCACGGATACAACGGTTCATTTCACATTCAACCGCTCGATTGGCGCTTATCAATCCACACTGGGCATCTACGACAACAACCGCACCCTTGTTCAGCGCCTGTTCTCAGAAACAAAGCCCTACGATTCTGCCCCTGCCCCTGGTGTGCCTGTGGGTTCCTTCGGAAACGCAGTCACTTCACCAAACGGCAATATCACCCAAACATTCACTTTTCTGGCGAACAGAACTTACGCCCTGGGACTCGATAGCACACCCAACGGAACCATCTTCTCTACCTCGGCCTGGAATCCCAATCGCGCTCAGCAGGCTGTCTTCCTTCCCGGCGCTCAACCCGCCCTGCCGAACCCATTGGCGACGCCCTTTCCAACAGGCACAGACACAAACCGATTCCCCAATCCGTCCAATTTCGCTTCCGTGAGCAATCCCTTCCAGGTGTTTACGATCGGATTTGACGACCGGGGCAACGGTCTGGATCGCGACTTTCAGGACTTCGTTGTGACTGCACAGGCTGTTCCTGAACCCTTTACAGTTGCCGGTACTGCGATCGCCGCAGCGGGGGTTGCGATCGCCCGCAAACGCAAGCAGCAAGCTGAAACCAAAGCCTAATTCGCCAAATTACATCAACTAAGCAGACAGGCGCGATTAAGCTTGAAACCCCAAAAGCTGTACCGCCCTTCGACTTCGCTCAGGGCGGTACAGCTTTTGGGGTTTCGGCTTAATCGCGCCCACTTACTGAGTTGACTAGAGTATCGCGGGTTGACCTCTGATGGTCAGCCCGCTTCCTTTGTTAACCACCGCTAATCTTTGCCTTGTAGCCCAGCTTTTGTAGCGTTTCCAGAATCTTCGGACGGTGATCGCCCTGAATCTCAATCGTGCTCTCCTTCAGGGTGCCACCTGTTCCACACTGATTCTTGAGTTGTTTCAGAAGTTTGGTCAGCGTGTCAGAGTTACTCTGAAATCCAGTAATCACGGTAACCGTTTTACCACCGCGTCCAGCACGGGTCGCCTGAATTCTGATTTGCTGCTGATTTGGAGGCAGATCAGGTGTACCTCGCTCGAAGGCTGCATCGTTGGAGGAATCACCAAATTCCCGCCAGACCGTGCGATCCCCCTTATCCGACTTCTTGTCTTTAGAACCTGCCATGCCAGTTTTGAAGGCGCTTACCCTTCAAGACTATCGCGTTTTCATGCGGTTACCGTACACTCCACTATCGCTACAAGTAAGTGGGCGTGGGAAAACGTCAAAACCCCAAAAGCTGTTTTGCTCATATCCTGCACCTTGCCCAAAGAAAACCCAAAACCCCGATTCTGCCGCTGCTTCGCGGCGGCAGAATCGGGGTTTTGGGTTTTGGTGCAAGATTTGAGTTTGCCCACTGTGTGAACGAAACAGTTTTTGGGGTTTTAAGCTTAATCGTGCCTACCTACTTCAGTAGGCGCGATTAAGCTTGAAGTACATCGGAAGAAATGCGTGGAAATCTTACAGATCGCTTCTTTGGAAGGACGCTAAAGGTGTATGCAACTGCTAGTTTGGAATAACAAGCGAACGAATAATTGAATCAATACATCAGAAATGATTCGGGCTTGTACTGATTGAAGTTATTAGGAGATTAAAAACAATGCCAAGGTTGGTAGGTCGGCAGTCAAATAGTGGACTGTCTGTTGTGCTGTTACTGCTTCTTGCAGTTGGCTTTGTGGGAATGCTGGAGTACTTTGGTGTGACAAATTTTCTGCCCAGCAACATTAACAGAAATAACCGAATCGAGCGGATTCAGTAGATTCTGAACACTATACAAGTCCTGCAAAAATACAACAGTTTTCACCATTACAGCCCTTTCCAGTCTAATACAGCGCTTTGCGCTGAACTAAAACCAAACTCTGTGTTGAGAACCTCGCTCCGCGCGGTTCTCAACACAAAGTCTGTACCAGATGCACTTGCAAAGTGCTGTAAGGTGCAGATTTTGGGATACAGGGGCACGCGAGAGACGCTAAAAATAAGTTTTCAGATTCCCACCCCTGCACCCCGTATCTTGCTAATAGTCCACTAAAGAAACTTTGCCTGGTTGGAGTGGCGCGAAGCGCGCCACTCCAACCAGGCAATCAGGCAAAGTTCGCTTGGCGAACTACTAGTACAGCAAAACAAAAGTTTTGCCAGGGGTGAAGGGGTGTACCCCCCTTGATGGGGCAGGGGGTGTGCCCCTTCTTGGGGACTTCGCCCCAAACCCCCATGTTGCAGAACTGAGTGTTCGAAACAATAGTACAAAAGCACTACAATCTAAAGTTTAGGAACAGTTTAGGAGTAAATACAATGCGGAAGGGCAGCGACCTGATTGGGAAAACAGTGATTACTTTTGATACTGGAAAGCGACTGAGTCGCGTCCAGGATTTGATTTTTGACCAGGAGCAAAATCAGCTTCTGGCACTGCTGATTGATGAAGGGGGATTGTTCCGCTCGGCCACAGTGCTGCCACTGGAGAGTGTGCAGGCCATTGGAACTGATGCGATCGTTGTCCCCTCTCGTTCGGCCATTGACAGTGCCGAGCACTTTCCCAGAATTCGACGCATATTGGAATATAACAACGTCCTCAAGGGCACCATCCTTCTCACCGTTGATGGTCGCTACTTGGGGCGAATGGTAGACCTGTATTTTGACGATCAGACCAGAGCAATTGAGGGCTACGAAGTCTCTGGTGGGCTATTTGCCGACACCTACACGGGACGTTCTTTTGTGCCCGCACCCAAAACCATTCACATTGGTGACGATGTGGCCTTTGTGCCCTCCGAGGTCGCAGACCTGATGGAAGAACAGGTTGGAGGGCTGAAAGCAGCGCTGCAAACTGCGGGCGAGAACCTTCAGACGGCAACTCAGACAACGGGCGATCGCCTTCAATCAGCCACTGAGCAGACAAAACTGGGCTTTCAGGAGGCTGGTAGAAACGCCAGTGTTTCCTTGACCAACGCCATTGTCAGCCCCGCAGAACAAAAAGCCTATGTGGTCGGTAAACCAGTGCAAACCGAAGTCAAAACTGCCGACGGATTGGTGGTATTTCCCGCAGGCCAGACCGTGACTGCTGAAGATGCCGCCTTTGCCGAACAACAGGGACTGCTGACGGCACTGTTTCAGGCGACAGGCGGCAATGTGCGGCAGCAGATGGGTGAGCGGTTCCAGACAGGCAGTGAGCAGTTGAGCGATCGCCTGCGAAACCTCTCCAGTGAAGCCAGAGAAAATCTTCTGCTGGCCCAACGCAGCGCCAGTACCTCCCTGACCAATGCGATGATGAGTCCAGAGGAGCAGAAAGCAGCAGTGGTCGGCAAAGTGTCTCAGCGCATTATCACGGCTCCCGACGGCACAGTGCTGGTGGTGGCAGGGCAACACATTACACCCGCGATCGCCGAAGCCGCTGAGGATTGGGGATTGCTGGACGAACTGTATTGGGCAACCGGAGGACGACTCACCGATGTTATGTCACAGCGAGCCAATGCCTTAATTGCAGGCCGCTCGGTTGATCAGGCAATGGGGCATCGGGTGCGTCAAACCGTGCAAACCAGAGACAGCGTGGTGATCGCTGCCCCCGGTCAGATTGTCACCGAACGCGTGATCGAACAGGCAAGACGATATCACCGCGAAGCCGATCTACTGGAGGCCGTTGGTCTTTCACCGCGAGACGCCATCCGCACCAGCACCAGCAGTACCTTGAGCCGAACCAGCGATCGCTTCAACAGCAGCGCCGAGTCCTTCGGTGAGCGAATGCGCAAAGAAGTTGCAGAATTCAACAGCGAAGCACGCGTCTTCTGGCAAAACCTGCGCGGCAGTGCCAGCAGCATTCAGGAGCAGAGCGCCCGCAAACTGGAGGAGCAGCGTATCAAGAACGCCCTGGGTCGTCCGGTTACCCGCGTCATTCTGGATGAATTCGACAACGTGATTCTGAACGTAGGTGAACTCATTACTCATCAGGCGATCGAAGAGGCGCAGGAAGCAGGCGTTCTCGATGTGTTACTGCACTCTGTTTACACCCACTCCCCACAGTTCAGCAAAGACGAGATGCGTGCACCCGGCACTGGGGATGCCTCTCTTCAGCAGGGAATGGGAGAGCGTTAGTCCTGATACGACCAGAAAGTAGCGTGGTGCAAAGCGCCCCGCCCACTCTCGTTCCTGGCCTCTGACCAGGAATGCCTACCGGAGGCTCTGCCTCCTGCTACATGCAGGAGGCAGAGCCTCCAATTTACATCCCCAGGCAGAGCCTAGGGACGAGGGAAGCCTCCAATTTGCATCCCCAGGCAGAGCCTGGGGCCGAGGAAATGGCTCAGGACTCGATATCGCGCAGCGCATGGACGATCGCTCGTTTAATTTGCAGAAATTCAGAGGAAAGTTTTAGCTCCAGATCGCGCTTTTCTGGAAGATCAATCTTAAATTCCTGCTTAATTCGCCCCGGATAAGCACTCATCACATACACCCGTTGCGCCAGAAAAACAGCCTCTTCAATATCGTGGGTAATCATCAGAATCGTGATGTGAGTCTGCTCCCACAGTTGCAACAAAAACTGCTGGAGTTGCTCCTTCGTCTGCGCATCCAGCGCCCCAAACGGTTCATCCATCAGCAGCACCTCCGGCTCATTGGCCAGGGCACGGGCGATCGCCACCCGTTGCTTCATCCCACCGGAGAGCTGTTTCGGATACGCCCTGGCAAACTGACGCAACCCCACCACCTCCAGATAGTAGGCCACCCGCTTCTGAATCTCCTCTTTCGAGATCGGCCTCAACTTCAACCCAAAAGCAATATTCTCCGCCACCGTCAGCCACGGATACAGCGTATAGCTCTGAAACACCATCCCCCGATCTGCTCCCGGCCCCGGTACCACTCCGCCATCCACCAGCACCGTCCCCGATGTCGGCGCTGTCAGACCCGCGATGATATTCAGCAGGGTTGACTTGCCACACCCCGAAGCCCCCGCAATACAGACCAGTTCCCCCGGATAAACTGACAGATCAATCTTTTGCAGCGCCACAAAAGGCTTCCCCTTCTGCTGAAAAGTCTTACAAACACCCCTGACTTCCAGCTTTGGCAGCACATCAGACTGGACAACAGTAGCGATATCAGCGTCCAAAAGAATTCTCCAACGGAGAAAAGGATAAAAAAAGTACTCAACCCCGTGCCCTGATTAAACGAGCCACAGAGGCCAACAGCAGTTCCCAATGATACAGTTTAGTAGGTCATCACACCCGATAATGTGCGATCGCCCTCCCAGAATTCGACTCACCGCTCACCCAAAATCTGCGTTCATCTGCGTCCAGGTTTCAACTCACCACTCATTCAAAATCTGCGTTTATCTGCGTTCAGGGTTCGACTCATCGCTCACCCAAAATCTGCGTTTATCTGCGTTCAGGATTCGACTCATCGCTCACCCCAAAGTCTGCGTCCAGAATTCGACTCACCGCTCACCCCAAGTCTGCGTTCCTATCCTCCGTGCTACCCCCCCTCCCAAAAACCCACAAATACCTCAAACCATCGCTTTTCTGGAGCATCCGCCAGGGATTTTCTAAACGGTTGGCGATCGCCCTCTCCATCACCGCCCTGGCCGTCCCCCTCTCCATCTGGTCAATCCTCAGCTATGGTGGCATTGCCAACCCCACGTTTCTGCCCACCCCCACCGCCGTCTTGCAGTCAGGCGTCACTTTATTTCTAGAAAATCAGCTCCTGACCGATATCTTCGCAAGCAGTTTTCGCGTCTTCGCAGGCTTCCTCGCCGCAGCCCTCGTCGGTATCCCCATCGGCATTGCAATGGGCACCTTCTACAGCATGGAAAATCTCTTCATGCCCATTGTCGGCACCGTCCGTTATATGCCTGTCGCTGCCTTCGTCCCGCTGATTATCCTCTGGGTCGGCCTGGATGAACCCGCCCGCATCATGATTATTTTTCTGGGCATCGTGTTCTACAACGCGATCATGATCGCCGACGCCGTCAAATTCATCCCCAACGAACTCCTCAACGTTGCCTACACCCTCGGCGCAAACCGCCTCGACGTGCTGCTGCGGGTGATTCTTCCGGCGATTTCCCCCAGCATCATCGACACCCTGCGCGTCAACATTGCCGGAGCCTGGAACTTCCTGGTGATCGCAGAACTGGTGGCCGCCGACAAAGGACTGGGCTTTCGCATTGTTCAGTCCCAGCGATTTCTGCAAACGGACAAGGTACTGTTCACGATCGCCTTGATTGGCGTAATCGGGCTACTGACTGACTATGCCTTTAAGGTGCTGGGACAGGTGTTGACGCCCTGGGCGGAGCGATCGCAATCCTGATTGCTCATCCAAATAATGACTGGGTTCTGCCTCTCCCCCCTGAACCCGACAATTTGCCAGGACTCAGCAAGCAGAAACAAAACCCAGTAAAGGAATCACAACTTTGAATACAAAGCACTCAAAGATGATTTACCGTCTCTTGTAAGGCACCTTGTTCAGATAGTCGATATCAAACGACGAGATACGCTGAGCGTAGTTGACCTTGGGTGCGATCGCCGCTGCCACGCCAGCAAACCGACGGGGGTCGCCTTCGGGAAGACGACGCTCCTGAGATTTGCGATCGTAGAAGGACTGCACCACCAGACGCCAGTCTTTGACAACCATGCCGGCCTGCTCCTGATAATCCTCATCGTAACGGGGAGTCACCAGGTTAAAGGGACGGCCTTCAACGTTGGCACCCATGCGCTTGCGCTGGTAGGGCACCGTGCTATCGCCAAAAGCCAGGGTATACTCATCGCTGTCAACCAGTGCATCAATGAAACCGCCGAATCCCTTGGTGGCGATCACAATTGACCAGGCGATCGTCTCGTCCTGGTTGTAGGGAGCGCGACCCAGCAGGCGCTTCAGACTAATCTCTACCAGGCGGTAGTTATTGTTGACCGACACCACCAGACGATAGAAGGGGTAGGACTTGGCCAGCCCGCGAATGAAATCGCGCACTGAAATCGAACCATTCCGCAACTGCGTCTCCAGCGTCACCTGGCGGTTAGACCGAAGAATCTCATGTTCGCTGTACACCTGACGATAGGCTGCCCAGATCAGAGATTCCATCTCCGTCACCGAGAAGACATCTTCGGTGCGGTAAATGTACGGAGTGTCTTCATTTTGATCCGCTATGCCGAAGCTGCGGACCCGTTGGTTTTGAGTCGTTGGTTTATATTCGAGCAGCGGCAACGCCATCGAAAAATCTCCCTTTATGAGAACGTGATGGAATGAGCTTGACAAACTCTGTTACGGTTTATTATCGCCCGGATTGCCCACTCTCGCGGTTGCCAGTTTTACTCAGAGTCTCGCGCTTTGAGCAGTCGAGTAGAGTTAACCAGCCACATTTGAGAAGGAATAAATCGCTAACGATGCAACGCACAGGAGTGTCAACAGCAGCAGGACAGCAGACAACCGTCCGCCATTGACGCCTCTGATAAATGTCTGTAGCTCAAACGGTTGATCAAAATTGAGGCTAAACCGTCCAGGGATGACCACCGGACCTTGCTTGGGCAGGCGATCGCGGTAGTACGCACCATAGCGGGGGGTGAAGCTAGTGGGGCGATCGGTCATGCGTTTGCGCTGATAGGGCACGAAATTGTCGCCAAAGTTTTGGGTGTATTCTTCGCTATCAATCAGAGCATCCACAAACCGTCCCCAGCCCAGGGTGCCAATCTGCACCGACCAGGCAATCAGCTCCTGCTGGTTATAGGGGTTCCGCCCCAGCAGTCGCTTGATACACATTTCCACCAGACGGTAATTGTTGTTGGACTCTACAACCAGTCGGTAGAACCGCTCAGATTTCGCCAGTCCTCGAATGAAGTCCCGCACAGTGATCGCACGGTTCTTCAATTGAGTTTCGAGTACAATCTGACGGTTGAACTGGAGCATCTCCTGTTCGTTGAACACCTGACGGTAGGCCGCCCTGATCAACTCATCCATCTCCGACGCAGAGGTAGCATCCTCCAGTCGGTAAAAGAATGAGACATCTCCATTGGTGTCAACCGCACCAAAACCGGGAACCCGCTGGTTCTGGGTTGTGGGCTTGTACTCCAGGAGGGGTAGTGACATAAATAATCTCCATGTTATGCGTGATGATCCCAACTTTCCCCACCCCATCTGGGGCGTGTTTGCCAACCCAGTCGATTTTCATTTTGCGTGCACTTCGCGCACACAAAATGAAAATCTGGTACAGCAAAACGAAAGTTTTGTAAGGGGTAAAGGGGCTTCGACGGCTCGGCCCCTCGGCTTGATTTCGGGCCGAAAGCTGATCTCAAGCCACAACCCTCGCCGAACTCAGAAGTCTGAACGGTAGCCCCCCTTCCTGGGGGCGAGAGCATCCAAAACCCGATGTTGCAGAACTGAGTGTTGACAGCACTAGTGGGTGTAAAACAGACCCCAGAGCAAGGAAAGTGGATTATCGGACCGGGAAACTAGCGCTGGGATTAATCGACGCCGGAACATTCGTAGAAGTGCTACGAGTAGTATCGGGAATAGAAATCCCAGCAGTAGAAACGGAGGCGAACTGAGCTGGCTTGATCTGGATCGATCGCGCCATATCCAAAAAGTTGCGGATGTCGCCCCACTTGTACCGCTCGCTCTCCAGTTTGTCACGCCAGTAGTCGCCGTAGCGAGGCGTAACCAGGTTGAACGGACGGTCTTTGTAACGACGACGCTGGTAAGGAACCGTGTTGTCGCCAAAGCTTGTGGTGTATTCCTCGCTGTCCATCAGCAGGTCTACAAAGCCCTCAAACCCCAGGGTGGCAATCTTGATCGACCAGGCAATCTGCTCATCCTGGTTGTAGGAAGCACGACCCAGCAGACGCTTCAGGGTGAGATCCACAATCCGATAGTTGGAGTTTGTCTCCACCACCAGTTTGCGGTAGGTCTCAGACTTCGCCAGTCCCCGGATGAAATCGCGCACCGTGATAGAGCGGTTCTTTACCTGAGACTCCAGGTCGGGCAGACGGCTGCTCTTGAGAATGATATGTTCGCTGAACACCTGGCGATAAGCAGCCCAGATTAGCTCTTCGGTGTCGCCATTGTCGAAACAATTCTCAATTCGGTAGACGTAGGGCGTATCTTCGTTACCAACTTCATAGCCATTGACCCGCTGGTTTTGCGAGGTGGGGCTGTAGGTTAGGAGAGGAATGGACATGGGAGGTTTTTGTTATTGATGGAAAGATGGATAGTGGGTGGTCTGGCTCCTGCCCCCTGGCAAGAGGAGGGTTGGGGTAGGGTTCCCTCTGCGAGAAGTGCTTTGCCCCCCTCAATCCCCCCTTGCTAAGGGGGGAGGCTCATGGCTCGGCTCTTCCCCCTGGCAAGAGGAGGTCTGGGATGGGTTACCGATTCGATGGAATATACCGATAGGGCAACGCCACTGCGGGTCGCTTCACCGTGGGCTTCAAACCGTCTCCATTGCGGCTGCTGTCAGGCACCTGGATGCTGCTGGAGGTTGCCCGTGCCACGTCGCGTTGCGGGTTGATCTGGGGTACCAGCATATTCTGCGCCATGATGCGGAAGGAGGCAGGGATGGCTTGCTGGATGACTTTGCGATCGAGTTCTCCCGCCTGGTAGCTGCGCACCTGGTAGTAGGAGCGGGTAGCCAGATCCATCTCCAGCAGGCGGTTGCGCCAGTAGTCATCGTAGCGGGGATTGACCAGGTTGAAGGGACGACCTTCCATGCGGCGGCGCTGGTAGGGCACGATGTCATCACCAAAGTTTGAGGTGTATTCGTCACTGTCTAACACAGCATCAATGAAACCGTGCAGACCTTTAGTGGCGATCACAATCGACCAGGTGATTTGCTCCTGCTTGCCGTAGCTAGCCCGTCCCAGGAAGCGCTTGAAGGTAAGGTCTACGATCCGGTAGTTGGAGTTAAGTTCTGCGATCTGCTCACGGAAGACTGCAGATTTACCCAGGCCACGGATGAACTCGCGCACGGAGATCGCCCGATTGCGCAATTGGGACTCTAACTGGATCTGGCGATTGCTTTCCAGAATCAGATGTTCGCTAAAAATCTGTCGGTAGCAGGCCCAGATCACGTCGTCCACGCTGACAAGAGAATCGGCAAGACGATAAATCTGGGGGTCGTCTTCATCCAGAACATCGTAGCCAGTGACGCGCTGGTTCTGGGTTTTGGGGGTGACTTTGAGCAGTGGGATCGACATGCGATGGGTCTACCTTTTTGTCTAGGGTGTCTGGTGTTTTTTGGGGATACTCAGGCGGTGGGCTGGGGAATTCGGGGCGGAACCGACGGTTGGTGGAGGCTGGTATTTTGTTCGGGGTCGCGCAAAGCGCTAAGCGCCCATCGAATCCGCTCCACCACAGCAGAATCAGACTCGGCCTCAACCATTTGAACCAGATGCGTGATGATATCCTGCGTCAGACTGCTGGATGCAGCCAGGGCATGAAGACCGACCACCGCTGCATAGCGCAGCGACCAATCGGAGTCAGTTGAAATGATTGTAAGGGACTGGAGAACCCGCAAATGCGCATTTTGAGCTTCGTGCAACTCCGAAGGAACCGCCCTTTCCACCTCCGACAACTGCACCCACCGCAACAGGCCAATCCCCTTCGTCGCCGCCCGCCGTACACTCGGTGCAAAATCGGTCTCGGCAGCACTCAGCAGCACTTCCAGGGCACGGGGGTCAGCGATCGCCGCCAGTGCCCGAATCGTATACGCCCTTGCCCCATAGTTGTAGTCGTCCATCAGCGTCAGCAGTGGCTCGACCGCAACTTCTCCCATCTGAATCAATCCCCGCATTGCCACCACTGCCGCACCGGGGTTGTTAAATCCCAAAGCGCGAATCAGCGTGGGAATACCTTCGGGCGATCGCGCTGCTGCCAATGCCTGCACCGCACCGATCAGCCGTTCAGGTGAATCGGCTTCATCGATGGCGGTGATTAGGGTTTGGATGGAGGGATCGGGCACGGGTTTTGGGAATTGGAATGGGGTGGGGTGTAGGGGCGAAGCATTTGGGTCATGACGTTTTGGGCTAACCGACACATAACGGCCCAAATGCTTTGCCCCTACAGCATCGAATCCATCAGGGTCATGACCTTGATGGCATCCGGGGATAATGGTTCGGAGGATTGATCAATTGCCTTCTCCAGCAAGCCTTTGAGAGAAAACAACTTAAAGCTGTTTTCGGCGGCAGAGGCGGCGATCGCATCCGCAGCAGGCAGATAGCCGACTGCACCCAGATCCGACAGAGCAACACGACGCAGGTTAATGTCGTCACTTTGGAGGGCGGCAACCAGGCGATCGCCATACTCCGAATTGCCTGTGAGCTGGTAAAGGGCGCGATTCGCCGCATACTGAACCCGTTGCACCGGGTGAGCGATGAAAGGCTCAATTAACGAAATGGCGTCCGTTGCGCCCAATGCGCCCAGCGCCTCCATAACGGCCTCGTAAGGTTGCGCCAGATGAGGACGACCGGGGATTCGCACAGCAGCAGCAATGCCTCCATCGAGCAGTTTCATGAGTTGGGGAACGGGGGACGGATCGCCCAACATTCCCAACGATTGGGCAGCGGATTCTCGCACATAAAAGTCTTCGCAGTCCAGACAACGAGTGAGGCCGGGAACGGCTCGCCCATCGTCTAGCTTGCCGAGGGCGCGAGCGGCGTTTCTCCGCAGGGGATAGCCACCTAACTCGGTACGATCGGATTCGTCTTCGAGGGCAGCGATCAGCGCATCTACGGCAGCAGGGTCGGCAATTCGGTGCTTGCCTAACCACCAGGCAGCGTAGTAGCGCAGGCTGAGGTCGGAATGGCTGAGGTTGGCGATCGCCGACTCCACCGTCAACGTTGGTCCCTCTTGGGACTCCACTGACGATGGAGAAGCAAAATCGTGATTCTGTTCGGTCGAATCAAACATCAGTCCATCCTACTCAGCAAGGTTTCCCCCCCCTCAATCCCCCCCTTGCAAAGGGGGGAGGCCGGAAACTCACATTGGTGAGGGGGAAGCCAGAAAATTCTCTCCTCAGCAAGGGAGAGCTGGTGGCTCGGCCCCCTCCCCTTGGCGAGGGGAGGGCTGGGGTTGGGTTAAGCGCCAGTCAACGATTCGATTTTCACAATCCGTCCACCCAGGCGAGCGATCCGCTGCATCTCTTCATTCATGCGGCTGTAGGGCACGGTGAAGAAGACACTGCCGCTGTTGCGGATTTCGTAGCTGTTACGGTCGGTTTCGTCGTTCTGACGCAAACCCACCACTTCATAACGGAACATCCGGCTACCAGAAGGACTGTTGGCAGCACTTCCAACTGCTGATTGACCAAACATGAATGATTAATCTCCAGAAGAAACAGTGTTTTTTCTAACAGGTTTGCCCAGAGGACAAACCTGCCAAAATTTATGAAGACGCCAGCGTTACGCTAACGATTTTCCCACCCTGGCGGTGGATTTGCTGCATCTTGGGCAGCATTTGATCGTAGGGAATCAGATAGACGGTGCTGCTGCGGCGAACTTTGGGGTAGCCTGCACCACGAATCCCTGCGACTTCCAGACGGTAGACGCGATCGCTCTCACCAATGGAACCACCCAGGCACTTGGCGGGAGCCACATCATCGGTGGGGCTGAACAGTGCAAAGGTGCCGTCACCTGAAGGTCCAACGATGGTGTTGGCGCGGTTCTTCGCCAGGTCACGCGCCAAACGGGAGTTGTTGCCACCCGTCTGAGAACGGCTGCTGTTGGCATAGCCCCGGTACAGCTTGAACATGCGGGTGAAGCCAGTGGTGCGAGCGCCCGTGTAGAAGTCGAAGCCCCGGAAGTAGGGCACCACGTTCTCACCGAAGTTGGCCTGGTACTCTTCAGAGTCGATGTAGGAGTCGATATCGGCATCGTAGCCTTCGTTCTCGTACAGGTCGAGGTGATAGATCACTTCAGACTCATCCAGGGGAGCCCGACCCAGCAGGTGCTTATAGTTCAGCTCAATGACACGGGTCTGGAAACTGCCATAGAAGAACTTTTGCTTGTACAGCTCAGACTTGGCAACGGAGCGAACAAACTCACGCACGGTCATGTTGCCATCGCGCAGGAGGGATTCAGCGCTGATCAGGCGCTCGGATTTCATCAGGTGGTCGTTCCCCAGCACCTGGCGATACACGGCGCGGATCACGGTTTCGGCTTCATCTTTCGTCCAGTTGGGACGCAGCTCAATTCGAGCTGAATCACTGAACGCAGAGGTTCCCAGACGGGAGGCAGCTGCTGTAATTGCCACGGAAGTTTCTCCTGAAATAGACAACGAATGAAAGCGTCAACCCACGGAGCACACCACGGGTGACAAAAACGTTAAGCAGGGGAGACACCAGTCACCCGTCCGCCCTGACGAGCAATCTGCTGGAGTCGAGTCGAAAGCTGATCAAAGGGCACCAGAAATTCCCGGTTGCTGCGGCGCAGGGGAGCATTACCTCCTGCCGTGGACTGCACCACCGATACCCGGAACAGGCCGCGATTGCCCGCCGTTGCCCCCGCCAGCGAAGACACGCCTGCACCTGTCAATGAACCTGCCACCGCAGAGGGCGGCACAATTGGCATGGTCATGTTGCCAGCGAGTTCCTGTGTCAGACGGGGACGGCTCTTGCCAAACTGAGCGCGATCGCTGTTGGCATAGCCACGGAACAGTCGAAACATGCGCGTAAAACCGACGGTTCGTTGTCCGCGCTCGAACTCAAACCCCCGGTAATAGGGCACGACCGACGTGCCAAAGCCTTCCTGGTACTCTACAGAATCAATGTATGAATCGATTTCTGCTGCGTAACCCTGCTGATTATAAAGATTGACGTGATAAGAAATTTCAGATTCGTCGTAGGGAGCACGACCCAGCAGATGTTTGAAGTTCAATTCAATGAACCGCACCTGGGGATTGGAATAGAAAAACTTTTCCTTGTATAGCTCCGATTGAGCGATCGCTCTCACAAAGTCTCGAACGGAAATCTGACCCTGCCGCAGAAGCGATTCTGCACTGGTCAGTCGTTCACTCGTCATCAAATGGTCGTTTCCTAAAACCTGACGATAAGCGGCCCAAATTACAGCCTGAACGTTGTCTTCCGTCCAGTTTAAGCGCAACTCTACCCGCTCCGAAGCGCCAAACGCGCTAATGCCCAGCCGATTGGCTGCTGCTAAACGCACCATGCTAACCTCCCGATATAAGTTGAGTTTGGAGCAGATGCTCTTGTTAGCAGATGGCGTTGTCGCCTCACCCTCACGTCTTGGCCGTCATTCTCCGCTACAAGCGCACCTGAAGGTTAACCACAGATACAACAATGCCCGGAACAGTAGACATTTGCCAGCAGCGATGCTCCCAACAATCGCCTTACCATTCCGGGCATCACCATCAGCTTAGCTGAGGGCGTTGATTGCGTAGTCGATGTAAGCATTCGCTTCAACAGCGGGCTGACCGGTCAGACCGTGGCTAGCCTTGATGCTCTTGAGAGCTTCAACGTACCAGCTGGGGGACAGGTCGAACGTCCGGTTGATTTCATCCAGACCAGCGATCAGGTACTCATCCATGGGGCCAGTGCCACCTGCAACCAGGCAGTAGGTCACCATGCGGAGGTAGTAGCCGATGTCACGAGCGCACTTGGCCTTACCACGAGCATCAGCGGCGAAGTTCTTGCCGTTGGTGGAGGTGGTGTAGGGGAACTTCTGATAAACGGCATTAGCAGCGCCATCAATCAGCTTCTGAGCGTTGTTGGTCAGGGCGCGAGCGGCTTCCATCGAAGCAGCAGCGCGCTCATAACGACCGAACACCTGGTGCATTTCTGCGTTGCTCAGAAAACGGCCCTGGGTATCAGCAGATGCGATCGCTTCGGTGATGGGGGTCTTCATAGTTGGAATGTCTCCCTAAACTAAGCTTGTCGTACAAAAGGTTTGTGAATGGGTCATGAGTCATGGGTTATCGAGAACACCTGACGCATGACAGAAAACTAATGAGCAATTAAGCAACCGCAGAAGCAGCGCGATCGAAGTAGCTAGCCAGCTCGGACATCAGAGCAGAGCAATCACCCTTGCTGATGCCGTTGGGGTCGTTAGCAACGCCAATCGCAGTTTCCTTCATCTTGGCAACGCCAGCAGCAACGGAGCCGCCGGGAACGCCCAGAGCCTGGTAGGTTTCACGCAGACCGTTGAGGCAGCGATCGTCGAGTACGCTGGAGTCGCCAGCCAGAGCCGCGTAGGTCACATAGCGCAGGATGATTTCCATATCGCGCAGGCAAGCAGCCATGCGGCGGTTGGTGTAAGCGTTTCCACCAGGAGCGATCAGGTTGGGCTGCTCTTCGAACAGTGCGCGAGCAGCGTCAGCAACGATGCTGGAAGCGTTAGCAGTGATGCGGTTAACCACATCCAGACGCTTGTTACCTTCACGAACCATATTTGCCAGTGCGTCGAACTGAGAGTTGCTCAGGAACTCACCCTTCGCATCAGCTTGGGAAACGACTTTGGCGAAAGCATCTAACATGGACTCAATCTCCTAAATAGATTGTTGAGTTGGGTCTTAAAACTGGATGTAACTTGAGCCAGTCTTGTTCGGTTGCTGCATGACACAGCTTAGAGAAGGGAGGCACACCCTCAACTGCGATTTTTCTGGTCTGAGGCGATCGCTCCTTAACAGAGAGACATCCGCACATTTCAGAATTCTGAGAAAAGTTCACAGTTGTATGAGAAGGTGCAGATCCAATCAAATCAAGGATTTGTTTGGGGTTCGCCTGTTGTTTAACCCTTCCGAATCTCTTTATACAATGCGGTAAAGCCAATATCTGTTACAAGTTATTAAATTGTATATCCGCAGACAGAATGAACCCTGAAACACCGTCAGGGAAGGAGCTTGAGGCCATTTTAAATCCAAAAGACTTATACATTCGTTTACAAAAACTGTTTACAAAACCGTGAATTAAAGAATTCCTACTTGTTTAAGAATCTCTTAAGATCTTGACTGAAGTACCGTTTCATAATGTTTCCTGAATCTCTCCAGCAAAAACCTTTATTTCTGATTCCGTTAAGGAATGTAACGGGACACTGCCCTTTATTTAGATATGTGACAAAAAACGTTGCCGCAAGATTTGCAGCAGTTTCACAAGATCCGGCGGCGGTGGGGCGATCGCCTCAATCCACTCTCCTAATAGGGGGTGTTGTAGCCTCAGCCTCCAGGCGTGGAGTGCCTGACCGGATAGGTTAACTCCCAGCGATCGCCCTGCGCTATAGATAGGGTCACCAACAACGGGATATCCGATAAACGCACTGTGAACTCGAATCTGGTGGGTTCGCCCAGTCTCCAGGTCAAACTGCATCAGGGTGTAGTTTCCCAGTCGCTCCTGTACCCGCCAGTGGGTCACCGCCCGCCGCCCCCCTTTCTCTTCAGGGACAACTGCCATTTTCTTTCGATCCACCGGATGTCGCCCAACGGGTTGGTCGATGGTTCCCCTGTCGGTTTTAGGCGCACCGTACACGATGGCCAGGTAAGTGCGGCGGGCAGTTTTTGCTTTGAACTGGGCCTGCAGACTCTGGTGGGCGATGTCGGTTTTGGCGATGGCGATCGCCCCACTGGTGTCTTTGTCCAACCGATGTACGATTCCTGGTCGCTGCACCCCACCAATTCCCTTCAGGTCAGGACAGTGCGCCAGAATTGCATTGACCAGGGTTCCGTCCGCGTGACCTGGGGCGGGGTGGACGACCAGTCCGGCAGGTTTGTTGAGGATAAGGAGCTGGTCGTCTTCGTAGAGGATGTCGAGGGGAATATCCTGCGCTTCAAGTTGCAGCGGTTCTGCGTCGGGGATGGTGAGGTGGATGCGATCGCCCACCTGTAACTCAGCTTTCTTGGAGTCACAGATTTTCCCGTTGACCTGTACCTGGCCCTGCTCGATCAGCTTCTGGATGCGCGATCGGGAGAAGTCGGGGAGGCGATCGGCGAGGTAGCGATCGAGGCGATCGGGGTTGGTTTCGACGTGGAGGGAGAGGTCGGTGGGCAAGGGTTTTTCGGATAAGTTGAGGTGTGCTCTGGTGTAGGAGGAGCACCAGCTTTATTTTAGGACTTGCATTGGGTGAGTTTGCTTTTGCGGTCCGCTATGTAGTTGTTATGTGTTGGAGCAAAACCAGACTTCTTGGGGGGTAGCTTACCCCCCAAACCCCCCGCTTGGGGACGCCGCGTCCCCAAACCCCTCCGACTATGTTTCCCGTGGGCGACGTACAGCGAATTAGCGGGTTTCCGCTGCCATGAACATGGCTGAAGGATGGGCGGGCAAAGGTCTAGAACTCGTTGGGGCTGAAGCCCCAACGGTGCGGTCTGTGAGACGATACTTCTGCTTCCCACGGTTCAGCCGTGCTGCGATCGTGGGTAACACGCTGTGGGCTGCTGGCGACTCACGAGCAACCTAATCGGAGGGGGTTTGGGGGACGAGGCCAGTCCCCCAAGCGGGGGGGGCGGGGGGGGTAAGCTACCCCCTCCAGATCTCTGGTTCGCAGCCAAAACAAAAAACTACAAAACCTATCTTCATCAACGACAAAAAGCGATCGCCCATCAACAGCCAAAAAACCTCACTCAAGAAAAGCACGTCTGCTGGCTGAGCGGAGTCGAAGCCAGCAGTACAGACAGACGTTCCTAATCCAACGTCGGGTCAATCTCCGGCACCGCATCCGGACGCTGCTTGTCCTCCCATCCCGGTGGACGCTTCGAGTTATACCAGGCGATCGACCCCAATAGCGCAGCCGCGATGAAGCCAACAATATAAACAAAGTATAGGGAAATTGCCGCAGGGCCACTCGTAGGATTGGTGGCATTCGCAGCAGCTTCAGCAGCAGCTTCTAAAAGAATGAGCATAATTACAACCCAAAATCATTTCACCCTAGTTTATGGGGATGAAACTCCTGGCTCATCTGCCCCCATAGAGAACAAACTGATCGCTCAGGTATACTCTGGGTTGAGTTGTCCCATCGCCCAGGTGGTATATGTACCGATCGGACTCCAGATCAGATAGGGAAGCAACAACAACGCTGCCCAGCCAGAAATTTGCCAGACCAGCAGCGTCAGAATCAGCCCCAGCACAAACCCTAAACCACCAACAAAAGCTCCGTAATTGAGATTGCGCGATCGCAGCGTCACCGGATTAAACGCCACAATCACGACCTCCACCAGAACATAAAAAGCCATCAACCACCAGGTCTGAGTTGTCCCTGGGTTCCGGTTCCAGACAATATAGGCAGACCATGCTCCACACACAAAAACGATCGTCCAGATCACCGGAATCAGCGGCTCAAACGTCAGCCAGCCTGGACGCCGCAGCCGCCGAAACCAACTAATGTCTTTGGGCTGAAACAGGCTGCTGCCCAGTGCAATGAGAAATGTTACTGCGCCGATGATCAACCAGGATGGAATCATAAAAAGTTACCTTTAGCTCAACCAGACCTCGGAGGTTTTGAAAACCTCCGAGGTCTTTTTACGCCGCCTGCGCCTGCGAATACTGCTCCAAAATTCCCAACACGGCTTGCTCCTCAGGACTTAAGCCTTCTGGAATACTCATATGATCAGACTGTGAAGACTGCTCTGCCAACAATAATAGTTCTCCCGCTAGATACGCCTCCAGAATCGTTGGATGAATGTAATATTTACGACAGGTGGCAGGACGATTCCCCAACTGTTTTGCAACCTGATTGACTGACAGATTTTACCGTAGGTTGGGTTGAACAGCGTGAAACCCAACACCAGCAGCGGTTATGTTGGGTTACGCTGTCGCTAACCCAACCTACGCAGGAATCGGGGTTTCAGGAGTTTTGTCAGTCAATCAGGTTTTGCAACATTCTTGATCGCCTGGGTTACATTCTTCTTCGCCTCAGCTTGAGAACTGAACACCCCCACTTCCCGCAGTTCCGAAAGAGCATGAACCGTACCGAACCAGGTGCGAAAATCTTTGGCGGTAAAATCCTCGCCAGCGATTTCTTTCAAATAGGCATTTACCGAAGGGGAGAGTTTGAGAGGGGATGCAATGCCCCTGGCTTCAGACAT
>CAZVXA010000031.1:0-41852 GCA_964630955.1 uncultured bacterium | reverse complement strand
AATCCGAAAACGCTAAACAGATACTTGCGCTCTGCACAACTCTCAACAAAAACTCTGCACCTCACGCGCTTGAAAAGCGCGAAGTGCTATATCTGCTACCAGACTTAATCTCTACTCCCACCCCGGCGATCGCTTTCTTATGGCATTCTGGATCTTTGTTGAGAAGGAAGTAAGCAGGACAGACGCATGGATAACAAACTGATGTTGATGATTCCGGGGCCGACCCCTGTGCCCGAAAAGGTGTTGCTGGCAATGGCGCAGCACCCTATCGGTCACCGCAGCGGCGACTTCGGCAAAATCATGGCGGAAGTGACCCAGGGGTTAAAGTGGCTGTTTCAAACCCAGGGTGATGTGCTGATTCTGGCTGCCAGCGGTACGGGGGCAGTGGAAGCCGGAATTGTGAATTTCTTGAGTCCCGGCGATCGCGTGCTGGTGGGCAACAACGGGAAGTTTGGCGAACGTTGGGCGAAGGTTTCAGAAGTCTATGGAATGAACGTAGAGCAGATCACCGCCGAGTGGGGCAAGCCGCTCGACCCGGAAGCGTTTCGCGCCCGCCTGGAGGCCGACACCCAGAAGGAAATCAAAGCCGTCATCGTCACCCACAGTGAAACCTCCACCGGGGTGCTGAACGACCTGGAGACGATCAACCGCTACGTTAAGGCACATGGGGCGCTGATTATTGTCGATTCCGTCACCAGTCTGGGGGCGACCAACGTTCCCATTGATGAGTGGGGGCTGGACGTGGTCGCCTCCGGTTCCCAAAAAGGGTTCATGCTGCCACCGGGACTCGGCTTTGTCGCTGTCGGCCCCAAAGCCTGGGAAGCCTACGCGGTGGCCCGCTGCCCCCGGTTCTACCTGGATCTGGGCAAATACCGCAAAGATGCTGCCAAGAATAGCACCCCTTTCACCCCTCCGGTGAATATGTTCTTTGGTCTCCAGGTCGCCCTCCAGATGATGCAGGAAGAGGGATTAGAAAATATCTTTGCCCGCCACTGGCGACACACCCACGCCACTCGCGCCGCCATGAAGGCGATGAACCTGCCGCTGTTCGCCCCCGATGGTGCTTCCAGTCCGGCGATTACCTCTGTGGCTCCTGTTGGCGTTGATGCAGAGCAAATTCGCTCGATCATGAAGAAGCGCTACGACATCGCCTTAGCGGGTGGTCAGGACCACCTGAAGGGCAAGATTTTCCGCGTGGGGCACCTGGGCTTTGTGTGCGATCGCGATATCCTCAGCGCTGTTGCAGCTCTGGAAGGCACGCTTCAGGAGTTGGGGTACGAGGGGGCAACGTCTGGTGCAGGAGTTGCGGCAGCAGCGAAGGTGTTGGCAGGTTAGGAAATAACTGGAGTTTTGACGATTTCCCCTATAGCGCCGCGAAATTTTAGCGCCCATTTTTCTTGAAACGCTGATTCCGTCAGCGTTTCAAGAAAAATGGGCGCAATTTAGTCCAGTGAAGTACAGATTTTTGAGAGAGAGCAGCTCTCGGCGTAGCTCTCTCTCAAAAATCTGTACCTTATCCAGGCGCGCAGCGCTATAGTTGCTGCCCTACGAGCCGAAAATATTCAACTGGTCCTGGGCATTCTCTGACACCCGGTTGCGCTTCCCGTTCTGAGGGGGATCATCAGTAGAAGTGGCTCCTCGCCGCAGACCGACTGCAATGCGGGAGTGCTTCTCAATCTGAGTCATTACCTGCTTTGCCCGCTGAATCACAGAAGGGGGCAGTCCCGCCAGTCGTCCCGCCTCAATGCCGTAGGACTTGTCTGCACCGCCCGGTTGCACCTGATGCAGAAAGATAATCTGGTCGGGCATTTCCTTAACGACGACCTGATAGTTGGCGACGTTCGCAAGAATGGAGGACAGCTCGTTTAGCTCGTGGTAATGAGTTGCAAAAATAGTGCGGGCGCGAATCTCAGTCGCAAGATATTCGGCTACAGACCAGGCGATCGCCAGCCCATCAAACGTTGCTGTCCCCCGACCAATCTCATCCAGGAGAACGAGCGATCGCGGCGTAGCGTGATTCAAAATATTGGCCGTTTCGTTCATTTCCACCATGAAGGTGGATTGCCCGGTGGCAAGATCGTCAACTGCTCCGACACGGGTGAAAATGCGATCGCACACCCCCAGTCTGGCCGAGCGAGCCGGGACAAAACTCCCCACCTGCGCCATCAATTGAATCAATCCCACCTGTCGCAGATAGCAGCTTTTTCCACTGGCATTTGGGCCAGTGAGAATAATTAAATCGGGAGCCTCTTCTCGCTTTTCAGGAACGCCCAGGTTGGCCGAATTGGGGACAAAAAAACCTGCGGGGATCGATTGCTCAACCACTGGATGGCGTCCATCCTCGATCGAGATTTCCCGTGTTGAAGTCATCTCTGGGCGACAGTAGTTTTGATAAATGGCAACTTCTGCAAGACTGCACAGCGCATCTACGGCGGCGATCGCCCCGGCAATCTCTCGAATCGGTTCCGCGTATTCTGCGACTTCAATTCTCAGTGCCAGAAATAGATCGTACTCCAGCTTGTTAATTGCTTCAGTCGCGCTATAAATAGATGATTCTTTTTCCTTTAAATCGCCTGTAATATATCTTTCTTCATTCGTCAGCGTTTGCTTGCGCGTATAACCCTCTGGAAGTTTATCTCCCGACTTGGCCCGCGAAATACTGATAAAGTATCCAAACGCTTTGTTATAACCCACCTTCAGGTTTGAAATTCCTGTTCGCTGTCGTTCAGTTGTCTCCAGTTCAGCAATCCACTGTTTGTCCGCAGCAAGCTGTTGGCGCAGACCATCCAACTGAGTATTCACGTTCTCGCGGATCAGGTTGCCCTCCGTTAAATACAGCGGCGGGTGTTCGACAAGATGCGATCGCACCCTTTGTCCCAGTTTTTCCAGTTCAGGAGAGACCTGTTGCAGTCGGGTCAGGTAACCTGATTTTGCGTGGGCCACCAGTCGCGCCAGGTCGGGTAGTTTGTTGAGTGAATCCGCCAGGGCAGAAAGATCGCGGGCGTTGGCGGTACCGGAGCCAGCGCGTCCCGTAAGTCGCTCCAGATCGTAGATTTGCTTCAATAACTGCTGGAGATGCTGCCGCAGAATGCCGTTCTCCGTCAGTTCCTGGATCGTGTCCTGCCGCGTCCGAATCTGTGCGACATCCAGCAATGGTTGCAGCAGCCATCGCCGCAGACAGCGGCCCCCCATCGCCGTCACTGTTTTATCTAACGCCCACAGCAGTGAACCGTGAAAGGTGCCATCCCGCGAAGTTTGAGTGATTTCTAAATTACGGCGAGTCTGGTGATCTAAGACTAAATACTCCGACAGCGTATAGGTACACAGTACCTGGAGCGGAATTCGCTGCGGCTCCTCGTCTTCTTTGCCCTTCATCACGACCCGTCGCTCTGACGTGTCCTCCAGGTATTCCAGTAATCCCCCCGCTGCTCGAACCGCTAAAGGTAAATGCTCACAGCCCATGCCTTCCAGCGATCGCACCCGAAACCGCTCCAGCAACCGCTGCCGCGCCTCCGCCAGCACAAAGGGGTGTTGCGATCGCAGCGTATAGCAGAACTGAGACGGCAGACACTCCGGTAACTGTTCCGAGCGATTACCCGGACGCAGCAGCCCCGTCAGGTCAGGCGCATTAGTGGGAAACAGCACCTCCGACGGTTGCAGACGCAGCAGTTCTTGCGTCAACTGCTCCAGGTTGCTGGACTGGGTGGTGAGAAATTCGCCTGTGGAGACATCGGCGATCGCCAGCCCCCAGTGCGATCCCGCCATCACCACAGCCGCCAGGTAGTTATTCCGCCGCGCATTCAGCATCCCCTCTTCCAGCACCGTGCCAGGGGTAATGACGCGCGTCACCTGCCGCTGTACTAACCGCCCCTGCGCTTCTGAGGCGTCCTCAGTTTGGTCACAGACAGCAACGGCATAGCCCTTTTCCACCAGCAGCCCACAGTAGCGATCCAGTGCGTGATGCGGTATGCCTGCCAGGGGAACACGACCCACTTCTTTGCCTGCATCCTTGCTGGTGAGAACGAGTTCCAATTCGCGGGCAACGGCGATCGCATCCTGAAAGAAAGTCTCAAAAAAGTCGCCCACCCGGTACAGCAGAATCGCGTGGGGATACTCGTCCTTCAGCTCCGCGTAGTGCCGCACCATCGGCGTCAGGTCATCCCGGTTCACAGCCCTATGATCGGCATAGCGAACGGTGTGCTTGATTAACCGCTCCGGCAGATCGCCCAGCGGATTTGGCTCAGCAGATGCAGGGGGGACGGTCATATCGACAGCGAAGCGGTTGGACGGTTGGACTCCCAACGATTCTAACGGGATTTGGAATGCTGTGGTTTCCCAATTAGGATCTGCTGTTTAATAAAATCCCAGGTTTAGCGCGCCACGCTAAACCTGGGATTTTATTTTATGGCAAGCCCCTTATTCATAGTGATACCGACAGGCGAGGAAGTCGATCTGCCTTTCGCTAACCCGGTAGACCAGACGATGCTCCAGATCGATTCTGCGTGACCAAATCGTGTCATCAAGATATTTCAAAGGCTCCGGCTTGCCAATTCCCTGGAAGGGATCTTGCATCACAGCCGTTACCAGATCGAGAATTTTCGATGCTTTCTTGAAGTCGGTTTTGAACCACCAGGCAATATCTTCTTTGAAGCGGCTGCTAAACCCTGGACTGCGCTGAATAATGCTGGGCGAATCAGGGGGTGGCGTTTTCTTCTTCTTGCTCAATGCCTAGCTCCTGAAGTAATTCCTCCGTTGTTTGGGGCGCAATTTTTCCAGACCGTGATTCTTCCAGAGCTTCCAGTAGTCGATAGGCATTGACGGGCGATCGCAACAGATACACCGTTTCCACCAGGCTTTGCAAATCAGATTCAGCAATCAACGCAACGTTCTCGCCCTCCCGCCGATTGATAATGTAAACCTGATGGTTCTCAACAACCTGCTCCAGCAGTTGAAAGAAGCGGTTTCTGGCATCGGTGGGGGAGGTGATTTCGTAGGACAGCATGAACCTGTACATAAACCTGTACATTGATGTTAGCACCTGTCTCTCGTTCTGCGGTTAGACCTCGGAGGGCTGATGGGGCGATCGCCCCACCCCCCAAACCCACCCATTTGCAGGCGCGATCGCCCCACCCCCAAAAACCACCCGTTTGCAGGCGCGATCGCCCCCTGCAGTCAGACCTCGGAGGTCTTGTGGGGCATCGCGGAGGTTGTCGAGAGACAGGGAAAGACCTCCGAGGTCTGGGCGCAAGGTTCAGCGATAGAGAAGCGAGAGCCGTCAAAACAAAAAAAAATGATCGCGCTAACGCGCGAAAGAGGGCAAAGGGAAGCAGGGCAGAGGGCAAAATGGCAAGAAAGCAGAGGGCTAAGAAGTCCTCGGAACCTCGCACACAACTCGAAAACCGAGATTGTCGATGCGGTCAACCGGGTAGTTGAAGAAGCGACACGCGGAGCGACAATTCCTCGGATTAACGAACCAGGAGCCGCCGCGTAGAACTCTGCGATCGCTCTCTCCACCCGTCGTCCAGGCGCTTCCATCGGTCGGTGCACCCTGATAATTTCCATGCCAGTGATCGGCACACCACTCCCACACATTGCCGTGCATATCATAAAGTCCAAAAGCATTGGCAACTTTAAAGCTGCCTACAGGAGTGGTTTGTGCCCGGTATTCCCCTTTGGGTTCCGAACGATAAACAGAAGTTCCGTCATAATTTGCCAGTCTGCTAGTAATCGTTTCTCCTGTATGAAACGGAGTTGTTGTTCCGGCACGGCAGGCATATTCCCATTCGGCTTCACTGGGCAGGCGGTAGGTGCGTCCAGTAAGGCGAGATAGGCGAGCGCAAAACTCCACCGCTTCATTCCAGGAAACCCTTTCGACAGGGCGGTCGCTTCCCTTGAAATTCGATGGATCAGGATTCAGATCGATTTTGACTTTGGGGAGGGTGGCGATCGCCTGCCACTGTGCCTGGGTCACTGCAAATTTACCCATAAAAAATGCAGGCACATTCACCGTCCGCTGAGGCCCTTCGTCTGCTTCCCGATCTTTTTCATTCTCCGGTGACCCCATCGTGAATGAACCCGCCGGAACCGACACCATTTCCAACTCAAGCCCGTTACCCAGGTTTTCCTTGAAAGACTGCGCCTGTCCAGGACGACGGGGCTGTTCCTCTCCCTTCTCATTCACGGTCACGCTCTCAAAATTGAAAGGCTGCAAAGAAATTGCGCTTGCGGTTACCGGAGATGGAGATGCCGAAGATGGAGGTAACTGATCAGATGGCGTGGTTTGAAACAGTCGGTTGGCAGCCAATGCAATCACCAATCCACCGCCCCCAAATCCAGCCCACTTGAGAAATTGCTGTCGGCTGATGGCTGAGGGCTGGGAAGTGGAGGACTGAGGTTGTGATTTTGAAGGGCGATCGGGCGTTGAAATCAGCCGTTGGGGCACAGGTTCGGTTTGTCTGGAGGGGGTTGGAGGAGAGACCTGGGGAGCAGGATGAGTGCGTGTGGATGGCTTCTGTGGAGGGACTTGTGGGGGCACCGATGCAGCAGTTTTTTGCGGGGGTCGAGTTTCAGACGGTAAGGGGCGATCGCTGGATCGTGTCTCAGATTGAGTTGACTCAGGCGGAGGTACCTCAACGGGCGGTGGAAATGCAGCGATGATCGCCGCAACATCTTCATCTCGCAGGCGCAACACCTGTTGCAGTCGCTTTAGTTTCGTGCGCTGGGCTTCGGTAATTGCCCCCCGCTGAATTGCCGCCCGCCATGCTGTCTCATAATCCTGTAGTTTGCGTCGCCGCTCCTGATAGGGTTTCAGGATTTCTGCTTCGATCGCCGCTGCTTCCTCTGCGGTCAGCCCCAACTCCCGCTGCTGCACATTCAAGGTGATGCGATCGATCGGGTCTATTTCCCCGTGGTTCTCCTGTACCGCCTCTTCTACCGCTTTGCGATACTGCAACTTCGGATCGCCCTTTGGTGCCCTGGCAAGTCGGATCTTGTAGCCTTCTCTCACCGCAAAAATCTGAGGCTTCATTGCGGGCGCTGCTTCCTGTACTCTGCTGCGGGCATAGTCGTGCAGTTCATCAATCGTGATTTCGCCGTCGCTATCCAGATCGGCGGCTCCGGTGGAGAGTCCCTCAATCAGGTAATGGGTGTAAACGGAAAGCTGGGCGTTGGGCTGCTCGAAGGCATACTGGGTGGCGCTGGAAGAGGTGAGAACCGCTCTCCCTTCCGCCTCTGGTTGTCCTTCCGGTTGCAGTTCCCGCCGCAGGTCAGCGGCAATGTCCTCTGTGGATGGCGCTTTGGCCGTCATATCGGTAGCAAAGGCACCGCTAAAACAGCAGTCCAGCATCAGCACCTGCTGTCTGGCACGGCTGTTGCTCATGCGGGCATTCAGGTAGCTGGCGGCAACGGCGGTGGGTTCCACCATATCCTTGCGGGTAATTCGGGTGGTCAGATACAGCCTGCCATCTTCGTCCTTCACCCCATGCCCCGAAAAATAAAACAGAATCAGGTCTTCTTTTCGGCGGCTGTTGAACAGCGTAAAGATAGCTTCCTCCATCTCCTGTTTCTGCGGATTCAGCAGCGTGGTGACCTGATCGAAGGCGGCGATCGCCCCATCCTCCAGCACCCGTTTCATTGCCGCCACATCGGTCGCCGTACCGGGAAGCGGGGCAAATTCGGGGGAGTATTCGCTAATGCCAATCAGCAGGGCAATTTTTGCCATTTAGCAAGCCGGGGGGCGATTGTTTACTGAGTATAGAATAATTGACTTTTGGGGGGGTGCGTGAAACGAATAGCCTGGGTGAACCGGGCGAATCGGGTGAATCGGGCGAACTGCCGTCCGAACCGGGCGAACTGCCGTGTCGCCCCTACCGTTACCATTGGGTTGGGGGCGATCGCCATCGTTGCGGGACAAACCTTGTGGGGCGATTGTTTCACCATCCTCTGAAAACAGCGCCGTTTTACATTCAGAAAGGTTTCATCCGCCATGTGCTGACCCATGCAGAGTATGACAAAGGGGATTGGAAGAATGACCGCTGGTACAACTATTACCTCGGTGATCAAATAGGGTGCATTGCACAAAGACTCTTTATTCGTAGGATGGGCAAAGCGAAGCGTGCCCATCTAGCCTGTCGTTGGGTGATGGGCACGCTTCGCTTTGCCCATCCTACGCGGGGTCGGTTCATTTTCGCATTCTCTAAAGTCGCCGAGGTAATAGACCCTCCACCTACCTTGAGCTACTGCAACAATTTCCGCCGCGCCCGATTCGCACAGAGAGAGAACTTGAAGCGACTCAGGCGATCGTCGATGAATTACTGGATCGGCCACAGTTAACTGAGGATGAGCGAGACTATCTCGATCTGCTGGAAACTCTGATTTATGAATATGAGGAGCAGCACGTTACCATTCCTGATATCCATGGAAGTGAGTTAATTAAAGCACTGATGATAGAACGAGATTTATTGCAGAAAGATTTAGTTCCGATTTTCAAAACCGAATCAATCGTGTCTGCCGTGCTAAACGGTCAGCGAAATCTGAAGGTGAACCACATCAAGAAACTGGCGGAGTTTTTTCATGTTTCCCCTGCCGTATTTTTTGAGGTGTCAACTTGAAGTTGGGTTAGCAGTTGAATGGAGCGCTACAGGTTAGCCTGGTCAAGTTCATTGGCGAGCTTCTGAATCTTTGCCTCGATTAGACGCGGTAGAGATTTGGATGCAGGCATCTTTGCTTACACCTCTGATGTTTCCTCAAATGATACGCCTTCGTACAGCAACTCGATCGGGCACTCAAATTCCAGGCTTTCGAGGGCGATCGCATCCCCAACCGTATAGGGATAGTACAGCCACAGTCTGCCCTCACCCCGGCGATAGCACTCCACAGCGACTTTCTCCGAGTCAATCAGCACATATTCCTGCAAGCTGGGCATTTTCTGGTAGTTGGTAAACTTTTCCCCCCGGTCTCTGGCTTCGGTTCCCGGCGACAGCACTTCCACGATGAGTTTCGGGTGCTGGATGAATTTGCGGGCGTTCAGATCGTATGGATCGCAACTGACCACAATGTCGGGGTAATAGTAAGGACTGGTGGGGCTGACCTGGACTTTGACATCCGATACATTGATACGACACCCGCGCGATCGCAAGTGAGGGCGCACCGCAGTGTAGAGATTCAGCGAGATGTCGTTGTGGGGAATCGTGCCACTCGTCATGGCGAACAGATCACCGTTGACATATTCGTGGCGTACCTCCTGTTGCGATTCCCATTCCAGGTATTCCTCAACGGTCATCCTGGGAAGCTTTTGTGAGGCCGTGAATGTCATGGTTTATCCCTCGGCTGTAAAACGTAACAGGATGGTAAGAAATATGTCGGTCTATCTTTCCTCTCCCTTAAATTAAAGCGTTTTTGCGAAGATTGAGAGCGATAAGAAACCCCGGAGATAGCTTTATGAAACTGGCCTATTGGATGTACGCAGGTCCGGCACACATTGGGACACTCCGCATCGCCAGTTCGTTTAAGAATGTCCATGCGATCATGCACGCACCGCTGGGCGACGATTATTTCAACGTGATGCGCTCCATGCTCGAACGGGATCGCAATTTTACCCCCGTGACTGCCAGCGTAGTTGATCGCCATGTCCTGGCACGCGGTTCCCAGGAAAAAGTAGTGGACAACATTGTCCGCAAAGACCAGGAGGAATCCCCCGACCTGATCGTCCTCACTCCCACCTGTACTTCCAGCATTTTGCAGGAGGACTTGCAGAACTTTGTGGAACGTGCCCAACTCGACGCAAAGGGCGACGTGCTGCTGGCGGATGTCAATCACTATCGGGTGAATGAGCTACAGGCGAGCGATCGCACCCTCCAGCAAATCGTTCAGTACTACATTGAGAAGGCTCATAAAAAAGGCGAACTGCCCGCTGGCAAAACCGAAAAGCCATCCGTCAACATCATCGGCACGACCACGCTGGGATTCCATAACCAGCATGACTGCCGCGAACTGCGCAAACTGATGGCCGACCTGGGGATCGAGGTCAATGCAGTGATCCCCGAAGGAGCCTCGGTACATGAGATCAAGAATATGCCCGGTGCCTGGTTTAACCTGGTGCCCTACCGGGAACTGGGACTGATGACCGCGAACTACCTGCAACAGGAATTTGGCACCCCATTCATCGACATCACTCCAATGGGCGTGGTGGAAACTGCCCGCTGCATTCGCGCCATCCAGCAGGTGCTGAACGACCAGGGGGCAGACGTGAACTACGAGCAATTCATCGAAGACCAGACCCTCTACGTCTCTCAGGCCGCCTGGTTCTCCCGCTCCATCGATTGCCAGAACCTGACTGGAAAGAAAGCCGTCGTATTTGGTGACAACACCCACGCCGTTGCGATGACAAAAATCCTGGCGCGGGAAATGGGCATTAAAGTGGTGCTGGCGGGAACCTACTGTAAATACGACGCAGAATGGTTCCGTGAACAGGTGGAGGGATTCTGTGATGAAGTGTTGATCAGCGACGACAATGGAGCCATTGCCGATGCGATCGCCCGTCTGGAACCCGCTGCCATCTTTGGCACCCAGATGGAGCGCCACGTCGGCAAACGCCTGGACATCCCCTGTGGCGTGATCGCCGCTCCCATTCACATCCAGAATTTTCCCATCGGTTATCGCCCCTTCCTGGGTTACGAAGGCACCAACCAGATCGCCGACCTGGTGTACAACTCCTTCACCCTGGGCATGGAAGACCACCTGCTGGAGATCTTCGGCGGCCATGACACCAAAGAGGTGATCACCAAAACGGTGTCTGCGGACTCTGACCTTGGCTGGAGCAAAGACGGCCTCGCGGAACTGAACAAGATCCCCGGTTTTGTGCGTGGGAAGGTGAAGCGGAACACGGAGAAATTTGCGCGCGATCGCAATATCGAAACGATCACCGCTGAGGTTCTGTACGCCGCGAAGGAAGCGGTTGGGGCATAGGATGGTCTCGTGAAAACCTGAGCAGAGTTAAGTTCACCGCAGAGGCGCAGAGGACGCAGAGTTGAATCTTTGCGCTCTCTGCGCCTCTCGGTGCGTTTCAGATGTGAATTAGTGGGCTTTGGGTGAGCTGCGATCGAGGTAAATCAACACCGCGATGCACACCAGCACACTGGCCGCTGACATCAGCCAGAAATTCTGGGCAAACCAGGCGGGTTGATCCATCGCCCAGCCCCCCAGAATCGGGCCGACGAAGTAGCCTACTGCCCAGCATAGGGAGCTAACCGACAGGTAGACGCCGCGCTGGGGTTCCGGCGCGATCTGGACGACAAAGGCGGTGGCAGCGGGCGTGTAGGCAACGGTGGCGATCGCCATCAGTGTCAGCGCCAGGATCGCCCACATCAGGCTGGCCGTCGATACTGTTCCTGTCACCCACATCAGGACAAAGCCGCCGCCCCAAAACACGGCAGATACCATCAGCACCTGGAGTCGGCTCAAATGATTCACCAGACGGATCACAGGCATCTGTAGCAGCACTGTCAGGGCGACATGCAGGCTGAACAGCACGGTCAGAATTTCTGATGAGAAGCCAGGGGCATTTCCCTGGGGGACAAAGCGACTGAAGTAGAGCGGCAGAGCGCTGTTGACGAAGGCCAGGTAGGTGGTGAAGATGGAGCCGACAAGAAAAAAGATCATCAGGATGCGATCGCCCAACGCTTTGGCCCATCCCTTTAGCACGGAATGTTGGGGACTAGCGCTGCGGACGTCGGCGATCGCCCAGTACACGATCGCCAGAAATACCACAAAGGAAATGCCATCAATCACAAATAGCGCACGGTACATCCCGGTGGCCGAGATCAAAATGCCCCCCAAGATCACACCGAGTCCCAACCCTAAGCTGTCCCCCAAACGGGTCAGGGCAAATGCCTCATTGCGCTGCTCCATAGGCGTCAGGTCGGCCACCAGCGCTTCGGTTGCGGGCCAGTAGAGGCCAATGCCCAGACCCATGAGCAGATTACCGATGAGAAAGGTGGGAAAGTTGTAGGTTAGCACCAGAAATACATCCGCCAGGGCTGATACCGCCGCCGATAGCAAAATCGTCCAGCGGCGGCCAAATCGGGGCGAATCGGCCAGCGTCCCGCCAAAAATTCGGCCAAACACACCTGTGACTGAACCGCTTCCAATGCCAATCCCCACTGCGGTCGCCGACAATCCCACCTGATTAGCAAAGAACACAGGCGCGTAGAACAGCGTAAAGCCCGTTCCAATCTGACAGAGTAACCGCCCAATAATTAAAATCCAGACCTGATGGCCGAGCGTCGGAAACCAGATGCGCCACTGCGATCGCCAGAAACTCATAGGGTAGTCCCCCGCAGCAAGCACCCGGAAGCCAGAATCTCAAGACCTTCAGTTTCCTCAGGACTACAGCGCTTTGCGCTGAGATAGAACCAAAGTTTTTGTTGGGAGCCGTGCAGAGCGCGGCTCTCAACAAAAACTTCGTGCCTCAGGCGCTTGAAACACGCTATATAACAAATTAAACAATTCAGAAAGCATTGATGTGAAAGACTCGAGAACGGACAGAACAAGTGCATACAAAGGGCGACAGATAACTCAATCATCGTAATACTCAATTGCTTTTCTCCCATCACCTGGTGGTATCATTCTCGCTCGTTGTAATACAGGTGTATCCTATTGATTAGCCCTTCTCCTGGCCAGCAGTCAGGCTCCCTAATTTAAGCCACAGGTCCCGATGATTAGCTACCTCAAAGGCGCGATCGCCAGCGCCCAAAAACTCAGCAACCGCGTCATTCTCACCCTGGAGGTGAATCACATTGGATACGAGGTGCAGATTTTGCCGCGAATGCTGCAACAGTTCCCCGGTATAGGGGAGACCGTGCAGATATTTACCCATATGCAGGTAAAAGAAGACCAGACGGTGCTGTACGGCTTTGCGACGGCGGCAGAGCGAGATTTATTCCGACAGCTGATCGGCGTTAGCGGCGTTGGCCCCCAACTGGCAATGGCACTGCTGGATGCAATGGGTCTCCAGGATCTGGTTCAGGCAATCGTTTCCGGCAACACCCGGATGCTGTCGCGCACCCCCGGCGTCGGCACCAAAACCGCAGAGCGTCTGGCGCTGGAACTGAAAACAAAACTGGCGGAATGGCGATCGCAGTCTGGCCTGGTCAGCGCCCCTGATGCGGCTCCCGTCGGCAGTGTTCAAGAAGAAGTCGAGATTACCCTGCTGGCATTGGGCTACACCAATAGCGAAATCATGCAGGCACTCCGAGCCGTCGGGCAGCAGTCCACGCTGTCAAAGTCAGGAGACCCAGAACTGTGGATTCGAGAGGCGATCGGCTGGTTGAGTCGGTAGTGTGTGGAGGGTGGGAGGGTGGATGAGTGGATGGGTGGATGGGTGGATGAGCAGGGTAGGATGGGCAAAGCGAAGCGTGCCCATCAATGCATACAAATGGTGATGGGCACGGTCTGCCGTCCTTTGCCCATCCTACAGTTCAACTTTGGGTAAATTCATACCCCAAATCGAGAATGAAATGACCCTGAGGAGTGGAGGAGTGGGGGAACAATTTTTCTACCCATCTACCCACCCACTCATCCACCCATCCACGGTTCGGCTATCGCTCACCGCAACGCCCATCTATCCATCTACCCATCTACCCATCTACCCATCTACCCATCTACCCATCTACCCATCTACCCATCCACCCATCTACCCATCCACCCATCTACCCATCTACCCATCCACCCACCCTACAAAACCTACTCCAACAACTCACCCCTGTAACATCCACCTGCTGCACCAGATGCCCGATCGCCTCCCTTATAACCGGATGAATCCACTGGGGTGCAATTTCTGCCAGGGGAACCAGCACAAACGCCCGCTCGTGCATTCTGGGATGCGGTAGTTGCAGGGAAGGAGTGTCGAGGATCTGGTCGTCGTAGAGCAAGAGATCCAGATCCAGCAACCGTGGTCCCCAGCGTTCCAGACGCACCCGCCCAAACTGCTGTTCGATTGTCAGTAGGGTTGTCAGCAATGTGTGAGGTTCCAGCGTCGTGGCAACGACAGCGCAGGCATTAACGTAGTCTGGCTGGGGTGGCCCGACAGGAGCGGTGCAGTACAGGTGAGATTGACGTTCCAGGATAATTCCCGGCGTTGCAGCAAGAATTTTGAGGGCAGTTTCAACAATGGCGCAGGAGTCGCCCAGATTGCTGCCGAGGGCGATCGCTGCCCGGTGGTTGACCGGGGTGGGGATGAACGATTGGGTCGGTTGCGCGGGAGCCAAAATTTGTCAGATGTAGAAACGCTGTAATTAACACTGTAAATAAGAACCTATCCGAAAACCCAAGTTTTCGTTATTCGGATAGGCACTACCAGGTCGGATCGACGTACAAATTCACTGTGACCTCAGACTGTCCGGCAGGTACACCACTGATGCAGGCGCAAATGACATTGCCATTGTCTAGCTCGACTTCACAGGCGTGGCACGACCCCATCAGGCAACCCGTAGGAATAGAGACTCCTGCCCGCTGCGCCACCTGGAGCAGGGGTTCGCCCGCTGTAGCCTGCACCGACACATTATCTGGAAGGAAGTGAATATGAACAGTCATAACGGGATTCTGAAATCTTCCTAAATATAAAACACTCTGCGGGCGATCGCCACGACCCGTTCTACAAAGCAAAACCCTTGATACTTGGGCATTATTGGTAGCTCAGGTCACATTTAAAGTTTGCAGGGGCAAGAAAATGGGGTGGTAGGATTTTGTGGAGATCGAGCAGGGTACGTAGAAATTGCGCTCCCGCAGATGCCCCAACCGCTGAAGTTACAGCCATTGTTGGGCGATTGAACGGAGTCCCCCAGTGGGGTATGCCTGCATGACTCAAGGATAAACGGGTACGTTGCACCGAAAGGGTTAGGGATACAAGCGCAGCAGGTTTCCTGTCTGCGCTTATTCATTGGTGGCTCGATAAAATTCAAAACCCACAAACGAGATTGACGTGGTGCTTTGCACCACGTCAATCTCGTTTGTGGGTTTTGAATCAGATGATAAGAAACTGGACTTTTGACTATTTTTTCTACAATGTCGCGAAACGCTCTCTGCGAGAGCGTTTCGCGACATATTTTATTTTAGCGCCGATTTTCCTGAAACGCTGACGCAGTCAGTGTTTCAGGAAAATCGGCGCAATTTAGTCAAAAGTCCAGTAAGTCAGTGGGCATGGAAAAAGTCGAAACCCCAAAAGCTGTTCCGCCCTGAGCGAAGTCGAAGAGCGAAACAACTTTTGGGGTTTCAAGCTTAATCGCGCTCACCTACTGAGCAAAAATTGAATCTTGGCTTCAGGCATGGTACAAATGACTCACAAAGGATTTGTGCAGGCCGAAGAAAATGACCATTGCACCAACGGATCTGGTGAATTGCATTATCCTCGGCATCGACCCGGCGATCGCCAGTATTGGCTTTGGGGCCATTCGCGGCAATCAGGCGATCGATTACGGTGTCATTACCACCCCGGCCAAAGCACCCATGTACGAGCGATTGAGCCAGATTCGTGCCGACGTGCAGGAGCTGTGTCAGTTGGTCAAACCCGATGTGGTCGCGCTTGAGATGCCTTTCTTCGGTCGAGAAAATACCAACGCGAACAAAGTTCTGCGGGCGCTGGGCGTGATTGAACTCACCTTAGGGGAATACGGACTCACCGATTTGATTTTTCTGCATCAGTCCCAGGTGAAATCCAGCGTTGCCCAGTACGGTGCCAGCAAATATGAGGTGAAGCAGGCGGTAATGCAGATTTTTAATCTCCCGGCTCCCCCGTCGCCCGATGACAGTGCAGATGGTCTGGCGATCGCCTATGCGGCCCAGTGTGGGCTGCGGGCCAGCGTTGCTTGATGGGGAGGTAAGGAATGGCGATCGCCCTGGGCATGGTAGAAGTTTTGGGTATTCCAACCGCAATGGAAGTGTCGGATGCCATGTGCAAAGCCGCCCGCGTGACGCTGGTGGGCTATGAGAATACTGATTTAGGGCGAATTACCGTGTTGATCCGTGGCCCTGTGGCCGAGGTGCAGACCTCTGTTGCAGCGGGTGTGGCATCGGTCGATCGCGTGAATGGAGGAAAGCTGCTTTCCTACCATCTGATCGCTCGTCCCCACGAGAACCTGGAATTTGCCCTGCCGATCGGTCATACGGAGGAAGTGGAGAACTTTTCCAGGGGAATGCGATTCCCGCCGCCGCTGGTCATGTGACCTGAATGGCGCAATTTGAGCCGCGCAGATCGCGGCTCAAATTGCGCTTAAGGGTGCCTGCCGCATCGCGGCAGGCACCCTTGAGTTACTGTTTATCAACTCGACATTCATTCATCCGCTTCACCAGCATCGACAGGAGGCCAATTGGATCGCTCCCTCCCAGCGCACGGGTAGAACCCAGGGTGCCAGAGCGGAACGCCTCCCAACTGTCCAGGTGCCAGAACCAGCAGGCGGGTAGGTGTCCCTTTGGTGCGTTCTCAGAGAAATCCAGTGTGTTATAGGACTTAAACAGGGGATAGATGTCTTTGCCCCATACCCACTTCACCTCCTTGGCAAAGGCGATCGCCCGTTTCGACGCCTCGCTGGCTCCCCAGGGGAGTTGCCACGGCTGCTTCTTACCGCTATCAGGCAGTACCAGTTTTTGATAAACCTCCTGCTGGGCGCTAAACCCAAATCGTCCCCCGCTGTACTTCACCCAGAGTTGATTCAGGGTGTTCAGGTCGGTACAGGGAAAGTTATCCAGGGCAGCGGGATTGAGCCAGCCCTCTTTGGTGCGGCCAGTCGCCGCCAGCATCAGACGAAATGTTTCTTCGTCTGCCTGCTTCCAGAATTTATTGTGCAGCAGATCCTGAAGCACCTGATAGTCCAGACCGCGTTCGCTGGCCAGGTCATCCTGATTGGGATCAGGGGCTGGCGGAGGAGGGGGCGGAGGCTGCACCTGCTCCGCTTCAAATCGTGCTTTGATGGCTCGCTCGGCCTCCTGGACATCGCTTTCCTTGAGGCCCAACACCTGCTGCAACCGCCGGAATGTTTCTCGCGTTTCTTCCGTAATAGGGATTCCAGTCTGCACATTTGCCGCAAACGCCTGTTCGTACCGCTGCAGGTTGGCGTTGTACTCGTCCTGCTGCTTTTTCACCTTGTCGATTAGCAGCCGCTCCACCTCGCGGGCATCCGGTTCCCGCAGCCCCAGTTCTTGCCACCGTCGATTCAGTTGCTCGCGCTTTTGAGCATTCAGGGGAAACTCACGGGCGATCGCCGCATAGAACTCTCCACCGTACTGGCGAACACGCACCTGGTACTGCTGCTGCTGCACTCGCGCCTGGGTGGTGAGCTGTTTGTGAATCAGGGCGACATCATCATCGCTCAACATCAAAGACTCCTGAAGTCGCTTCAATTCTTCCTGGGCAGTGGTACTGAGGGGGAGCGATTGGTAGAGCCTTTCTGCGGCCTCCTGGTACCGCTTCAGATTCTGCTGCCGCAGCACTTCTCGTTCCGTCTGGATGATATCAGGGTCTTGCAGGTTGTACTGCTGCTGGAGCTGTTGCAGGTAGTCACGCACGGGCTTGCTGGGCATCCTGTCCTGGGTAATCGCCTGCTCAAAGGCGTCCTCATACTGCTTCAGATGTCCCCGGTAGACCGTTCGCTCGTGTTCAATCTCGGCGTTGACCTGTGCCTCCACCTGTGCCACATCTGCGTCGGCCAGTTGCAGAGAGTGCTGGAGTTTCTGCAATCGCAGACGGGTACTGCTGCTCAGCGGCAGTTCTGCTTTGATTGCCTGCACCACGGCATCCCGGTATTGCTGAAGGTGACGGTGATACTGTTCCCGCTGTTGCTCAAACTGAATCATGGTGTCATGTTCCAGGTCTGCAACTTCTGCGGGCAAAACCTGCAATGTGGCCTGCAATTTCCGCAGCCGTTGGCGCGTCGTGTCTGAAATCGTGCGTTCTGTGGACAGGACGTGTTGGAACTCGTGGCGATACTGCTCCAGGTGGCGCTGGTGTTCTTCGGCACGGGCGGCGAAGGGGGCGGTGACTTCCTGGTTGAGGGGGATTAAATCCTCGTCATGGAGCTGGAACAATTCGCGCAGATCCCGCAGTTCCTGGAGCGATCGCGATCCCAGTGGATATTCCTGTTCCAGCGCAGCCGTGAGCGCCCGTCGATATCTCTGGAGCCTGTCGGCGTGCTCCCGGTAGGGTTGCAGCACCTCGTTTTCAATTGCCAGTGCCTCCGCTGGAGAAAGCCGCAGTTTCAGCCGAAGCTGGTTCAGAATCTCTCGCCCGACAACGGAAATCTGTCCCCCAACCAGGTACTGCCGCACCTTCTCGCCATATTGCCGCCGAGAATTCAGGACGGGAACCTGACTCAGGGGAATCTGGAGCGCTTCATCTTGCAGAGCCACAATTTGGGGATGCAGCGAAGGTTCAGATGCCTGCACTCTGGCGTTGACGTAATCGTGCAGTTCTCGCACCGACACCACGCCATCCCGGTTCTGGTCTGCCGCTCCGGTCGCTAACCCTTCCACTAGATAGTGCGTGTAGAGTGACAGATCGGAGCCGTGATGCTCGATCGCTCCCGTTGCCGTGTTGATCGCCACCAGTGCGGCTCGATGCCGTCCACCCAACTGGTTCTCCAGGCTGAGGGAGCCATTCTGGTGGGCTACCAGCGCCGGGTCAAGCCGTCCACTCAGGCCACAGTCGAGAATCAATACCTGCTGCCGACAGGGGCTACTGCTCATCACATCCTGCAAAAACCGGACGGGGACAGCGGTATGCTTGAGTAGAAAACCGTCTGGGGTCATGCGGGTCAGCCGCGAGGCCAGATAGAGCCGCCCTGCCTCATCCTGCCAGCTCTGGCCTGAAAAAAACAGGAGTGCCGTATCGTCTGGACTGCGTTCTCTGAAAAATTCTTCAATCGCCCCCTGCATCTCCAGCGGGTCCGGGTCGAACAGCGGCGTCACGCTGGCAAAACCACCCACCTCAGCAAGCGCCAGCATTCGCCCCAGTGCCTCTACATTTCGACGCGCACTGGGCACCGCTTTGACGGCATCCTCAATCGGGTAGCTGCTGACCCCAACCAGCAGGGCGTGTTTTGCCATGGGCAACGGCATTCGCGGGACGGGTGTTGAGGAGGGCAATGGCCTTTCGGCTCCCCTGAAGGGTTAATCGTTCCAGCTCAACCCACCTGATCTAAAGAATAAACGAAGTTTCCCGGAACGGTGTGCATCAAAAGCGGGAAATACAGCGCTTTGCAAGCGCGTGAGAACCACAGTTTTTGTTGAGAACCGCGCAGAGCGCGGTTCTCAACAAAAACGTATCTGTTTAGTGTTTTCGGATTCCCGCCTGGGCGACGCCCAGGCGGGAATCCGAAAACCTAATTTTTAGCATCTCTCGCGTGCCCCTGTGCCGCAGGGGCACGCGAGAGACGCTAAACGCATACACAAAAACTGCGGTTTTTATCTCAGCGCAAAGCGCTGTACGTCAATCTGATTCCTGCACCAGGGGAAGCGTAAATTGTAGTCGGGTGATCCCAGGGGGTTGAGTTGGTAGGGCCACCAGCTCCAGAGTGCTGTTCAGGAGGGTGAGCAGAGTCTGAGTCGTCAGTAGAGACAGACCGGGGAGTGACGGGGCGGGTGCAGGCAGTTCGGTGCTGAGCAAGTCGATCGGTTCCTTCCAGAAATCGGCGGGACGCTGGTCTTCAATCCAGATCTGCACCTGCTGATCGGCGGGTAAGACTTCCGTGCCGACTCGCACAAACCCTTCTTGCATTTGAGCCAGGGGAGCGTCTACCAGATGTAGCAGCGCCTGTTTCAGCGCAGTCGGGTCTGCCAGCACATAGAGGTCATCGCTGGGGTGGAGAAATTCCAGCGCCAGATTGCGATTGCGGGCCTGCAAATGGGTGAGTTGCTGAATCTCTGCCAGGAGGTCTGCTAAACAAAGGGGTTGGATATCCAGTGGACTGGTGCTGTTTTCCAGCTTTGAAACATGGATCAGGTCATCCATCAGCGCCAGCATCTTGCGGGCTGCACCGTGGGCCTGTTCGATAAACTCTCGTTCCTCTTCAGGGTCATCGGTCAGGCCGTTAAGGATTAACTGATGCAGGCCGATGACGCTGTTAATCGGCGATCGCAGCTCATGGGAGGTCCGTGCCAGAAATCCGGCTTTGAACTGACTGAGGGCGATCGCCGCCTGTACATCCACAGTTTCAACCGCAGCAGCCGACGTTGTTTCAGCGCCCAGACTATCCCAGGCCAGCTTCGCTGCTCCGACAATGCCCGCCTGGTTCTCCAGTTCTGCCACCAGAATTTGCAGTCCTTCACGGGAACTGGGCAACACCCGCTGTTCAATTTCCTGCCACACCGACGGCAGGAAAAACTCGGCGCTGGCGCTGACGCCCCCCCCCAGGATCACTGCTTCCGGCGTCAGGATATATAGCAAACTGGCAATTCCGGCTCCCAGTTCGCAGCCGTAGGTGTGCCAGAAGGCGATCGCCTCCGCATCCCCTGCTTTGGCCCGCTGCCCCAGTTCCTCCGGCTCCAGTCCAGTGCGTCGCCGGATCGCCTGCACAGAGACGTGCTGTTCCAGGGAGCCACGGTTACCGCTGTTGCAGGGGTATCCCTCCAGGTCGATGGTGATCAACCCCAGCTCGCCCGCTGTGCCATTCCGTCCTGCAAACAGACTGCCGTTCTGAATGATGGCCCCACCAACACCTGTCCCCAGCGTCAGCATAATGCAGTCCTGAAAGCGCTTCCCGGCTCCCAGCCAGGATTCTCCCAGTCCCGCACAGTTAGCATCGTTGGCCAGGGTTGTGGGTTTGCCTGTCTTTTGTTCCAGCCAGTCCGCCAGGGGAACGTTCTTCCAGCCCAGGTTAATCGCCACCTGCGCAATCCGTCCCGTTGCATCCGCAGGACCAGGGGTGCCAACGCCGATGGCGATCGCTTTCCCTTCGGGGTCAATCTGGGCGATCGCCTCCACCATCGCTTCCAGAACTGCCTCCGGTTCAGGCGGTTGCGGTGTGGGAACCGTGAGGGCTTGCAGACAGTTGCCCTGGTGGTCAAAGCATCCCAGCTTGATAGCCGTTCCGCCTAAATCGATTCCAATTACCTGGGCGGTGTTCAACAGGGGGAGGGTAGAGGTCATGGATTACCCATATCTTGCTTCAGGGTTGGCGATTTATATCATGCCCCGATTCGGGCGTTTGCTGCGCAGTTCCCCGCAGGGTTAATTGCCCCTCATGAACCAGGTTTGTTTAGGCAATGGTTAGACGGTATCTCACAGAACTTTGACAAATTGCTTATGATAAATGCATTCTCGTAGATTTGGGAGTTTAGCCATGTCTCTCACTGAGTTACTTCCTTTAGTGAACAATTTAGACCAGGCAGACAAATTATCACTCTTTAAACTCCTGGCGACACAGATACCAGACGCTGAACTCCAAATCATCTTTTCTGCATCAGAATATCCAGTTTGGTCGCCCTATGACGCAATGGAAGCCGCTGATATTATGATGCAGATGATTCAGGATGACCGAGAAGCATCAACCCATGCCTAGCACAATCGAGTTTCCTTTTTCTGACAATGAAGCATTGCCGACGATCCCTATAACCTTGAGTTATGCCAGCTTCTCTGTCTTCGCGAATGCTCTGCTAGATACTGGGTCTACAGTCAATCTCTTACCTTATGATATCGGGTTACAATTGGGCGCAATTTGGGAGAACCAAACTGTTCGCCTACCATTAGCTGGAAATCTTGCAAGGGTTGAAGCACGCGGTTTATTCGTGCATGTACAAGTCGGAAATCTGGAACCAGTTCGCTTGGCATTTGCTTGGGCGCAAGCCCCTCAAGTACCTATCATTCTTGGGCAAACAAACTTCTTTCGAGAATTTGATGTTTGTTTTCAGCGATCGCAACGCACAGTTGAAATTACCCGCTTGTAATCGGCGTCAATGTCGAGCGCCCGATTTTCCCATAATTACCCTTAGTGGTACAGAAAACCCGGCGACGCATACGGGAATGACCAATGAATGGCTGGGGCAACAGGGATTGCTATAAATTCGTCAAATCTGGATGAAAGTCCAGGGATACGCTTAATTCATCAGTGTTGTTTGCGCGTCTTCATGAACCGCCCATTGCACGCCCAACGGAAGTCCCTTTAGGGGAGACCCGCATGATGGGTGGTGTGGGAGGGGCAGGTGAAACACCTGCCTCGACCCAATTGGGCTGCTGGCAACTACAGGCGTTTCTCGGATCGCTACAGAATTAACGGTTCAATCTTTGCCTGCACCTCCTCAACGACAACTTCTGGAACCGACTCAACAAATTGAACATTACGGGCTTTCCAGTCCAGACACTTGATTTGATCGACAAGAATCACGCCTTGAATTTGCAACTCGGACGGTAAAAGGACTTCAAAGGGATATCCCTTTTGTTGTTTAGTGATGGGTATAAACAGTGCTAGAGAACTTTTTGCGTTGTAATTACGTGGAGAAAGAACAAAAGCAGGTCGATGCCCCCTTTGTTCATGACCTTTGGTTGGATTAAAGTCCAGGTAAACGATATCTCCCCGGTTTGGGACATAGCGATTTGATGGTTCTACCAAGCTTCATTCCCCATAGCAATCCCACTCTCAACCTCGGTATGCAGATTTTCTGGCGTGATCGCAGAAACCAGGTCTTCCAGGGAGTACCGCTTTCGGATTCTGGGCTTGATAACTAGATTGCCATCAACCACCACAAGATCGACCTCAACACCCTCGGTTAACTGGATCTCTTTAACTAAATGCTGGGGAAGTCGAATAGCTAGACTATTTCCCCACCTTGCAACTGTCGCGACCATAGATCAAACCTTCGCTTCAAGCTAGCTGGATCACTCACTGCAATTTGGTTCCCTGAAGAAACGTATATACAGAGTATCTACATTGTATCGGCTTTGCAAAAGCTTGACAATTACTGGAATCTAAAGAGAACAAAACTTGAAGACTCACCCTTGAAGCCTCACCAAAGGCTTGAGGTGTTTCCCCTTCCGACACTTGAATTGTGTACGCCCAGCATGGGCGTGATCTGAAGGGGTGAAAGTCCCCTGTGGAGGAACCAGCGTCCAAATGAACCCAAAAGTTCCGAGTGACGTAACCACTCGCTTAAGGCAAGGGCGTCTCCGCGAGGAGGGGTCTGAAGGAAGCGTTCGACTGATCTCACGCGGATCGAGTGAGCCTCGCCGAACTCCGAAGTCCAGCGGCAAACCGACGAGCCGATGAACAGAAACGTCATAGAAGGCTGAGACCTCCGGGTGAGTTGGCACAACACAGGTGAAACACCCTGCGAAGCTAATGAGGCACTGCTTTTGGGAAACCTTGCAGCAACAGATAGGCTATCGCTACCGATGCCAAACCATTCCTTTACCCTAGACGTGGTGATACTCGTCAAAAGCAGACGGGCAGGGCGACGGGTGATGCCAAAGGTCAGCCGTTACTTGAGCTTGAAGCTAAAGCTGAAGGTGAATCGTGAAAAGAGCCGAGTGGTCAAGATCGAGGAACTGGAATACCTGGGATTTACGTTCCGGGGCATTCGGATCTTTATGAGTGACCGGGCATTGAAGGATTTCAAGCACCGACTGCGGGGACTAACCTGTCGCAGTTGGGGAGTCTCGATGCCGGAGCGAATTCAACGATTGAACCGATACTTGCGAGGGTGGATGAATTACTTTGGCATTTCCCAGCACTACACCCCGATTGAAGAGTTAGACGGATGGCTGAGGCGACGGATACGGATGTGTTATTGGAAACAATGGCGCAGACCGAGGACGCGCATCGGCAATCTACTCAAGCTTGGGACAAGTAGGCGTCAGGCAATTTTGACTGGCATTAGTCGCAAAGGCTATTGGCGGTTATCAAAGACGCTGGCGACGCATACGGGAATGACCAATGAATGGCTGGAGCAACAGGGATTGCTGTCGATTCGTCAACTCTGGATGAAAGTCCAGGGATACGAGTAGTTGATCAGTGTTGTTTGCGCATCTTCATGAACCGCCCATTGCGCGCCCAACGGAAGTCCCTTTAGGGGAGACCCGCATGATGGGTGGTGTGGGAGGGGCAGGTGAAACACCTGCCTCGACCCGATTCGACTGCGCCAACAAGACTCTAGAAATACCGTAGGCATTGGGTTTTCTCCAACTTGCCTCTGCGAACCGAGTCAGCTTGACGGAAAATTCCACTTAAACTTCACAATCTACTTCACACTGATGACATATCATAGGGATAGGGAAAGATAGGTATTATCTCTCGGTTCTAGCTATGCTTAATTTCTCTGAAAGTTCCAGAAAGGATGTAAAAAGTGGTTAGTTTCAATCCACTCACTGCACCACCACCCGAAGAGGTGCCCTTGGAAGATGCACCTCTTATTCGGGTGATCGCACAGTTGCGCTTTCCGCCTATTCTTTCAATTGAGAAGAAAGATTTTGTTGGTTCATTTCAAGAAGCAATTCGCAAGAGCTATCCTATCCTCCAGCCTGAACAAACTCAAGGGTTTGCCTTTAGTCCTCAGGGTGTCGTTCCAATTGCACCTCAAGTTACTTGGCGATTTGTAGACACAGTAGATAACTGGAATTGGCGAGTTTCATTGGCATCTAACTTTATAGCGCTTGAAACGACTGCTTACTTAAGTCGTCGTGATTTTTTAAAGCGTCTAGAAAATATCTTTGTCGCACTTAATGAAAGCTTTAAGCCCGCAAGTATAGAGCGTTTTGGATTGAGATATATTGACAGAATTGTTGGACAAAATTTGCAAGATATATCTTCCCTTGTAAAACCTGAGATAGCCGGAATGATGGCTGTTGATTTTAGAGAGCACATTCATCAGACCATCAATGAATCTTTGTTTATTATTCCCGGCGGAGGTGAGCAAATTGTCGCAAGATGGGGAGCTATGCCTGCTGGTGCAACTTTTGATCCAGAAGCGATAGAAGCTGTTGCAGATCCCAGTTGGATACTTGATCTTGACATGTCTGTTTCTAAAAATCGAGACTTTCATGTTGAGGAGTTAATAAGCGAAGCACAACATTTTGCTGAAAGAATCTATACTTTCTTTCGATGGGCAGTAGAAGATGATTTCTTACGGCGATATGGAGGTAAACCATGAGTACTCTTTTGGACAAACCACATATGCCACTTGGATCTGTTACAGATGCTAAAAGACCAAATATAATTTTCACAAGAATCTTAACCGCTCCTCGTAGCACAACTACATCTAAAGAGATTCTTGATCAAAATTTAGCAGCCGCATCGGAAATGACAACGAGCGGGATTGCTATAGCATCAACTAGTTCTCCAGAAGCAACACAAAAGGCTCTCAGTGAACTAAGAAGGCTAAGTGGATTGACCTGGGAGCAATTGGCAAAGCTCTTCAATGTTTCCCGAAGAAGCCTTCATTTCTGGGCCAGTGGACAACCATTATCCCGCTTTAATGAAGAACATCTCAACCGACTGTTGGGTACTATTCGATATGTTGACCGGGGAAGTGCAAGTCTAAATCGTAGTCTTTTACTTCGTCCTGATAGTAATGGGAATCCCCTTTTCGATCTCCTGGTTGCAGGTAAGTATGAAGAATTCAAGCGGATCGTTGGTTCTAATAATGCACCCCGAAGACCATTATTAGGTGCCCTATCTGAAGATGCACACACGGCATATATGCCTCAGAATCCAGCAGATCTGGTTGATGCTCTTCAAGAGCCTATCCATCGTGAGGTTGGAAGATCCAGACCTGCTAGAACTGCAAGGAGCCGAAAAAATAGTAGTGGTCAATGATCGAGATAGTTGGATTCAAGCAATAGACACTGCTCTTTCAGAGTGGTGCCAAGGTGATTGTGTGCTTGGAGAACACTGGTTCGTCTATCGCTTTAATCCCCAACGCCCTTTAACATCTGACTCTGCCGATGTTGCTCAAGAAGAAATTGATCTTGCAGAATCCGAGGTTAAGGGCTTTGCTGTAGTTACACAGACTTGCGATATTGTTCGTACTTGTAATAAACGCCCATTTGTTGAAATCGTACCTCTTGTTGAGGTTGATAAACCACAGTTACATGAAATTCAACGAAGCAGGCAACCTCAATACGCTTACATTCCGGGAATTGCAGAACTTAATCTTGTTGCTGACCTCGACCGTGTCATGACAGTAGAAAAGGCTGTCGTAGCAGAATGGGAGCGTAAACCTGGTTGTCTTAGTGATGATTCAGTTAGAGCACTGGGGCAAGCACTAACGAGGAAACGTGCTCGATTTGCTTTCCCTGATGACTTTACTAACTTTGCTAAAAAACTCCAAAATCGGCTGCGCGATAAGCATAATAAATCTACTGATGAAGGAGAAGCACTTCGCGCTTTACGCGAGATTAGGGTTCGTGCAGAACCTTCATGGAATAGTCCTGAAATTCGACTAATATTTTGGTTCATCCGGGATGAGGAACAGAGCAAGTTCCAGGGGATAGGATGGGAGCAATTTCTTGAACGGTGGTTACAATTAATCCCTGAATCTGGACGCTACCAAAATGTAGAAGGTTCAGTAGTAGCTCTGGAAGACATGACAGCAAAGGAGTATGTTGAGAGCGATCCGTTGGATCTGGATCACTTATCCTCATAAAGTGCAGAATATGCGGCTCTACTACTTACAAACTTCATGACTAGCGATCGCTTGCCAAACTATTAAAGCTTCAGCTTATTTCTAAATATCGCGGTACTTTAGCACTGGGTACTCATAAGCAACTATCCTTAGTGGTGCAGAAAACTCCTGAAAGCCTTACCAGCAAAGGATTCTTCCGAAAATAGAGGTTCCCATAGTTGAGGGCTGATCGAGGTAATCTTCCACGGGTTTACGGGGTTTGAGACCATAAATCTTGGCTTTCCCAACCTCCCTTGGAGAGCTTATATTCTCTGGCGGAGTTTTCTGCACCACTAAGAGCAACTATCAAGTAGTGTCTCACAGATAACCTGGCGGTCGAACGTTCCTGCTGAACGGCTGCAATTAACCTTCATGGCACAACCAGAATCTCCCAGCAGTCCGCTCCAGCAGGCTTGTTAGACAACCACTTTAATATAACCAAGTATCAGAAACTATTCTATTTTTCATACAGCGACTAACTTACGTTAGCCTTTGCTTCAACGCAAGTACTGCGAATAGCTGGTGCGCTCTCAAAAACTGAAGCGATTAAAGGCATTGGAGCATGTTTCCGAATGCACGCCTCTGATACTGAAGAAAACTCCACTTCGTAAGCTACTTTCTGCTTAAGTGCCTTAATCGCAGATGTCTGGTAGACCAATCGAAGTGCTTGAGGGTCTTCAGATCCACCTTTATAATCAGCGATCGCCATCAAACAATCACCCGAAAACTCAGTACATTTTTGATTCAACTTAATTGAATAATTAAACTTAGTAATCCAATACTTTTTCATCTACTTATTTAAACGCTTAACTGATGAGCCGTATGAGTTGCGGGTCGTTTCTAAAAAGCACACACCATTTCGCAATGGCTGAAAGTTCTTCTGATTCTTGAGACATTTTACGAATGTTACGAGCGTGTTCACCTACTTTTTGCTTTGCTCCCGGATTTGTTCCTCTTCCACATCGTGATTTATAACGCTGATACATATCAATTTCTCGTGTGATGCTCTGCCATTTTTTCTGACGTTCTACTGACAAAGCTTCGTGTTCATTTAACTTTAAGCGTTTGATAGTTTCTAAGACTCGCTCTTCTTCCCATTCCGTGATACCAGGAGCTGGGATCGCCAAACCTTCCTCATTAAATCCTATCAGCTCAACGTCGTCAGCATCCGTTGGGTCAAGAAGGTAATGGATTTCTGATTCTTCACATTGGTTATCGTATGTAGAAATCAACGATCCAGGCTTTAGAGGAAACCATCCCCCTTTCTTGCGATTGCCGACATTACCGCATGCACGAAAATTGCGATAATCGAAAGCTAGCCACCAATATCCATCCCGCTTTGTACCGTCTAGTTCTTTTGCTTCAAGTTTAGGGCGAAAATGCTCAACGTCCATATGGGAAAAAATTTCTCGTGCCTCAGAAAACCAGCATTTGTTGTTAGACAGACTAAGTAACCAGCTTTTTATCTGACCCCAATGTTCACTATTATCATCAATAAGCTTGTTTCGAGCTTCTATATCACCTCTCTCATGAAGCTCCATAAGTTTTGCTGTCAACTCATCTGATTTTTTGATCCACCAATCCTCTGGCTTGTTATTCTCAAGATCGATATATCTCATCCGAGCTTTTCCTCCTCGCTCAGAATTTCATTAATAATTTCCTCCGCAATATCATTTTGCTCTTTCTGCTCCTCAGGAGTCAAAGTGTCTTTGTGAAACTTGGTGTGTAACGCCATCTTTCGTACAAACATGGCATAGTAGGGATCCTTAAAATCAGATGTTGCAAAGCCAAGATCTGATAATTCTTCACTTAATCTTGTCAATTCTTCATTCTGAGAGTAATTACGGTTATCTCCTAGTGCAAATAGGAAATTACGACGATCTAGCCTTCGCCTCGTTTCGGAATCTATCGTTGATCGAAGACCGAAAAGTTCGCTGCGCAGTAATCCTGTAACTCCCATTCCTTGGGGATGCTGGTCAGGTTCCTCGACCATAGATCCGTTGGCATTTTTACGCAAAATTCTTACCTGCTCGCGCCGCAAACTCCCAACCATTAGTGGGTCGTGGGTCGTGATTATAATTTGTGAGTCACCTGCTAGCGTCTCATACTCGTTCCTAACAACCACTTTCTCAATTTCTTCAAAGTAACGCAGCTTCCAAATTGGATTGAGATGGGTATCAGGTTCGTCCAGAAGAAAAAGGCAATGATCCATTTTTGTGATGCGCATTAGACCAAGCACGGTTAGCAGTTGTAATTCTCCTTCAGAAAGCTGGCTAAAGTTAATATTCCCATTTGGACCTTTTAACTTAAAGGTAATGCGTACTTCTTCAATCAGATCACCTATGTAAGCAGCTTCTGCATAGCGAAAGAATCGATCGGCTTCCCCTACTGACTCTCCTAATTCCTTGAGTTTTTCTTTATTAGGCAAGAAAAGATAGAGCTGTTTTTGTTTTTCAGTCCGTAACCGAAAGTCAATTTGTTTGTCAATAGTGTCGTCAATTGGTGCAACCGCCAGTTCCCAGAGCTTATCTAAAAATTCGCTGACTACGGTGCCGCGAGCATACCAAAACCGTTTATCACCTTCCAAGATGTCTGTCTCTTCAAGTTTGCGCAAGCTATATGGTTGCTTAAGCACAAATAATGCCGAGTCTAATTCTTCAATATTGAGATCTTGAAGCAACTGCGTAAAAATCTCGTCTTTGGAGAGCAAGCAGGCAAGCAAAACTAATTGACTATGACCGCCTCGACAGTAAAACAGCCGCCGCAGTAGGTCTTCAGCACCGCTCTTCATCCGGTCATTGAAATGTTTCTGATGCGCTTTGAAGAGTTGCTCAATCCGGTCGTTTTTGCCGGAGTAGTAAACAAACACATTAGACGGCAGATATTCCCGTGCTTCATCGCTCAGTTGTTTAGCTGATCCTCGTTTGTCGTCAATTATCACGGTTGGACGCTTGCCATTCACTGCTGTGAGCTGGATTTGGTGCCCTCGAAGGCTGTAATCCATCTCATAATCAAAGCTGGCTGGTTGATATAAGTCCAGATCACGGAAGATGATGATGATGGCTTCAATCAGGTTGGATTTACCTGCACCGTTAGCACCAATCACAGCATGGCTGTTAAATGTCCGTTGTCCACCTTCTACGTTCGGGTCATCGACATGTTCAGTAAATGAAATCTCAAAATCCTTGAGATTTCGAAATAGCGGGAGCTTAATACGTTGTAAGTGCATTAGCTAGCCTCCACCTCTCGCATGTAAGCCACCTCCGGCTGTACAATCCATCCCCTTGCCATCTCGGTTTTTAGCTGCTGGTAAAAGGCATCAATTTCCAAGCCTGAAGCTTGCCATAGTGTTTTGGCTGGTATCTCTCCATTATTTCTAATTAGGATAGCAACAAGGGGTGCTCGCTCACTATTAGCTGGACTCACGCCGATGCGGAGAGTAGAGACAAGTTCAGTTTTGGGAACTTTCATCTTTTCTTTATCCTCAATTTGAATACCAGTAATAGATTTAATAGCAGCAGATACGAGTAAAGCGCCTGTCTTTTGAGCAAGCTCTTGTTTCTCAGTTAATTGATCACACAAAGTTAGTATACGTTTAACGGTATCAACAACTGCCTGTTGCTCAGCTATAGGAGGTAGTGGAAACCACATGGCTCTGATAATGTTAGTGTTCAAATTAGGTTGTCCTTGTCCTCTTGAAGCAATATCCAGTAACCATTTGCTTTTTGCCTTTAGATAGAGATATAGGTACTCATCAAAAACCTCCTCAGCCAATTCGATGAACGCAGCAATTCCATCATTAAATGTTGCTCTGAAAGTGCAAATTGTAGGAACTCCAAGCGTCGCACCACTATTTGTGAGGAGAACAGTACGCTCTGTTATTTCACGAGTTTTATTAAGTCCTTCCTCTTTGATAGTCGAGGTGAAATTCTCAATGAACATTCCTTTTGATTTTGTTATGTCAGCAACTTTCAAGAAAGGAATCTCACCACCATAAAATCTTGGATCACCTGCTGGTCTTGGAGATCCTCCTCGAACAACACTTGCAATATCATCCAAGCGACACCAAATCCATGTCTCTGGAATATCTACTAATAAGTCTTGAATACCTGGAAAGTCAATGACTGGTGTCTCGCGCTTGATCAGCTTATTTTTTGATGCATTGCGCTTTCTATTCTGCATATTTTCAAGTGTTTCGGAGGAGACATCTGACTCCCTGGCATTCAGTTTTCCCGTAATAGCTAGCTCTAATATAGCTGACTTGAATTCCTCTATATCCTCTGGCTCATGAATCAGAAGGGACATGTTATCCTGCAAACGATGCCAAGATAATTCTAGATCGCTAGTTGATACCGCATTAGAGAGCGAGTTTAGGACGGTGGATCGAGTGATTCTTCCGAGAGATAAACGCTCTTTATGTTGAGCTTCTAACTTGTCACAAAGTGCCATCAATTCATCTACTTTGGCAGCGATTCGCTTTTGCTCCTCTTTGGGTGGCAGAGGAAATAATGCATTACGTGCCTCATCAGTTCTAAGTCTTGGCAAGTTCATCCCATAGGTGGAGTTTGTTGCATATTGTATGAAGAATGGTGACTTCAAATACGTTTTTAGATATCTGGAATCAACCCCCTCAAAAAAAGTAATAGGAATGATCTCGGTCGAGCAAACTCCATCTTCATCAGCAATGAGGACTTTATCCAGATAAGGTCGAAGCTTCCCGTATAAGATAGCTCCCTTCTTGAAATTATTCTTTGTACTCTTAAATTTTCGATCAAATGCACGAACACGTTTCAAAAGATGAGAAGTGCCTTTTTCAATATCTTCTAGCTCTAGTACCCAAGTTTTATGGTTAACATCTCTAAACTCAGCTTTTGTAGCATAGCCATAGTCTGTGACGTCTCCAAGCCGACACCATAACCAGCCTGGGGGTAACTGCCAAGGTTCTTCACTTTTTAGGATTTTCTTTAAGTGAGGTTGACGTTTGAGTTGCTTTAGAGCAATCAAACGCTCTTTCACTTGTTTGTTTTTGGCAATGAGTTCCGAAGCAGAAGTATCTCCTGAAATACGCTCAGTAAGATCACCTGAGATGGCAAGTTTAAGTACAGCCGCTCTAATGTTCTGAAGTCCCTTTGGCACAGATATCAGGTGTTTGAACTCTTGCAAAACCCATCTAGCATCCATCAGTGCTCCTCTCGTTCAAGATAATGAGCTAGTGCTGTGCCTAGTTCATTTTTTAGCTGGTCTTCTGACTCCTCAATATCAGCTAACAACGCTTTATACTTTTGTAGCAATATGTCGGGATCTAAAATTTCGTCTTCTACCGTATTAGGGTTTTTCAAATCAAGATTATATATAGGCCAATATAAGCGATCTCCAGTAGCTTGAGAATTCCGAGCCTGTAGACGTAATTGTTCTGCACGTTTTAGAAGAACAGTGATCTGCTCTTCTAGAGAACTGCGTTGATCTTGATCTAACTGAGTTATCCCTCTGAGAGAATTCCGTAATTCACGAATCTGACTATCTAAAGCTAAAGCCTGATTGTTCAAATCTTGAGCTTTGTCCCAATGTGGCTGGGCTTGAGTTTCGGCATCCTGCTTCTTTTTCTTAAAATCAACCTTCCATGCAAGTTCGCCTTCCTGCCTTTCAGCAAAATCATTTTCCTCTTTGCCCCACCAAGCTTTCTCCTGAGCAAACTCCTCAATGCGAATAGGTTTTGTTTTGGAGTAGCTCTTTCGACCTTCAGGATAAGGATGCTCGTAAAACCAAATCGTTTCAGTGGGTTTACCTTTAGTAAAAAAGAGCAGATTGGTTTTGATACTTGTATAGGGAGCAAATACACCATTCGGCAAACGAATAATGGTGTGCAAGTTGCACTCCTCCGTCAGCAGTTTCTTGATCCTACTTTTAATACCTTCACCAAATAGAAAGCCATCGGGCAGCACCACTGCACCTCGTCCACCGTCTCTCAGCAGTTTTCCCACAATCAACGTGATAAACATATCCGACGTTTCGCGGGTTCGTAGATCATCTGGGTAGTCACTCCCTACGCCTTCATCCTCCATGCCGCCAAACGGTGGATTCGTGATGACACAATCCACTGCCTCATCTATGGGCCAATCATCCCAGGGCCAAGCCAGAGTGTTGCGACGATCTGCCTGATTAGGAATATCAATCTTGTGTAGTAGTAGATTAGTTGTGCAGAGTAGATGCGGAAGTTGCTTCTTCTCAAACCCGATAATGGATTGCTCAATGGCTTTATAGTCTGCTTCGCTGGCATTTTTAGGCAGTTGACCGCGCAGATGATCAATTGTGGCGGTGAGAAAACCACCTGTCCCACAAGCTGGATCCATCACAACTTCCCGCTTATCTAAGCGAGGATTTACTAACTGCACCATCACTTTCGTAATGTCACGCGGAGTGTAAAACTCTCCAGCATTACCTGCGGAGCGCAGATCATTAAGAATCTGCTCGTAAATATTGCCAAGATTTTGTCGAGTCGTAAAGTCATGAAAATTGATCGACTCATTGAGTTTTCCAATGACACTGAGCATCAAAGTGCCAGATTTCATATGGTTCTCGGAATCCTCAAAAACCTGACAGATTACTTTTCGTAGAGAATCTTCGACAGCTTTTATCTTTGGGTCATTCTGTCCACTCTCAGCCCTATTAGGGATAGCTCTAAGACTAGGGAAGAGCGTATTTTTGACGAAACCAACTAACTTATCTGCTTCAATTTGTGGCTTGTTTTTTCCGTTCTTATCTGGAATATAGGCTGCCCAGTTGCGCCAACGACACTCTTCCGGTATTGGCGATTTGTAATTTGAGTTCAGCTCCTCCCATTCCTCTTCACGCTGATCTAAGACTTTTAGAAAAAGCATCCAGGTTAACTGTCCAATGCGCTGGGCATCACCATCGACACCATCATCCTTGCGCATGATGTCCTGAATGGATTTTATGGTGGTGCTTAGACTCATAATCTTTTTGGCTTTCGTAGCAATCAAACGCACTCTTCAGACTCAAGAAGCTAACTTGAGTTGAAAAACCCTTTTAGCCCGGATTTCTCACCAGGATGGGCAAGATAGGCAAGAAGGGACAATGAAGGGGATAAGAAAAGGATGAAAGCGATGAATCTGGCGATTGGGAATTGAGATTGGCAAAAATTAGACTGATTTTTGAAGCTGAACCCGGTCATCAAAGGAATCAGGAGAGCAACAGCGCAAGCGAATGCCAGGGTTGTGCAGTCGGCCACCCCAAAGATGCAACAATTTACCCACTTCTGCCCGCCAGCGATTAACCGGGTCGAGGGAGTTGCTGAAGCCTCTGATAGGCGTGATGGAAATTGACTCGCCCAGTCCAGGTAGAACTAAAGGCAATCACCACTCGGCGCACCGTGATGCGAATCTGAGCCGCGACTTTCAGCAGTTTGAGGCGAATTGTGCCGCACTGTGCCACTGCCAGTTCAGTATCAGCCAAGCAGTGTTGCCGCAGGCTCTGCATCAAGACATAAGCAAAAGAAGAGAACCATAAGCGCAGTTGATTGCTTTCAAACTCGTGGGTGGAGGTGCGGTCACTGAACAAATCGAGTTGATGTTCCTTGAGGCGATTCTCCATCTCACCTCTGGGGCAGTAAAACTCGGCATGGAGGCGAGCAGGACTGATGGTTTGGGCGGAAAAAGAGGTAACGACAAAATGGCGGCGTGGGCCGTTGGCATCGTAAGTGAGTTTACAGACCACCCGACGCGGCACACTCCAGGAGTCCTGGGTCTGATAGTGGATTGATTGATACCACACCTGCGCTGGTACGACTGCATCCAGGTGAGCGCTCAACTGAGCCTTGCCCAACAGCCCCTCAAGTGTCTGCTCAATCTGCTGCCTTTGTTGGGTGTAAGCAGCCTTGGCCCGTTGCTCAACTCCCCAGGTGAGCGTTCGCAAGGCGCTATTGCTGGCGTGTGCCAGCACGTAGCGCACATTGGCTTGAGACTCACACCACCCCATCAAGTCCTCTCGACTATAAGCACTGTCGCCGCGCACCACAATCTCAACCGTCTTCCAGCATTGACGGATCTGTCCAATCACCCGTTGCAGTTCTGGTAGTGCTTCGGCGGCAGGGTCTACATTGGAGGCACGCAGTTTGGCTGCAAGCAAATGCCGCCCACAAAAGATGAACACTGGTGCATAGCAGATGTGTCCGTAGTAGCCGTTGAAAAAGCCGCCCACCTGTTCGCCATGCACCGCGTCATCGGTGACATCAATGTCCAAAATCATCCGCTTCGGTTCTTCCCCCATCTGCTCCAGCGATACTTCGACCAACAACTGCTCCATCCGCTCAGGGGCAACGTTGAACTTGACATAGCGTTCCCCGCTCAAGTCCCGCTCAATGTGCATCGCTTGTTCCAGGCGATTCAGCGTACTTTTACCTGCCAGAGCTTGGGGGGACTGCGCCTCGTTACTCAACTTGCCCAGCGCTATCCCAAACATCGGGTCGTGCCGCAACACATCATGGTCATTCATATCTTCGTAGCCTTGCACAATGCCATACAGCCGTTGTGCTACTAGATCCTCGACCTCGTGCTGCACCCGGTGGGCCGCTCGTTGGTCTGAAAAACACCCTGCCACTCGTTCGCTCAGCCGTGTCCGCTGGTCTACCGCTGCAATTAATACCAATCCCCCATCACTGGTGATGCTGCCACCGCTAAAATCGGTGACGACTTGCCGTCGTCCCAGGTTGTCAAATCGGTAAGTTCTTGCGGTACACTCTGTACTCATCGGGGTTCTTTTATGGAACTGCTGGAAGCTTTGTGGTTATTGCATCCTCGCAGTTTTTGAACCCCGTCTCTTCATTCTTTGTGAGAAATCCGGGTTAGAAGTATCTCTCAACACCGCTAAAAATACTACGTCGCGGCTAGATTTTGCTAGCAGGTCTGTCTAATAACTTGTTTTACGGAAAATTTCGGGTTAACCTGGACGGTTTGAGTGGTTTCCTGGAAACTTTCAGCAAAACATCCAGATTTATCGAAATTAAACCGAAGCTTTCCGGGTATCTTCTAGTTTCAGATCAGGGTAAGGCTCCATGATTCGATGCACCGTGGAGGCAGGCAAAACCGATCGCCCCTACAAACTCAGGCCAAAGTATCAACATTCCACCCCCACGAAAATACGATCGCTCTCCAACAAACCATGACAAAACTGGAGTGAAAGCAATCATTGGTGGTGCGATCGCTCTACTTCCAGTTCTCCCGTCGCAGCAGTGGGTTGATAAATTCGTTCAAACCTTCACCCACCAGCGACAGGCCAACCACCAGCAGCGTCAGCGCCAGTCCTGGAAACAACGCAGTCCACCAGATCCCTGTGGGGAGTGCGTCCAGCGCCTGCCGCAGATCCAGCCCCCATTCCGGCGTCTGGTCAGGCAGCCCCAGCCCCAAAAAGCCCAGGCCCCCCAGCGTCAGCGCCGCATCGGCGGCGTTCAGGGTGAACAGCACCGGGACGCTCTGGATCACGTTCAGGAACAGATACTTAGACAAAACGCGCCAGGGGGATGCACCCATCGCCTGAGCTGCTTCCACAAACAGTTCCGTCTTGACGCTCACCGTGTGATTCCTCACAACGCGGTAGTACTGGGGAATGTAGGCAATACTGAGGGCGATCGCCGCATTCAGCACCCCGCGCCCCACCACAAACGCCAGGGTCACCGACAGCAGCAGACCGGGTAGCGTATACACCGTGTCCATAAAAAACAGCAGCGCTTTGTCCAGCTTGCCCCCCAGGTAGCCGCTCACCATCCCCAGCGGTACGCCCACCAGCACCCCCAGCGCCGTCGCCAGCACCACCACCTGAAGCGCCACCCGACTGCCAAATAGCGTCCGTGAGAACACGTCGTATCCCTGCCGACTGGTACCAAACCAGTGTTCGGCTGAAGGTGGCTGGTGAATTGGATTGCTGAGGGACTCCATCGGGTCTTGCAGCCAGCCCCAGGACTGCATCAACGGGCAGAACAGGGCAATAACTACAAACAGCGCCGTGATCACAATCCCTACCCACATCATCTGCACCGACAGGCTGGGGCGCTGGGAGAACTGAAGGAATCGGGGTAAACGGGTGGGCGAGGTAGACATAGGAAGGCAAGATCAGCGGTGCGCTTCCTATTCTTGCATGTGGGCGCTATGGACATTTGATAAAATTGACTTACCCAGTAGTAAGAAAAGCAAGTTTGAGTAAGGAAGTCAATGCTAACATCAACGATAACGAGCAAGGGGCAAATTACAATCCCCAAAGAGATTCGGGCAGCACTCAACCTCCACCCCGGCGATCGCCTGGACTTTATTATTGAAAACGGTCGAGTCTATGTCCAACCTGTTGATGTTGATGTGCGATCGCTTTCCGGTTTACTCTACAAGCCCGACAGACAATCTGTCTCCTTAGAGGAGATGGATGAAGCGATTGCTCAAGGGGCGAGGGGATCATTATGAGGGGATTAGATACAAATATTCTGGTAAGGTATCTAACTCGCGACGATGAGCAACAATGGCAACAGGCAGAGTCCTACATCAATGCAACGCTGGCCGCAGAAGAAACCTGCTTTATCAGCAATATTGTGCTATGTGAGTTAGTTTGGGTATTGCGCTCGGCTTACCGTATTCCCCGTGAAGAATTAATCATCGCGCTAGAAAAGATTCTGCGGACGAGTCATTTTGACTTTGAGGATAAAGCGGCTATTTGGAAGGCTTTTCAGCAATTTCAGAAGGGTAAAGCTGATTTCTCGGATTACTTGATTGGGCAAGTTAACCATCAGGCTGGTTGCTCCGAAACTGCAACGTTTGATGCCAAACTAAAAAATGCGGAAGGATTTTGTCTGCTGTGAGGCTAGACCACAAAACCTGGTCAAAACAGTTCTAAGTAGATAGGCGCGATTAAGCTTGAAACCCAAAAGCGATTCCGCCCGCTGCGCGGGCGGAATCGCTTTTGGGTTTCGACTTTTTCCACGCCCACTTACTTAAAACCTTTTGCATAGAAGATAAAACCAGGTCTTTTGTTGGAAGCCACGCTGCATGGCTCTCAACAAAAGATTTGTGCCTTACTCGACGACAACACATTTTGCCGGAACCCAACCTTCCTCTCCAGACTGCCGACTTGCCCAGAACCAGCCGCTCTCTTCGTAGTGCAGCGTCAGCCGTTCATCAGGTTCAACGGTGAGTTCCTTGGCAGTGTAGTCCTCACGGGCGATCGCCTGCCCCGAATGACCGAATTGCTCCAGGTAGGCATCAGGAATCCAGCCACCTTTGCCACTGCGGTTGACACACCAGCGCCAGCCCTGCCAATCGGTATCTGTTTTTTCAATGGTCAGAGCTTCACCCATCTCGATTGTCAGAGGGGTGGCGTACTTGGGGGAGTGGGGGGCGATCGCTCTGGCCCGTCTAGTTTTTTCGATGCTTCTCATAGGAAATCCCATCAAGCGCTATCTCTATGCTTGACCACAAGCCACAGGAGTGCCTCAACCAAATTAGGGAAAACCGCTAGTGTTTAGTCAAGCAATATTGGTCGGGTGATATGCCGCGCGGAGCGCGGCATATCACCTGGTCAAACCGTCAATTATTTATTGACTGACCACTAGAGAGATTCCAGGCAAATGGTGAGCGATCGCCTTTGCACCTGATTTGGCTGAAGCACCGCAGCCGTAATATCCTGAACCGCCTGATCGTCCCGGATGCCGCATTCTCCGCTCGCCAGATTGGAGATGGAGTAGAACTCCTGGAGCCGGGAGTTCTGTGCTGGAATTCGCCGCAGATCAACCTCTGATCTGTCTGTTGCAAAGGCTTAAGGGAAGTGGGTTTTTCCACTGCGGCCAATGATTTTGCTGAAGTCGAGGGTGACGGGTTCGATGTCGCAGTTCGGCAGCAGGATTTGGTCAATTCGCCCCCAGGTCTGCTCAAACGACCAGCTTTAGAGCAACACCCATCCACCCGTACGGGTTTAGCATTCGGGTATTACAGGCTATGACTCCCCATGACGGATCTGCCCGAATGCTAAACCCCTACCCATCCACCCATCCATCCACCCATCCACCCTCCCTTGACAAATCAAAATCATCGCGCTAAAAATATAACAAACGTTCGATATAAATCCATCGGGCGCAAGCCAGCAGAAGAATCTGGCGGAGAGAACCTCACGGATTTAATCTGTAACTGATTGCTGTCGAATGTTTTAGCCCCATGCCCAAAATTGTTGACCATGAGCAATACCGTAAAGAACTGCTGAGCCAGTGTTTTCATTTGTTTGCTGAGAAAGGTTATGCGGCGCTCACGATGCGGCAGATTGCCAAAGATCTGGGCGTTTCAACGGGAACGCTGTACCACTACTTTCCGAGTAAGGAGGCGCTGTTTGAGCAACTGTTTGCTGAGATGAACCGGGCAGATATCAAGCGATTGGTGGCGCAGTTTCAGAATTTTCCAACACCACTGGAGCGTATCGAAGGTGCGTTTCAGTTCCTGGCTCAGCACGAGGATTATTTCGCCAAGCAAACGATGATTATAATTGAGTTCTATCAGCAGCAGGGGCGTGATTCTATCCGGTGTAGTGAGATCTTCTCACAGGTCTGGAAAGAATCCGAAAGTCTAATCGGTGAGGCGCTTGGCGTTCAGGATGTCACCCTGCTTCGGTTTATTGGCTGCTTTATTGATGGATTAATGCTGCATCGAATGTTTGATACAGAGTGCATCTCTTTTACTGAGCAAACTCAGATGCTATTGACGTTGTTGAAACCTTATCTGGAGCGATCGAAAGTCTCATCGCTCATCTGAACGACTTTTTTTATTCTCATCCTCCGGAGACACCATGCAATCTGCCAACGCTGAAATTTCCTCGCTCAAAACCTTAGAGCAACTCTCCAAACGGGAACAAGAGGTGCTGAAGCTGATCGTCGAAGGCCGCAGCAATCCTGAGATCGCCAGTGCCCTCTATCTCAGTCGCAACACGGTTAAAACCCATGTACGCGGCATTTTGAATAAGTTTGGGGTGAACGATCGCCTTCAGGCAGCCGTTCTCGCACTACGGCATGGATTGGTCTGAGTTGAGTCAAGTTCTTCGCCGCTGTAATCTGCGAAATGCCAGGATTGCGATCGCCACAATCACTATCAGTGCCAGAATGGGCACCGCAATCGCCAGAATGGAGAGAATACTGGAACTCGCCAGTTCTGCTGACGACACCGTAACATTGCCGATCGGCCCCGCAACCGCCGTAGAGGCCAGCCGGGTGAAACCCATCAACGCTCCAGTGCCACCTGCGATCGTGCCTCCTGCAATAGCGGCCAGTGACCAGCGTAGCCAGGGATCGAGGTCACTGGTAACGGTGGCGGTGAGGATGGTGCCTGCGATCGCTGCGGCGGGCACCTCGATCAGATCCATAAAGTTATCGACGACGGGGATGAAGTAGACGGCGACTTCGAGCAGGGTGGCGATCGCAAAACCAATAATGGCCTCTCGACTGCCCATCCAGGCCATTTCGGGGGCAAGCTTCAGATAGCCCCCGTGTGCGGCGATGCTCATCACCAGAAACGGCACCAGGATGCGAAATCCGGCTGCTGCACTGAGTCCAATACCAACGGCGATCTCTAGCAATATTTCCATAGATAAGAGACGAATATAGCGCTTTGCGCTGGGATAAAACTTTGTACCTCATGCGCTTGCAAAGCGCTGTATTTTACAAAAATTCTTGAGCTGCTCAAATCGTATCCTTCTATTACTATCCCCCTAAAGCAAGAAATCTTTGCCCCTATAATGTTCCTCTATTCGAAGCCCTTGGAGCTTTTCAAAATGGGAGATTCTTAACATGATTAAACGAAGATTTGTTACAAAAATACTGGCATCGCTATTTACTTTTGCGTTGATTGTTGCCTGCTCCCAGAATACAGTGAGCAATACGGGTGACAGTCCTGCTGCTTCTCCCGCCACAGGGTCGCCTGCTGCCAGTGGTAATGCAGTCCCCATCGGCATCGCCGTCGCTCAGACCAGCAACGTTGCGCTGTTAGGACAGGAGCAGGTGATCGGTGCGAAGATTGCCGAGAAATATTTCAACGACCAGGGCGGTGTGAATGGCACCCCCATCAGGTTGGTTTTCCAGGACACTGCTGGGGATGAGCAGGGGGCAATTAACGCCTTTAATACATTAATTAATCAGGACAAAGTGGTGGGAATTGTCGGGCCAACGCTGTCTCAGCAAGCGTTTGGGGCAGACCCGATCGCCGAACGGGCAAAAGTTCCCGTACTGGCTCCCTCCAACACTGCTAAAGGGATTCCTCAAATTGGGGAGTACATTGCTCGTGTATCGGCTCCGGTCGCAGTTGTTGCTCCTAACGCAGTAGACACCGCACTCACGCTGAATCCGCAGATCAAGAATGTTGCGGTGTTCTTCGCTCAAAACGACGCTTTCAGTAAATCTGAGACTGAGACGTTCCAGAAAACGGTTAAAGACAAGGGCCTGAATCTGGTGACGGTGCAGAAGTTCCAGACCACCGACACCGACTTCCAGACGCAGGCAACGAACGGACTCAACGCCAAACCCGACCTGATTATCATCTCCGGCCTTGCCGCAGACGGCGGGAATCTGGTCAAACAACTGCGGGAACTGGGATACCAGGGACTGATTATTGGTGGGAATGGTCTGAATACCTCCAACGTGTTCCCCGTTTGCAAGAAAGACTGTGATGGGGTGATCATCGCCCAGGCATACAGTCCCGAAACGCAAAACGACATCAATAAAGCCTTCCGCACTGCCTACGAGGAGCAGAACAAGAAGGTACCGCCTCAGTTCAGCGCCCAGGCGTTCACCGCTGTCCAGGTATTTGTCGATGCCCTGAAGGCGGTAGATGCAAAGACAAAAATCAACACCCTGTCGCTGGAGCAATTGCGAACCGATTTGAATTCGGCAATCCTGGCGGGTAAATACACCACGCCCATTGGCGACATTTCCTTCACGCCCGAAGGCGAAATCAACCAGAGTCAGTTTTACGTGGCGCAGATCAAGATGGATGCCGACGGCAACAACGGCAAATTTGAATTCGTCAAATAAGCCAGGAAACGGCATTTCTCTGCTCTTACTGGTTCGACACAGCTAAATTGGTGTAATACAGCGCTTGGTGCTGACCTGAAACCAAATTTTGAGTTAGGGTCGCGAATTAAATAAAACCTAATTGTTTTTGAGAGAGGGGGGGGGGGGGCGCCCC
>CAZVXA010000030.1:27578-42504 GCA_964630955.1 uncultured bacterium | reverse complement strand
CGCCTCTCTCAAAAACAATTACAGGTTAATTTGTTCACGATCCTTAGGAGATTTCCAGCAATGAATTTACCTGCGTTGTGTGGTTGCCTCTCCCGCACAGCGGGAGAGGCAACCACACAACGGGTCATTCTTTTGCAGAAATCTCCTTAATTCCACACCAACAGCGGAGCCAAAAAATAGTCATTCCCAATCCTGACCCGCTGACCAATTCCTAGCAATCGCTCCCCATCTATCACTCGCAATGGCACCATCGTTTGCTCGCTCTCGGCAACCGCAATCTTCTGTCCCAGCAACCAGCGTCGGATTTCATCACCCGTCAGTGTAATGGTGTCTAGATGAGGCAGGGCGATCGCCCCCTCCACCACCTGAAACGTGCCCCTCTGCACCTGCGCCTCCAATTCTTCCAGCGTCAGACTGTTCTCCAGCAAAAAACCACTACTTTCGGTTCGCAGCAGAGATGCCAGCGTTCCTCCAACGCCCACAAGTGCACCCAGGTCACGGGCGATCGATCGGATATAGGTGCCCGTCCCACAGGCGATCGCCACCTCCAGTTCAGGAAATTCCCCCGGATACCAGCCCAGCACCTCAATCCTGAAAATCTCCACGGTTCGCATGGGAGCCTCAACAGCCTCTCCCGACCGCGCCAGGTCGTACAGCCGTTTGCCGCCCACCTGAATGGCGCTGTAGCGGGGGGGAATTTGCTGGATGGTTCCCTGAAACTTTGGCAGGAGCACCTGTGCCTGCTCCAGAGTGAGCGTGGGGGCGGGAGTTGAGGCGATCACCTCGCCTTCCAGATCATCCGTAGTGGTCTGTACCCCAAACCGAATTCTGGCACGATAAGCCTTGTTGTGACTGAGATATTGCAGGAGCCGTGTGGCTCGCCCGATGGCGATCGGCAGGACTCCTGTCGCGGCTGGATCGAGGGTGCCGCCATGACCGACTCGTTTCTGTTTCAGAAAGCGCCGCACCTTTGCCACACAGTCGTGGGAGGTGAGTCCGGCGGGCTTGTTGAGGTTGATGAATCCATCCACGGGCAGCGATACCAATCACGACTAGAATCAGGTTGGAGCGACGCAACGCAGTTCTCCATTGCCCATTCTCTCTGTTCTCCACCAGGTTCGCATCGTGCCTTCAGAAACTGTCGAGATCCTGTCTTCCGAAGAACTCCGCCGCACTGTGACCCGCCTCGCTTCTCAGATTGTCGAGCAGGCGGGAAACCTATCAAAGCTGGTGTTGCTGGGAATTTTTACCAGAGGAGTACCCCTGGCGGAACTGCTGGCGCGGCAGATCGAGGTGTTGGAGGGAATTCAGGTCCCCGTAGGATCGCTCGATATCACTTTCTATCGAGATGACCTGGACCAGATTGACCTGCGGATGCCCGAAAAGACAGACATTCCATTCGACCTCTCTGGAAAAACCGTGGTGCTGGTGGATGATGTGATCTATAAAGGCCGAACCATTCGAGCCGCTCTAAACGCGGTGAACGATTATGGCAGACCCGGCGTGATTCGACTGGCAGTGCTGGTGGATCGGGGGCATCGTGAAGTTCCCATCCATCCCGACTTCACAGGCAGGGAACTGCCTACTGCCAAGGAGGAACAGGTCAAAGTCTATTTGCAGCCAATTGACCAGCGAGACGGCGTATATTTGATTACCAGAGGTTGATTTACAAAGGGTAGTACCTGGTTCTGAGGGTGAGAGATAAGGCAATTGTCCCTGCGGAGAGAACTGTATTAACTACTACAATCCCTGATCGCCTTGTTTCCTCAGGTTCCAATTGGGGAATGCTGATCGGGAAGACCTGAAATCCTGGTAGCGATTTTGTTGTGGCCTGGTGCGCAAATTACTCGATCCCCGAAAGTCTTTGAAAATCAGGAATTGGCGACCTACGTCACCAATTTGAATGGTGTTTTCCGGTTGGATCAGGTGGTTGAAAAATCTATCGTAACGATAGAGTTTGTATTAGGATTTGATATTCCTATTTACAACAGATTTACAGAGATGGCTGTGCTAAACTAAACACGCAATGCAGCGCGTTACCACTCAGGTCTTAATTTTTCGTCCACAGACCTTATTTACAGCGGGAAGCACGCTCTATGACCCACTTCAATTTATCGGAATCTCAACTTGACCTGCTGGTCGTTGTTCTCAACTACCGCACGGCCAATCTGACGATTGAGTGCCTGAGATCACTGGTTCCTGAAATGGTATCCCTTCCTAAGACTCATGTTGTGGTTGTAGACAACGCCTCTGGGGACGGATCCGTTGAAAAAATTGGAGAGGCCATTTCCACCCAGTGCTGGGATTGGGTGACCCTCATGCCGCTTCCAGTGAACGGTGGGTTTGCTGCTGGAAACAACGCGCCCATTCGGGAGGCGATCGCCGGAAAGACCCTTCCCCCCTATATTCTTCTGCTGAATCCTGACACCGTTGTTTATCCAGGTGCCATTCGAACCCTGTTGGAGTTTATGCAGGCCCATCCTACTATCGGCATTGCGGGTAGTCGGCTTGAGTTCCCCGATGGGACTCCCCAAAGTTCTGCTTTCCGCTTCCCCTCCCTCTTCAGTGAATTGGAAGACAGCTTTCGTCTCGGCTTCATCACTCAGATCCTGAAGCCCTGGCGAATTGCACCTCCCCCTCCGACTGAGCGGTGTCAGACCGACTGGGTCGCCGGGGCCAGTATGATAGTGCGTCGGGAGGTATTTCAATCTTCAGGGTTGATGGATGAACGTTACTTCCTCTACTTTGAGGAGACCGATTTTTGTCTCCAGGCACGTCGGGCTGGATGGCAATGCTGGTACGTCCCAGAAAGCCGTGTCCTGCATTATGTAGGTCAAAGCTCTGGCGTGACCGATACCCGGAGACAGCCAAAGCGGGTGCCCCAATACTGGTTTGACTCCCGGCATCGCTACTTCGTCAAAAATCATGGATGGTTGTATGCAGCCTTGATTGATGCTGCTCGAATTGTTGGCTTTGCAGTCTGGCGGCTCCGCAGAGCCATCCAGAAAAAGCCGGATCATGATCCACCAAAATTGCTCATCGATTTTGTCCGTAACAGTATTTTTCTTAGAGGAATCCAGGTATGAATCAGGAGAAATCCCTGCATGAATGAGAGAAAATTTGAGCCTAAATCATTGTTAGGAGAAGGCAACATGACCTTTCAGGAAATGTTGTATCTGATCCGGGAAGACTGGAAAGCCCACCGCAAGGATTGGACCCGCTGTGGATTTCGGGCAGTTGCCGTGCATCGCTTTGGCGTGTGGCGGCTGACCGTTGAGCCAAAGCTCCTGAGGGCACCCCTCAGTATGCTCTATCGGGCGCTGTACCGAAGAGTCCGTAACCACTATGGGATTGACCTTCCTTATACAGTGCATCTGGGGCGAAGAGTGGTAATTGAGCACACGGGCTGCATTATCATTCATGGTCAGGCGGTTATCGGAGATGACTGTATCATTCGGCAGGCCGTGACACTGGGCAACCGCTACCTCGATCGCCCCAGTGAAGCTCCTGTTCTCGGACAGCGAGTCAACGTGGGAGCGGGTGCAAAACTGCTGGGTAGCATTGTCATTGGTAACGATGTGAACATTGGAGCCAATGCTGTCGTGCTATGTGATGTGCCCAATGGGAAGACTGCCCTGGGTATCCCGGCAAAAGTGGTAGAGCCGAAGGGGAAAGTGGGAGTCCACACGTCTGAGGTCAATGACCTGGCGGTGGTGATGGGGGGAGTGGACTAAGTCGTTCTCTCCTCTAGTGGTTGTTTCTTGAAGAGGGCGCTGTAATTAGTGTCAGAAAGATCAAAATCGCATAGAATAACGCCTAGCCACGCAAGAGCGCTCTCTTCGCCGCTTTTGCCCTTTCACACAAACGCGCTATGGTCGTTATTCATCGATTTGTTTCGCAGCAACCGCTCCCCTCGAAAACCGCAAAGCTGCTCCCCCCATCAACAGTTCTCTCACTGTCTTTTCTGACCTCTGGTTTGCTGTTGATCATCACCAGCTTGCCAGTCCGCGCTGTTCTGCCTTCGGTTCAGGCACCTGCTCAAGCGTGGCTAATCAGCCAGAGCAGCCCAACTGCACTTCGCACAGGCGATAGCGGGGAGGCTGTTGCTGCACTGCAAACGCGATTGCAGCAGTTGGGTTACTACAGTGGGTCAATCGATGGCATTTTCGGTGATGGGACGGAAGCAGCGGTGCGAGAGTTTCAAGCTGCAAGCGGATTAGAGGTAGACGGTATTGCAGGGACAGCGACCCGTGAAGCGCTTACAAGGGGTCGGAGTTCTGCTGCCAGTCCGGCTCCAGCGGAATCCACTGCAAGCGCAGATGATGGGCTGCTGCAACAGGGGGATGAAGGCGATGCCGTAGCCAGTTTGCAGCGGCGGTTGGCGGCGTTGGGCTATTACCAGGGGGCTGTGGATGGTGTGTTTGGACCACAAACTGAGGTGGCCCTGATCAAATTTCAGCAATCGCAGGGACTCAACGCAGATGGCATTGCTGGCCCACAGACGCTCGCGGCCCTCAGTAACCCTGCCCGACCTGCCCAAGCCACGGCAACTGCACCGATCACACCGTCTCCGTTGCCAGAGCAATCCTCTGCGGCAGTCCTCAGTCCCTCAATGCCCCAGGAGTTCCCGTCTCCTGTTCCCGGCCCATCTGTTGCCGAAGAATTCCCGGTTCCTCCTATCGCGACCGCTTCCCCTGAAGCCCTGCCCCCCTCCCTGGCCACTGCTCCTACTGCTTCAGTGCCAGAAGCACCCTTTCCTGGTAGCGGTGGCGATCCAGCAATTGTACGGCTCCAGCAGCGACTGCGCGATCGCGGCTTCTATGACGGGCCAATCGATGGGGTCATTGGCCCTGAGACTCAGCGGGCGATCGCCGCAGCGCAGCGGGCCTATGGTCTGACCCCTGAGGACTTAATGCGATAGACCGCTGAGTCTCCTACTACATCGGCATGAGCGATCGCTGACAGGGCGGACAGATTGCGTGAATAATCAACTGACAGTCGAGCAAATGATAGCCCTCCTTTTGAGCCGTTTTACTGCCCGTTTTGAGAATTGAGTCGTTCTTGAACTCAATGGTTTTGTTGCAGCGGACGCAGATCAGATGGTGATGATGATGGGGAGAGGGCTGGTTGATTTCGTAATGTTTGTGGCCTTCTGCCAGTTCCAGTTCCCGCAAGATGCCCATACGGGCCATTAGCTTCAGCGTGCGGTAGATCGTGGACAAGCTAATGGGCTGGCCTTCCTCGATCAATAGATTGTAGAGATCTTCGGCGCTGAGATGGTTACCTTCGGGAAGATTCTGAAAAATGGTCAGGATTGTTTCACGCTGGGGCGTTAAGCGCCAGCCTCGCTCGTTCAGCTCTGCCTTAAGGGAAGTAGGACTGTAGGCTGTCATAGGCGCTTTCTCAACAAAGCTCAATTATTGAGAATCTTACACAATAAATCGAGTATTTGCAACAAAAGATAGCTTATTGAGAATATTTAGCAACCGAAAGGTTGATTTGGATGGGGTGCAGGGGCCTCGCGTGAGATCGTCTGAACGTTGGAACCCTTGCGTGGGGCACAATTCCCGCTCTCTTTGTCCTGACTAAACCATCGATGGCTATATAAAAATTCTCAAAGCTCTCACCCTCTTCATTGGGGGCTGATGGGGTCGTGAAATATTTCTGAAGTGCAGATCGATTGATCGGTATGCTTCAGGGGGCGATCGCTCCAAAATGTATCGGCAATTCACCATGAACTCCACTAACTTGTAAGAAGCAAATTTTAATCAACTGCAACAATGGTTTTTATAGGGATGTAGAAGGGCACCCTATGAGTCGCAGTTTGGCTTGTGTTTCTAATGAAAGGTTTTGGTAAGTGTCTTGAAGCAGAAATCTCGTGCGATTTGACTGTCACTCCCAGGTCGCATCCCGATCCAGCATATCCCCGTCCTCAGCTCCGTCGCTCCGACTGGACTTCCTTGAATGGTATCTGGAAGTTCACCTATGACGATGAAGGGCTGTTTACGCAGCCTACTGACATTGTTCACTGGGATCAGAGTATCGAAGTTCCCTTTGCCCCCGAATCTATCCGCAGTGGGATTTCGAACACCGGGTTCCACCCCAACTGCTGGTACGAACGAGAATTTCAGGTATATGTGGCAACGGGTCGGGTGCTGCTGCATTTCGGCGCGGTTGACTACCGGGCCAGGGTCTGGGTCAACGGACAATTCATGATGAACCACGAGGGAGGCCATACGCCTTTTTCGATGGATATTACTTCTGTGCTGCGGTCAGAGGGTCCACAAACCATCACCGTCTGGGCCGAAGATGACCCTCACGATCTTGCAAAACCGAGGGGAAAACAGGACTGGCAACGCTACCCCCACAGTATCTGGTATCCACGTACCAGCGGCATCTGGCAAACGGTCTGGCTGGAGCAGGTGGCAGAAACGTACATTGAGCGCCTGCGGTGGACTCCCCACTTCGAGCGCTGGGAAATCGGCTGTGAAGCTTTTGTCGCTGGAAAGCCCCAGGATAATATGCAGTTGAAGGTGCGCCTGACCGCCGGCAATCAGCTTCTGGTCAACGACACTTATGAGGTGCTAAACGGTGAGATTCACCGCCGTATCGCCCTCTCGGACCCCGGAATTGACGACTACCGTAATGCACTGCTGTGGAGTCCTGAGAAACCAACGTTGATTGATGCCCAGATTCAGCTCTGGTGCCAGGGGCAGTTGCTGGATGAAGTCCAGTCCTATACAGCCATGCGAACGGTGAGTACTCAGCGCGACTGCTTTATGCTCAACGGTCACCCCTACTACCTGCGCCTGGTACTCGACCAGGGCTACTGGGAAGACACCCTGATGACGGCTCCCTCTGGTGAAGCACTGCGGCGAGACGTAGAGCTGACCAAACAGATGGGCTTCAATGGGGTGCGCAAACACCAGAAGATCGAAGACCCCCGATTTCTATACTGGGCAGACGCACTGGGTTTGATGGTGTGGGAAGAAATGCCCAGCGCCTACCGATTCACCCCCAAGGCGGTGGAACGGCTGATGAAGGAGTGGGCTGAAGTGATTGAACGCGACGCCAGCCACCCCTGTATTGTGGTCTGGGTTCCCTTCAACGAATCCTGGGGTGTACCTGATCTAACCGCTACCCCCGCCCATCGGCACTGTGTCCAGACGCTTTACCACCTGACCAAGACCCTTGACCCGACCCGTCCCGTGATCGGCAATGACGGCTGGGAAAGTACCGCAACCGACATTCTGGCCATCCATGATTACGACACCCAGCTCGACCGATTGGCGCGGCGGTATGGCCCTGAAGTGAAACTGTCGGATCTGTTTGACCGACAGCGTCCGGGTGGTCGGGTGTTGACGTTAGACGGCTATCCTCACCAGGGACAACCCATTATGCTGACGGAGTTCGGCGGTATCGCTTTCACCTCCCCGGAAGATCGCGATCGCACCTGGGGCTATGACCGTTCCAGCAACATCTCGGAGCTACAAATTCAGTACACGAATCTGCTGCACACGGTCAACAAAATCGAGATATTCAGCGGCTTCTGTTATACACAACTGACGGACACCTTCCAGGAGGCTAACGGACTGCTGTACGCCGACCGCACGCCTAAGTTTCCAATTGAGGCGATCGCCGCTGCCACTCGCGGTCGCGAGGTTCCCTTTACCGGGCTACCTCAACCCCAATGGGTGGGTTCCAGCATCCCCCACGCTGCCGAACAGTGCAGCGCCCACGGGTGTTAACCAGTTCTGGCCGTGGTCATAGCGGGGGCAGGGGCGAACGGTCGTTCGCCCCTGCCCCCGCCCCAGTCTTCCCCCTTGTAGAGTCCGATCGCCCCACGGGTGTCCTACACTTCTGGCAGTAGCTGCTCAACGCGCCAATGTATTCCAGAACCCTACAGAAGCCAGACGGGCGATCGCTCACCCTCTACAGCCGCAGCCCAATCGCCGATAATATCAAGGCTCCTAGCCCTGGAAATGAAGCGATTCGGGCTAATCCGCACTTGCGCTGGCATCCTCTGCGGGGTGAGTGGGTAGCCTACGCCAGCCATCGGCAGGGCCGTACCTTTATGCCGCCCCCGGAATACAACCCCCTGGCTCCCACAAAAGACCCCCACTTCCCGACAGAACTGCCCCAGGGAAAGTACGATATTGCGGTGTTTGACAATCGCTTCCCGTCGATGATTCCCTCCGCGACGGATGCTCCTCCCGAAATCGTCGATACGCTTCCGGCCAATGGGGCCTGTGAGGTGGTGGTATTTACCCAGAATCCGCAGGCTTCCCTCAGTTCACTGCCACTGGATCACCTGGAACTGCTGTTTCAGGTGTGGGGCGATCGCACCCGCGCCATTGGCGAACATCGGCACATTCAGTACGTTCTACCGTTTGAGAACAAAGGTGTGGAAGTGGGGGTCACGCTGCACCATCCCCACGGGCAAATCTACGCCTATCCCTTTGTCCCTCCAGTTCCAGCCGGCATGGGGGAGCGCCAGCAGGCTTACTATCAGGAGCATCAGCGGGGACTGCTGGCGGATTTGATTCAGAAAGAAATTGCAGACAATCAGCGGATTTTATATTGGGATGAGTGGGCGATCGCCTTTGTCCCGGTATGCGCCCGCTATCCCTACGAAGTCTGGATTGCGCCGATTCATCCCGTTGCAACATTTATCGATCTGACCCCAGAACAGCGGTCGAGCCTTGCCAGGGCCATGAAGACAGTCACCCTCAAGTACGATGGCCTGTGGCATCGATCTTTCCCGTACCTGATGGCATGGTTTCAGGCACCGATCAATGGAGAGCCGCATCCAGAGTGGCATCTGCACGCGGAGTTCTACCCTCCCTACCGTACTTCAGATAAGTTGAAGTATCTGGCTGGAACCGAACTGGCCGCAGGGATGTTTGCCAACGATGCTTTACCGGAAGAGAAGGCCAGGGAACTGCAAGCGGTGAGTATCACCCTTGAGGAATCTGCTCCCCAATAAGTGCCTCTCGGAATAACAAAAACCCGAATTCTGGCAGGTGCGACGTTACAGCGTCGCACCTGCCAGAATTCGGGTTTTCGGATCGGCTCTCAGGAGGTGAGGTGGGGCGACGCCCTACCTCCTGGAATTTTGACTATTTTTTCTACAGTGCCGCGAAACGCCCTCTGAGAGGGCGTTTCGCGGCAAATTTAATTTTAGCGCCGATTTCCCCTAAAACGCTGACTCCGTCAGCGTTTTAGGGGAAATCGGCGCAATTTAGTCAAAAATCCAGTACCCCCTATCATGGGTTTAAAAATAAGCTCAATCTAAGCCTTTGCAGGCTCTTCCAGCTTGATGGTGAGATAGCGAATCACCTCTTCACTCAGACGCATTGCCCGCTCCATTGCAGCAACGGTACCCCCTGAAGCGGTATAGTTCATCTGAACGTAAACACCTTCTCGGAAGTTGTTGATTTCGTAGGCCAGCTTACGCTTACCACGATGCTGAGGCGTTTCGACCTCAGCACCCTGATCTTTCAGCAGGCTCTGGTACTTGGATATCGCCTGGTCAACCTGCTCATCCCCCAGGTCAGGCCGGAGGATGTACATCGTCTCATAATTCATGAAATTGGCTCCTTATGGACAGAAGGCTTCGATGATGGCCTGGAAGTATTGGGGAAGTACGGACTGGGAGCCTGGAACGATAGACTGGAAGGGGCTTGACTCCGCTCAGAGTCTCAAGTCCAATGTCTACAGTCCGCTCCAGATTCGCACTCAACCTTAGTGCCCTATTGCCAAACTGGAAGCAAGGAATTTCCATTCTATCATCGCATCGATACAAATTACTATGGCGCAACGCTACGTCCGGGTTCAAACTTATGCAGGCAAAGTTCACTACGGGCTGCTACTCCTGGATCGTCGGGTGCAGGTTCTGGACGCACCACCCTGGCTAAAGGGGCAGTCCACGGAGCAGGTGATAGAACCGGGAACCTATGAGCTGTTAGCCCCCTGTGCCCCTTCAAAAATTGTGGCGGTTGGCAAAAATTACGTAAAGCACGCTGCCGAAATGGGAGGCGAATCTCCCCGCGAACCACTGCTTTTTCTCAAACCGCCAACAACGGTTATTCCTACTGAAGCAGTTATTTCCTATCCGACCCAGTCTCAACGGGTGGACTATGAGGGAGAATTGGCACTGGTGATTGGCGATCGCACCTCCGACTGCCCACTGGAACAGGCTCAGTCGAAAATCTGGGGTTACACGATTGCCAACGATGTAACTGCCCGCGACTTGCAGCAGAAAGACAGCCAGTGGACGCGAGCTAAAGGGTTTGATACTTTCTGTCCCCTTGGCCCCTGGATTGTTCGGGAGATCAGCCCTGCTGCCCGCCTGCAAACCTTTATCAACGAAGACCCCAATCCTGTTCAATCAGCGATTCTCACGGAGATGACCTTTCCGCCGGAGGTGCTGGTGTCCTATATCAGTCAAATTATGACGCTGCTGCCGGGGGATGTAGTGCTCACGGGGACCCCCCACGGCATTGGGGCGCTGCATGTAGGCGATCGCATTCGGGTGGAGATTGAGGGAATTGGTTCGCTGGAGAACAGTGTAGAAGCAAAAGTCTAGGTGAGTCGCCAAATGATTAGAAGGGGCAGTGCGATTGCACTGCCCCTTCTAAGGGATCTGCTGTTTAATAAAACCCCAGTTTTCACATGGCGCGGCTTCGCCGCGCCATGTGAAAACTGGGGTTTTACTGGGATTCTATATTTATGGCAAACCCCTCATCATTTGGCGCTTAATAAATTTGAATCTTGGCTGCATCGGAGAGGGTCGGGATTTCCGCATACAGCCCTCGAATGGTTTGTACCACGCAGAAACCAACCAGACCAACCGTGCCAAGAAAAACAGTCGTGAATAAAACCTGACCCAAGAAGCCTGTTCCCGGCACCATCGCCAGAGGACTCAGGAGCAGACCAGAAAGACTCAAAATGATACCGATGATGATGGACATCATTGCGTTGTAGCGGATGAAGCGGCTAATCCGATCGTTGCGAACCACCAGAAAGTAGATCGCCAGAAAAATGACCAGGCTACCCAACCCGAATGGAATCAGGCGATTCACCAGACTGTAAACCTGCAAAAACGGAACCAGGGGCAAAAACAGCACCGATAGGGCTGGAAACTGCATGAAAAAAGGGACGCTGAAGCCAAGCACTTCAATTAACGGCAACACGTAGGGAAGGCAGGACCAGAAGCGATCGCCGGGGGAAGGAGTAGAACTGCGCCAAGTCATGGAATCTCCTGGTGCGGATAGGCTGGATTACAGGCGGTAACTGTAAGCCTAGAATAGCGCAGTTCTATACGTTTGGGGATGAGTATTGCCCTTCTGAAGGATGCGATGGGGAACTAAACTTTGTGGCGATTCGAGAATTAAAACCTAAATTCTGGGAGGCATAACGGCTTAGCATTGTGCCTTCCGGAATGTGGGTTGTTCGACGGTTCTTCATCAAAACTTCATATTTTTTAGGAGGCGATCCCAGTGGTTCAAATCACGGCCTGAGCTGATCGAGATCACATACTGGTCAGCGGACTATCCTGCATCATGAGGCTCTAATGCAGTCGAATCAAGCACATCAGCCTCTGAGAAATAAATATTATTTTGCCAGCAATCACCCTGAAAAGACCCGTGGGTTGTTGTTTTTGACCTCTGTTTTGCAGAAATGCGGTTCACGAAATCTTTATTTCCCTGTTTGCATCCCCCCAACGATTCCCTGCTGTTCCGTCACTTGCCCTGATTATGGAGTTCCACTATGTCAGCACCGTTCAACGCGAGTCAGGCAACCTCTACCCGTTCTTCGATCACCGATCTGGGAATCTCTGTAGCAGAACGCGATCGCGCCCAACGCCATCTGCAACGGGCTAAAGACCAGATCAAGATGAGAAATTACAACCTTGCAGTGCAGGAGTTGCGAGACGCCATTCAGGTGGATCCCAACAACAGTGAGTTTCACGCACTTCTGGCACAGGTGCAGCTTGAAAAAGGGCTGACAGGAATGGCCAACATCAGTTTGCGTCAGGCTCTCAAGCTGAATCCAGAAGATGCGATCGCGCTGGAGTGCTTGAAAAAGATGGAGCACCAAAAAGCAAAAGACACCCAGAATCGTCAGGATCACTCGGGTTTCTGGGGCAATCTTTTTGGTTCACGAGGTCGTTAAAAATTGGACTGCAGCTTAAATCTGGCCTTTTGACTAAATCGTGCCGATTTTTCCTGAAACGCTCTCTTAGAGAGCGTTTCGCGGCGTTATGGGGAAAATAGTCAAAAGTCCAGTAAATAAGTTGGCGTGGAAAAAGTCGAAACCCAAGAAGCTGTTCTGCCCTTCGACTTCGCTCTGGGCAGAACAGCTTCTTGGGTTTCAAGCTGAATCGCGCCTACCTACTTATGGACAGGTGAAATTGCGGATCGGTTTCGAAATTTCCTTCATTAAGATTGAACTGTTTTTTACTAGAAACGCTTTGATTTTCCGTATTTTCCCATATCTATCTTTGATGATTCCTGGTCTCAAACTGGGTAGTCTCGCATTTAGCAACAGCTGATTTTATAGCAACCGAAAAGTTGAGCAGGCTGGGGAGCAGGGGTGGGGAAACCCTACGCAGGGTCACCACTCTATACCCCACTGTTCTAACCAAAACATCGACAGCTATAGAGCAGTTCTCTTGTATCCTGCCCCGGATTTCGGCTAATTGCGAACAGGTTTTGGCCCCCAATCTTCAATTGCGCCTATTCACCCCATAGTGCAGAAAAACGCGAGTTTTTAGGGGTTGAGCAGCTCTCCTGTATCCCGCAGAACGGCTGGGCAGTAATGCCCCTGCCTGAATTGTGATGCCGCTGTACCGCGATCTCCGTTCACACCTTCATTCAGCGAGAAACTCCTATGTCATCTATCCCTCTCGGCAGCGAATTCCTGGTCAATCGCGTCTCCACAGGTGCTCAAACCACCTTCGAGCAAAGTGCGTTTGAAGAGTCCTTCCGATCGGTGGCAATGGACGGAGCGGGGGGGTACGCGGTGGTTTACACCAGTTCCGATGCCAGTGGGCGAGGGGTATTTGTCCGGCGTTATTTCTCGTTGACGGCTGACCCGATGGCTGCCCCCAGTCCAGGTATCTCTACGGATGAAATTCAGGTCAACCAGTACATCACCGGTGACCAGAGGTACGCCAGCATCGCAATGAACGCCTCTGGACGATTTGTGGTGACCTGGACAAGCCGATCACAGGATGGGTTTGAGGACGTTTTCTTTCGCGTCTTCAATTCAAACGGGACTCCAGCGGACGATGAACAGTCGGTGTATCTAGGGGGCCAGATCATCCCACCCGGCGACCAGATGCGCTCCAGTGTGGCGATGGCCGAAAATGGTGACTTCGTTATCACCTGGCTCAGCATGGACGGCAGCCTAAATGGGGTCTATGCCCGCTCCTTCTTTGCCAATGGCACACCGAAATGGAATGAGATTCAGGTCAACACTCTGAACCTGCGGGAACAGGAGTTGGCCAAAGTGGCAATGGACAGAAATGGCAATTTCGTTGTCACCTGGTCGAGCGATCGCCAGACCGGGACAGGACTAGACGGTTCTGGTTATGGGGTTTATGCTCGTCGCTTCGATGGTTTTGGTGGAGCGATTGATGCTACAGAGTTCCTCGTCAATACCCACACCACTGGAGCACAGCGAAATTCCAGCATCGCAGTGGACGGAGACGGTAACTTCGTCGTCACCTGGGCCAGCTTTGACCAGAACGGTGCAGGTAGCCAGTGGGACATCTATGCACGCATCTACACCAATAACAATGGCACCCTGGTCAGTGGCACTCCGTTTAAGGTGAGCCAGCATACCAACGGTTCCCAAAACCACCCCAGCATCAGCATGGATGTAGAGGGCAATTTCGTAATCACATGGTCAGGGGAGCGGGTTGATGGAGATACGGCAGGCGTGGTGGCTCGCCGTTACGATCGCTTCGGCAATCCCCAGGGTGATGAATTCATGGTGGGGGCAAGTTCCTTCGATAGCCAGGGATTTGCGACGGTTGCCCTCGACTCCAGCGGCAACTCCGTGATTGCCTGGACGAACACCAACGTATTGACCAATGACACGGAAATCTATGCCCAGCGTTATCTCGCTCCCATTAACCGTTCCCCCACCAACATCACCCTGACTCCCAGCAGCGTCGCAGAAAATCTCGCTGCCAATGGAACTGTCGGGGATCTCGCTGCCGTTGACCCGGACGGCGATACGAGTTTCACCTATCAACTGGTGGCAGGACAGGGGGCAACCCACAATAGCCTGTTCGTGATTGATGGCAACCAGTTGAAACTGGAGAACGGAGTTCAGTTGAACTTCGAGCAGACACAAAGCTATTCAATCCGGGTGAGGGTGACGGATGCTGGCAACCTGTACTACGAGAAGGAACTTCAGATCGCGGTCACTGATGTGAATGAGGCTCCGACGCTGGCTACTCCACTGGTGAATCAGAATGCCACGGAAAACACCGCGTTCTCTTACCAGTTTCTGGCCAACACCTTCAGCGATCCTGACACTGGAGACACCCTCACCTACAGCGCCACCCTCGAAAACGGTGCTCCGCTCCCTGCATGGCTTGTCTTTGATGCGGCCACCCGTACTTTCAGCGGTACTCCCGGCAACGCAAACGTCGGCACCCTCAACGTCAGGGTAATCGCCAGAGATCAAAATAATTTGATGGCGGAAGGAACCTTTCAGATTGCGATCGCCGATGTCAACGAAGCACCGATTGTGGCCAATGCGATCGCCAACCAGAACGCCACCGAGGAGATCGCCTTCAGCTTCCAGTTCCCGGCTAACACCTTTACCGATGCAGATGTGGGGGATTCACTCACTTATAGCGCCACCCTGGAGAACGGCAATCCCCTCCCCAACTGGCTCAGCTTCGATC
>CAZVXA010000030.1:16218-27478 GCA_964630955.1 uncultured bacterium | reverse complement strand
GCCAACACCAACGATGCACCGACGCTGGTCAATGCGATCGCCAACCAGAACGCCACCGACAAGTCGCCCTTCAGCTTCCAGTTCCCCGCCAACACTTTCAACGATGTGGATGCGGGGGATACCCTCGCCTATAGCGCTACGTTGGGCAATGGCAATCCCCTCCCCAGTTGGCTTAGCTTCGACGCAGCTACCCGTACCTTCAGTGGCACCCCTCAAAACGGTGATGTCGGCACCCTCACTGTTCGGGTGATCGCCACAGACCAGAGCAATGCCACCGCAGAGGGGACATTTCAACTGGCGATCGCCGACCTCAACGAAACCCCCATCGTGGCCAATCCGATCCTCGATCAAAGCGCCACAGAAGATACAGCCTTTAGCTTCCAGGTTCCAGCCAGCACTTTCTCGGACCCTGACCTGCCCGACAATACACCCAGCCTTCAGCTCACCTATAGCGCCACCCTGGAGAACGGCAATCCCCTCCCCAACTGGCTCAGCTTCGATCCTGTAACCCGCACCTTCAGCGGTACCCCTCAAAACGCCGATGTCGGCACCCTCAACGTCAGGGTGATCGCCAGTGACCGGGGCAATCTGACCGCCGAAGACGTGTTTCAAATTGCGATCGCCAACACCAACGATGCACCGACGCTGGTCAATGCGATCGCCAACCAGAACGCCAGAGAAAACACTGCCTTTAATTTCACAGTTTCAGGCGATACCTTTGACGATGTGGATGTGGGCGATCAGGCGGCACTTGTGTATACTGCCAGCCTGGGCAACGGCAACCCCCTCCCGAACTGGCTCAACTTCGATGCCAACACTCGCACCTTCAGCGGTACCCCGACGGCTGGGGATGTCGGACAGATTGATGTCCGGGTCACTGCTACGGATCCGTCAAATGCATCAGTTGCGAGTACCTTCCAGCTAACAATCACCGATAACAACACACCGCCGACGGTAGCGAATGCGATCGCTGACCAGACTGCAACAGAAGATACAGCTTTCAGTTTTGCGGTTCCCGCCAACGCATTCAACGATCCTGATGTGGGGGACTCGCTAAGCTACACCGCCAGCCTCAGCAGTGGGGCAGCACTCCCCTCCTGGCTCAGCTTCGATGCCAGCACTCGCACTTTTAGCGGCACTCCCCTGAATGCGAACGTCGGCGTGCTCTCGGTACGAGTAACTGCCACCGACCGCCGCAATGCCTTTGTGTTTGACGACTTCCAACTCACCGTCAACAACACCAACGACGCTCCCACCCTGGACAACCCGATTCCTAATCAGACCGTCCAGCAAGACCGCCCGCTGAACTTCCAGTTTGCCGCCAGCACTTTCAATGACATCGATGCGGGGGACACCCTTAACTACACCGCCACTCTTAGCAATGGTGATCCCTTACCCGCATGGCTGATATTTGATCCCGGCACCCGCACCTTCACAGGCACCCCCGGTAGTCTTGATGTGGGCACGATTACCGTGCGGGTTACTGCGACCGATAGTGGCTCGGCCTCAGCGTTCAGCGATTTTACCTTGAGGGTCGATAACGTCAACGACGCACCAGCGCTGGTCACCCCGATCGTCAACCAGTCCGCCACTGAAGACACCCTCTTCAGCTTCCAGTTCCCTGACACCACCTTCAACGACCCGGACGGCGACCCCATCACCTACAGCGCCACCCTGGCCAACAACCAGGCGCTCCCCTCCTGGCTCAGCTTCAATGGGACGACCCGCTCCTTCAGCGGCACCCCCACCAACAACGATGTCGGCACGATCAGTGTCAAGGTGACTGCCAGAGATGGTGGCAACCTGTCAGGTGAAACAACCTTCCAGATTGCGATCGCCAATGTCAACGATGCCCCAACAGTAACAAGCCCGATCGCCAATCAGAGTACTCCCCAAAATCAAGCCTATAGCTTCCAGTTTGCTGCGAACACCTTCACTGATATTGATGTCGGGGATATCCTCACCTACAGCGCCCGCCTCAGCAATGGGGCTGAACTCCCTGCGTGGCTTATCTTTAGTCCCGTCACCCGTACCTTCAGCGGTACCCCCACCAACAGCGATGTGGGCACCGTCACCGTGCGCCTCACCGCCAGCGATGGGCAGGCCACAGCGTTCAATGATTTCAATCTGACGGTAAACCGGGTGAATGGCGCGCCCACGGTGGCCAACCCAATCGCTGCTCAGACCGCCAACGAAGATGCCCCCTTCAGCTTCCAGATCCCCGCTGACGCTTTCATCGACCCCGACAGCGACCCGCTGACCTACACGGCAGCACTCTCTACAGGTGCTCCTCTCCCCTCCTGGCTCAGCTTCAACGCGGCCACGCGCACCTTCAGTGGCCTGCCTGCGAACAGCGATGTGGGCAGTATCAGCATTAGAGTCACCGCCACAGATGGCGCTGGTCTGTTCGCGGAAAACACCTTCGGCATCACGATCGCCAACACTAACGACGCGCCCACTGTCCGCACCCTGATCAGCAATCAGTCAGCCCTCCAGGGCAGTGCCTTTAACTTCACGATTCCGGCCAATACTTTTGAGGATATCGATGTGGGTGATCGCCTCACCTACACCGCTCGCCTGGAGGACAATTCACCCCTGCCCGGTTGGCTATCCTTTGATGCCAGCACAGGTCATTTCTCCGGCACCCCCGGTCGCAACGATGTGGCCACTCTGCGACTGAAAGTCATCGCTACTGACACTGGAAATGCCGCTGCGGAAACGGTGTTCCAACTGGCGATCGCCCCCTCAGACACTGCCCCCGTGCTGGCTGTTCCCCTGGCTGACCAGACCATCAACCAGGACAGCCCATATACGTTTACCATTCCAGACACCGCTTTCATCGACGCTGACGCAGGCGACATCCTCTCCTATCAGGTTGGGCAAACCAATGGCAGGCCGCTTCCCACCTGGTTGACCTTTGATGCCGCCACCCGCACCTTCAGCGGCACACCGCTCAATGCCGACGTAGGCAGTCTTGATATTCGCGTGACTGTGAGCGATCGCACGGGCAAGTCCATCTCCGATGATTTTCGACTAATCATTGCCGATGTCAACGACGCACCAACGGGGCTGAACCTCAGCAATACCAGCATTTCTTCAAGCCTGTTGCCGGGAGATAGCGTGGGTGTGTTGAGCGCAATCGATCCGGATCAGGGCGATACCTTCACCTACTCGCTAGTGTCCGGCGTGCCCGACAACGCCACCTTTACCATCGTCAACAACGACCTGCGGTTGGTAGCGCCCCTGACTGATCCGCACATCAAATCCAGCTACAACATCCGCATCCGGGTCACTGACCGGGGAGGCTTGTTCTACGAGCAGGATTTCAACATTGGGTTAATTGTTGGCAGTGCCCCCACCAATATCACCATCAGCAATCGGGCGATCGCAGAGAACCTGCTGGCCAATACTCCGATCGCCACCCTCAACACGGTCGATATTGACCCTGACGAGGCATTCACTTACACCCTGGTGGCTGGCCCTGGAGATACCGACAATGCCGATTTTGAGATCGTTGACAATCGGATTCAGATCAAGCAGGTACCCGACTACGAGACGAAAACCACTTACAGCATCCGGGTGCGGAGTACCGACCGGGGCAGACAATTCTTCGAGAAGTCTTTCACATTCAACGTGATTGATGTCAACGAAGCACCGACTGATGTGCGCTTGAACGGCAACAGCATTGCCGAAAATTCTCCAATCGGCAGCGTCGTTGGCATATTATCGACGGTTGACCCTGACTTGGGCGACAGCTTTACCTACAGCCTCGTGGGTGACGATCCAGATAATGCAGCATTTACCATCGTGGGCAACCAGTTGCGGCTGGCGATGTCCCCTGATTTTGAGGCAAAACCGAGGTACAACATCCAGGTTCGCAGTACTGACAGGGGTGGCCTATTGACGGAGCAAACGCTGACGGTAGACATCCTGGATCTGGTAGAAGCAGCGGCCATTACCCCCAACTCTCCCTCAGTCCCCGCTCTGGATCTGAATGGACCCGCCGCTGGAATTGACTTCGCAGCTTCCGGCCTGCTGGGCTTCTCAACAGGACTGGTGAGCAGCAGCGCCACCCTCACCGACAGCGACAGCCCCAATCTGGCCTCCGGTTTGATTGTCATTTCCAATCTGTTGAATGGTCCCCAGGTTGAGATTCTCCAGGTGGACACGGCGGGCACCGGACTGCTGGCAGAATACAACCGGGAACCTGGGGTGCTGAGCCTTTCTGGATCTGCCTCGCTGGCGACCTACCTGCGGGTATTCCGTAGTGTGGTGTACCGCAACCTGGCGCTCATCCCCAATATCCAACCCCGCACTATCCTGTTTATCGCCAATGATGGCAGAAACAGCAGCCCCGTTGCCCGCACGACTCTTTCCTTTGACACTACCCTGATGGCGGACACGACGGAAGGCGATGACGCTTTCCTCTTTACGACACTCCGCAGTGACGTGATCTCTGGAAAAGGCGGTAATGATGTGGTCTCCGCAACGGTGGCGGGTCTGCAACAAAGCGATCGCATCGACGGCGGCGCAGGCTTCGACACCTTTTTCCTGCTGGACGGCACCACCGCTGTGGAGGTCAACACCGCCAACATCAACCAGATCTCCGGGATTGACCCCAATACAATCGTGGCCAACTTTGAGCGCTTCGACTTCAGTCGCCTCCAGAGTGGTGTCCGGATGAGCGGTGGTAACAACGCTGACCATTTCATCGGTGGTGCAGGCAACGATATTTTGCTGGGCGGCGGTGGCGATGATGTACTGACGGGCAATGCCGGAAATGACACGCTACAGGGTGGAGCCGGAAACGACCTGATGATCGGCGGCAGTGGCAATGATATTTATCAAGTGACGGATGCTGGCGATCGCATTGTCGAAGGTTTCAATGGTGGCACTGACACCGTTCTGGCTTCCATCAATACCGTCCTGGCCAACAATGTGGAGAACCTTACCCTGACTGGCTTCGCTACCAACGGCACCGGTAACAATCTGAACAACCTGATCACGGGAAACCGATTCAACAATATGCTGATTGGTGGCCTGGGAAATGATCATCTGAGAGGCATGGAGGGCAACGACCAGCTTCTGGGTGGCAGTGGTGACGACTGGCTGAATGGCGGTATGGGTACCGATATGCTGACGGGTGGTGCGGGCCGCGATCGGTTCATGATCTCAGCCGCTCCCGGCGCGGGCAACGACACGCTGGTGGACTTTAACCCGGCTGATGACACAATCCTGTTCTCGAACAGCGGCTACGCCCGCAGCATTGCCCCAGGCGCGATCGCCCGCAACCGTCTCGTCTATGGCACCCGTGCCCTGACTGCCAACGATCGATTCATCTACAATCGTGGCTCTGGAACGCTGTTCTTTGACCCCGATGGCAGTGGACGGATGGGACAAATTGCGATTGCAACACTGAGGCGATCACCCCTGATTACCGCAGCAGACATCATCGTGACCACCTGATCAACCGAATTCGGTTTACCCCCTCCACAAGAGGATGCACGGTTTAGCCGGAACACATAGAATAGAGTTCTGAACTATCGGAATCCTCCCCGCTATCCCATTCTTATATGAACTTGCTTGATGCCCTGACGCTTCAGGCTTTCTCGCTGGCGCGGCTGCACCTGAACCTGGCACTGCCCCAGGACTTAATGGACTCGGTGTACCAGATGGGACGGGCGATCGCCCGCCACCAGCCCAACGTCGCCCAGCAAATCCGTGAGTTTGTGCAGCAGCACGGTTGTCTGAAGGAGCCGTATGAGCAGGCATATCAGCACCTGGAACAGCGGTATCAGGCGCATGAACAGGCGATCGCTCAGGTGACAAACAGTTCCCCTGAGGCGAACTGGCAAAAGGTGGTAGCTGAGATTCTGGTGTCATATGACCCAAAAACTGTGGTGGAGGAAGAGGTTCTTCAGCTCGATGATCCGGCAGATATCACACTGCGTCAGACTTTGCCGCAGCCTTATCTAACGGCGCTTCAGCAGGAGATTGCCATCCTTGACCAGCAGGCCACCAATATTCTGAAAGTGCTGGAGCGGCAGCTTTTGACCGTGGAAGACCTGGCCTACGTTGTCAATTTACCGAGTGATCAGACCCGTGCCATTGTGCAGGAGCTTTGGAAAAAAGGCTACATTGATACGACTAAACGCACCCCGCTGCACCGCCTACTGTCATTCATCGGAAACCAGGATGAACCCCGTGAAGTCGGCAACCAGCACGCGTTTAACCTGACAGCCAAAGGGCACTTTTATCTGCATCCCCTCGTCGTAAAACGGTAGGAAGAGGGCGCAGTCTAGTGTATGGATTCACCGATTGGTTTGTGCGAGCGGCGATCGCCATTATTCCCGGTACCATCAACGTCTTCGTTGCTTCAGAGGAGCTAGTCGAACGTTGCCGAATTCTCCCTTTTTTTGAGCCGTTTAAAAGCCCGGGCGTGTGGCTCTGGTTCGGCCTCCAGTTTCTGTTCCCGTCGGTGCTGTATGCCGCAATGTTCTCTCCCTTGTCAGCAGCAATTAACACGCGGCTGGTGCTGGAGGCGATCGGCTTTGGTATTGGCTTTACAACCCTGCTGAATGCCAGCATTCCGATTGGCTCCCGTACCTACAGCATCAAGCCGATCTATGACCTGTTCGTGCAGCGAGTCTACAACCTGATTCGAGATAGTGAGCAGGGCGATCGGGCGCTGGAATTCTGGGCAGCAGCAGAAGATGCCCTGACCGATAGCGCCGACCTCAGAGATGGCTTCCAGTATCTGGAAAACTACTTCGCCCGCGAGACCTCCTTCTCCCTCAGACCCGTCGAAAACTTTGAGGAAAAACTGACCAAAGCCCGCACGGAATCGAGTAAATCGGAGCAGGTCAAATTGGTCAAGAGCCTGATTCAGAAGGTGCGTCGGGAAAAGCTGTACGACGTGCTGCTGGCCTTTAACTGTAGCCAAATTTTCTTGAAACGATATTTCCCCAGGCAGTTCAGACGGAAGGTGGTGGTGGTGGATGAGTGGATGGGTGGATGAGGGGATGAGATCGCGGGAGGGAAGTGAGACGGGGGATGATGGGATCACAGGAGGGAGAGAAGACGGGAATAGTGGTTTTCACTCATCCACCCATCCACCCTCCTACCCATCCTGCTATACACTCATAGTGGCTTCGCTCCCTGAATCATCTAAATCTCCTATCCCTCCCCACCGCAGAGGCGGATGGGGAGGGATAAGAGCGGCTATTGAGGGTCTCGATGTCCCTTAATTGCCAAATACAATCGTACCAATGTAAAATCAGAGATCAGAGATGGCAAAAACCAAGACATCTCGAAGCACCTTGAAAACTAGGGTTAGGGGGTTCTTGCCAGGAATGCTTGGCAAGGTAAAAACGCTAAGCAACAAGCACTGAGATTCTTCTCTCCGTACCGTGGGACACACGGGATCGGGTTCTCTGAAATGGGAATGAAAGTCTGTGGACACGATGTAAGACGGGAACATGGCTTGACTGTGTACGCAAACGTGGATGAAGCAGAAACCTGAATCGTGAGGTTTAGGAATCCCCATCCCTCTACAGGGTGGGGAGGATGTCAACGTCCTCTACCTGCATCGACCTCCTATGGAAACATTGACTTCCATTGGCAGCTATGCCCCTGACTTTGAGCTTCCCGGCACAGATGGTGCCGTTCACCATCTGCGGCAGTATTTGCAGCGGTTCAAGGCAGTAGGGGTGGTTTTCATGTGTAACCACTGCCCTTATGTCCAGCTTTATCTGGAGCGGCTAAAGCAGCTTCAGGACGAATTTGTGCCGTTGGGGGTGACCCTGGTGGGGATTAACCCCAACGATGATCACCAGTACCCGGAAGACAGCTTCGAGAACATGAAAGCCTTTGCCGCTCAGCATCAACTGAATTTTCCCTACCTGCGGGACGTAACGCAGGATGTGGCGACCAGTTTTGGGGCATCGCGGACGCCAGAGGCATTTTTGCTTGACCAGACGGGGATTATTCGGTACGGCGGGGCAATCGACGATAGTCCCCAGAATCCGGCATCTATCGGGCAGTCGTATTTCAGGGAGGCGATCGCCCAACTCCTGGCCAGTCATCCGGTAACACTGACCAGCACATCCACGATCGGTTGTTCCCTGAAATGGAGAGAATAGGAGTGAAGGATATAGGGTGGAGATATCTCCAACCACTCAAGGGGTGGCTCTCCCCCTTTTGGGGAGATGTAACGCAAACGTTGCAAACGGCCAAAAATAGCCACACCAATCGCATCAGCCAGATGCGGTTCGGGAATTGGGCTGATGCTGCGCAACGGTTCTGCTGCTATCTTGAGTGGGAAATCTTTCAGTTCAGAGAATTGTCACATTTATGGGAAGTACGTACAAGCGCGTTTTGCTAAAGCTGAGCGGTGAGGCCCTGATGGGTGAGATGGATTACGGCATCAATCCCGATGTCGTGGACTATATCTGCGAGGAGATTGCAGACACGGTGCGCATGGGCGTGGAAATAGCCGTTGTGGTTGGTGGCGGAAATATTTTCCGAGGAATTAAAGGGGCGGCGGCGGGAATGGATCGGGCGACAGCGGATTATATCGGCATGATCGCCACCGTGATGAATGCCATGACACTACAAGATTCTCTGGAACGCAAAGGCGTTCAGACCCGAGTACAAACGGCGATTGAGATGCAGGAAGTGGCAGAACCTTATATCCGTCGTCGGGCGATCCGTCACCTGGAGAAGGGGCGGGTCGTTATCTTTGGAGCGGGTTCCGGGAATCCTTTCTTCACCACCGACACGACTGCTGCGCTTAGAGCTGCTGAGATCAATGCCGAGGTGGTGTTCAAGGCGACGAAGGTGGATGGCGTTTATGATTCAGACCCGCGCACAAATCCTGACGCGAAACGTTACCAAAGCCTCACTTACGGGCATGTTTTAGAGAAAGACCTCCGGGTGATGGATGGAACCGCGATCGCCCTGTGCAAAGATAACAATATCCCCATTATGGTGTTTGACCTTTCTGTCAAAGGAAACATCCACCGCGCCCTGATGGGAGAGCCAATCGGAACACTCGTGGGAGGTTCATGTGAAATTAGCTGAAATCGAAGGTCACATGCAGAAGACCGTTGAGTCCACTCAACGGTCATTCAATACCATCCGTACTGGACGCGCCAATGCGGCCATTCTAGACCGGGTGACGGTGGATTATTACGGCTCCCCAACGCCACTCAAGTCTCTGGCAGGGATCAGCACTCCCGATTCCACCACTATCCTGATCCAGCCCTACGATCGCAGCAGCCTGAACATCGTTGAGAAGGCCATCCAGATGTCAGACATCGGACTCAACCCCAACAACGACGGCTCGGTGATTCGCCTCAACATTCCTCCACTGACGAGCGATCGCCGTAAGGAACTGGTGAAAGTCGCCTCCAAGTACGCGGAAGAAGGCAAAGTAGCGCTGCGCAATATTCGGCGGGACGCTGTTGACTCTATTCGCAAGCAGGAAAAGAACGGCGAACTGCCCGAAGACCAGGCGAAAGACTTGCAGGACAGCATCCAGAAGCTGACCGATAAGTACGTCTCGAAGCTGGATGCCCTGCTGAAGGAGAAAGAGGCCGACATCACGACGGTGTGATCGCTGTGGCGATCGCCCCTCATCCGGTGATTCATACCCCAAAGGAACATTCACCCATGAACACGCAACCACCCCAAAGACCCGATCCTGACGCTCCAGACTCCACCCGCCCCACCGCAGGACAGTGGGCGAGTCGGCTGATTCCCGCGTTTCTGGTGGGACTGGTCGGGGGTGGTCTGACCTACATGGGAATGCAATGGCTGACGAATTCCAGCCAGCCTCTACCCTCCGCCAACGCCACTCAGGGACAGTCCCAGGCGTTGCCCTCCGTTCCCCTACCCGGAACCCAGCCGCCAGATCAGGCGCAAACTGCCACTTCTTCCACAGGAGAAGCTCAGGCTCCACAGGCCACTGCTCCCACGGGTACAGCCCCCGCAAGTCCGGCAACCGCGCAGGGGCAACCCACTCCAACTGAGACAGCGATCAGTCCGGCAACGACTCAGGCACAGCCACTCCAAACTGGAGCCGTTCCCGATAGCCCCGTCGCATCTCAGGAACAAGCGGCACCCTCTGCTACCAATCCTCCCGCTGCGCCTGCCGCTGCACAGAATTCAGCAGCAGGTCAGGCCATGCCAGGGGCGATCGGGCTGAACGCGCCTGCCGCTAATTCAAATTCCGCTCAGGGTCAGTCTTCTCCTCAGCAAAATGTGGCTCAGGCCCAGCAGCCCGGAGACGAGACGACGCAACCGCAGGCCAGCCCATCTGAGGGAACCGCCCAACCTGGAGGTCAACCCACAGCAACCCAGCAACCGATCGCGCCGACTGCGGCGCCGACTGCTCTTTGGTGAGGATGAGATAGACAGACATTAGAGGCAGCCTTTGATTTTTACCGTCTTACGCTGCTCTCTTCGACTCCGCTCCTAGATTCTTTGCGTAGCCTATGCACTTCACCATCACGAGAGAAGGAATTGACCTGCCTCCGGGAGGGGAAGTGGTGCTGCGACATCAGACCTGGGCGGATTATGAAGAACTGCTGGAGAGCCGTCAGGATAAGGCAGCAGTGAAGGTCTATTTCAACGCAGAAAAGCAGGAAATTCGTCTGATGGCTCCATTGCCCGGTCATGGGAAACGATCCGATAGTCTCGCTGACCTGGTAAAAGCGCTTCTGAAGTCCCAGGGTAAGGATTGGGAGAGTTTCAGCCCGATTACTTTGAAGCGGTCCGGATATGGTGGGCTTGAGCCAGATGCTTGTTTCTATATTCAGAATCGTCAGGCAATTTTGGGTAGGGAGCGTCTCGACTTGAGCGTTGATCCGCCCCCTGATCTTGCACTGGAGGTAGACAAAACTTCTCTTTCTGATCCACAAGACTATTGGGCGATCGCCATCCCCGAACTCTGGATCTACCGCAGCCAATCCCTCTTGATTTACCTGTTCGACGGTCAGAACTATGTTGAAAGCAATACCAGCCCGACTTTCCCCGATATTGCGGTCAAACAACTGATTCCTCAGTACGTCGAACGCGCCTGGAATGCAGGATCAAGTGTTGCTCTCAGGGAGTTTGAGGAATATTTGCGCGATCAGTAGGGCTTTTCACCCTATCAGAGAAAGTTTAAAACCCCTAATCAGAGGTGGGGGGGGGCCCCAGGCCCCCCCCCCCCCGCTTATGGGGGTTTAAAGGTGACAAGCGAAGAAAGATAAAAAAA
>CAZVXA010000030.1:0-16208 GCA_964630955.1 uncultured bacterium | reverse complement strand
CTGCAGGCCCCAACAAACCATCAAATCTACATACCCCCACCCCCCCCCCCGGGGCCCCCCCCCCCCCCCCCCCCCCCCACCTCTGATTAGGGGTTTTCCAGGCAGACAGGATATCAAGGTTCAACCACGACGATCGTTCCCAGTTTCACCAACTCATACAGTTTGCGAATATCCTGGTTCCGCATTCTCAAACACCCATGCGAGACGGACGCACCAACCGAGGACTCATCCTGCGTACCATGGAAGCCCACCTGATGATCGCCATCGGTCCAGAAGGCAATCCAGCGATCGCCCAGCGGGTTTTCTCCCGGCGGCACCACCTCACGGGTGATCGGATGGGTCCAGGCGGGGTCTTTACGCATGGCAAACACTCGAAACGTGCCCGTTGGTGTCTCCCAGCCTTCTTTTCCAACGGCGATCGGGTAAGTTTCAAGCAGTTCCTGGTTCTGGTAGATCTGCACCTGGCGATCGCCCAACTGAACTCGCAACTCCACCTGGAGAGCAGCCTGATGAGCAGATTTCGGGTGACTCGGGAGTCCCTGCGGACGGTTCAGAAGAATCTGGCCGTCTCTGGTCGCTGTGGCGGAGATGCCGTTGGGGTTCAGGGCGATCGCGGTTCCAGACCGATAGCCCTCCAGTTTTGAGAGCGCTTGCTCAGACTGAGATTCCCAGCGATCACGGTCTGTATTCCAGCGGTAGGTAATCAGCGTTTCCGGAGTCTGGACAGTAAGTTGCTGACCGTCTTGAGCCAGGGCAATCGCTCGAACCTGCTTCTCCGTCCAGAGTTGTCCTAGTGGTTTCCCCTGCTGATCCCAGAAGCTGACGGCTCCGTCTGCGCTGGCGGCAGCGATCGCAGGGCCATCAGCAGCGAGGGCAGTAATTTCCTTTAGAAAAGGGAGGGTGAGTTGGGCGAACGGTTCTCCCTGGGGGGTCCACAAAAAGACGCTACCACTGGTGGTTCCGGTGAGGATCTGGCCACTGGAGGTGAAGGCGATCGCCGTTATATTTCGTTGCCGCTGCAAGCGGGGCAGGCGGATGAGTTGCCCCTGTGCATTCCAGACTTTGGGACGCTGGTCGGCTGTGATCGCTCCAATGTGCTGACTAGCAGGACTGAGGGCCAGGGAGCGGAGGGGGGTTCCGTCGCCAGGGATCGTTGAGATCAGGGCCGCAGGTTCAGCGGGGGAAGGTTGGGTAACCGGAGGAGCAGAGGAGGGCACCAACGGGACAGTGGCCGCGGTCAGGAGGAGGGTGATGGCGATCGCTCCTACCACGACAAACCGCTGCTGCCGTCTTTTACGAATTTGATAAATCTTTGCTAAAACTTGAACCATGCTTAAACTTTAAGACTTAACGCAATTCCCTGGATTCCCCCCATAACTCACTTTATTTTGAAAAAAGTACGATGTCCGGGGGCGCTTTTCATGAGTGAAATTAAACGGATCGGCATTCTGACCAGTGGTGGGGACTGTGCGGGACTCAATGCGGTGATTCGGGCAGTGGTGATGCGAGCCATCGGCACCTATGGGTGGGAGGTGATAGGCATTTGTCGGGCGACCCAGGGACTCATGGAGAATCCGTTGGAGGTGATCCCGCTCGATCTGCACCGGGTTGAATCCATTTTGACAGTGGGTGGCACCTTCCTGGGCACCACCAATAAGGGCAATCCCTTCGCCTACCCCATGCCCGACGGTACGGTAAAGGATCGCTCTGAGGAAATTATCCAGGGCTACCATGACCTGGGGCTGGATGCGCTGATTGGCATTGGCGGCGACGGCAGTATGGCCATCCTGAGGCGACTGGCGGTGCAGGGGGAACTCAATCTGGTGGGCATTCCCAAAACAATTGACAACGACCTGGGGATTACTGAGCGGTCAATCGGCTTTGATACAGCGGTCAACATTGCAACAGAGGCGCTCGACCGCCTCCACTTTACCGCCGCCAGTCACTCCCGCATGATGATTCTGGAGGTCATGGGCCGGGATGCCGGACATATCGCCATCAGCGCGGGCATCGCGGGCGGTGCAGACATTATTTTGATCCCCGAAATTCCCTACAGCCTGGAGAAGATCTGCGAGAAAATCCAGCAGCGGCAGCGTCTGGGGCTAAATTTCTCCATCATGATCGTCTCAGAGGCAGTGAAAACTGAGGATGGGCTACCTGTGACCAGCGTTCACAGCTTTGGAGAGTCCCGGTACGGCGGTATTGGACAATATCTGGCAGAGAAAGTTCACCTGTGCAGTGGGGCAGAGACACGGGTAACGGTGCTGGGCCATGTGCAACGGGGGGGCGTCCCTTCACCGCTTGATCGCCTGACCGCCAACGCCTTTGGCGTTGCCGCCGTAGACCTGATCGCGGATGGCAAGTATGACCACATGGTGACCTGGCAGAACCGCCAGATTGTCCCGGTGCCAATTGAGCAGGCGATCGCCCATTACAGCACGGTCGATCCTGATGGCACGCTGGTGCGTACCGCACGCGGGTTAGGGATTTGTTTGGGGTCGTAGGCTGAGGCGTGTCATTCCCCCTGCTCGTAAGCCAACCGTCCCATGATATAAGTCGCCTGAATCGCCCGATCGCCCCCCATAATGATCAGGCTGAACACCCGATCGGCCAACTCCTCCAGGGTCTGTGGCACCGTCGCAGGATTGCGGAACGCCATCAGCGGAGTAGCGCGATCGCTCAACACCACAAAGTCTGCCTCCTTGCCGGGTTCCAAGTTCCCCAGTTTGTCCTGGAGGTGGAGTGCTCTGGCTCCCCCCAGCGTTGCCAGGAAAAGCATCTGGAAGGGGGAGATCACCTGATGGCGGAGTTGGGCCACCTTGTAGGCTTCATTGGCGGTTTGCAGCATTGAGAACGTGGTGCCCGCGCCCACATCAGTAGCCAGACCTACAGGGATGGGACGATCAGCAGATTTGGCCCGCTCGATTTTGAACAGGCCGCTGCCGAGGAACAGGTTGGAGGTGGGGCAGAAGGCGATCGCCGATCCCGCCTCCGTCAATCGGTCAAACTCGGCGTCAGTGAGCTGGATGCAGTGGGCAAAGATGGAGCGTTCGGTCACCAGTCCGGCCTGGTCGTAGACATCCAGATAGCCTTTGCAGTCGGGGAACAGCTCCTTCACCCAGGCCACCTCATTGATGTTTTCCGAGAGGTGAGTGTGGAGGTAGGTGCCGGGGTACTCCTTCAGTAGCTTTCCGGCGTACTGGAGCTGCTCCGGGGTGGAGGTGGCGGCAAACCGGGGAGTAATGGCGTAGAGCGATCGACCTCGACCGTGCCATTTCTCGATTAGTACCTTGCTGTCCACATAGGAGGATTCGGCGGTGTCGGTTAGCAAGGGGGGGGCATTGCGATCCATCATCACCTTGCCGACGACCATCCGCATACTGCGTCGCTCAGAGGCTTCAAACAGGGCTTCAACAGATTCGGAAAAAACAGCGGCCAGAGTGACGGCAGTAGTGGTGCCGTTGCGCAGGAGTTCGTCCAGGAAAATGTCGGCTACCTCGTCGGCATAAGCTTTGTTATGAAATTTTTGTTCGCTGGGGAAGGTGTATTGTTCCAGCCACTCCAGCAGTTGTTCGCCGAAGGCAGCGATCATCCCGATTTGGGGGAAATGAACGTGCAGATCGATGAACCCCGGAACGATCAGTTTCCCTGAATAGTCGGTGATGGGCACTGCGGGGTACTGGGCGCTGAGCGTATCATAATCTCCCACTGCTTTAACAAGGCCGTCCTCCAGCAGCAGCAGGCCATCGGGGAAGTAGCGCACGCTCTCGGCGTAGGAAACATAGAAGGGGTCTTCGACGAAATCCAGGAGAGCGGCGCGGAAGGCTTGGAGGACGGGCATAGACATGGGGATTGGAGTGGGTAATGGCTCAGTGGATTTGAGCCTTTTCTATTATTGACTGATGACTTTACTAACGAACGGTGGGGCAGGCGTTTGCTTCGCAGGTTTCCGCAGTGGTAATCGCCACTCCAGCATCTTCTATCTCCTGCGACAGATTTTGTGTCACGGGAATTACAGTTACCCTCCAAAGTAGGTTGTGGTTTTAGGGGGTGAGCGATGCGTTACGGCTAACGCCTAACGTATATACGGAATCTGCCAAAGGACTTACAGCGCTTTGCGCTGAGAGAAAAACAAAGTTTTTGTTGAGAGCCGCGCTCCATGCGGCTCTCAACAAAAATTTTTTACCATACGCACTTGAAAAGCACTGTATCCAAACAAATCTCCACCACTTCAAAAGGCGAGGAACTTCCAGGGAGCGCGTAAGGTTTTCTCTGGAGATTCCATGAAATGTGTGGCAGACAGTGCCCATGCCGCCGATCATAGCGACTCTTATTGCACTAACTTAGCTGTGTCGAATCAGTAGGCTGTGTTGGGCGATCGCCGTAACACATATCAATCCTCAAAGGATATTCGAATAGCTCAGTCATCTCTCCACTAAGAACTTCTATATGTAATTAACATCCTGTGTTTAAATATCTTCCACCACTCAACGAACATAATCTTCCCTATCCAGACACAATTCACCCTATTGTGATTCACTTCGTCATCGCAATGATTCTGATTGCGGTCGTTTTCGATTTGATTGGATACTTCACGAAAAGTCCCCGTCTGTATGAGGTGAGTTGGTGGAACCTGGTATTTGCCACTGTTTCTATCTTTATCGCGGTTATCTTTGGCCAGATTGAAGCGGGGCTGGCAGAACCCTATGCTGCTGCTGCAGACACGCTGAACCAGCATTCCCTGATTGGTTGGTCACTGGCGGGCTTAGTGGCGGGGGTTACCGGGTGGCGCTACGTGATTCGATCGCGTCAGCAGCAGCAACTCTCAAAAGGCTATTTGCTGGTCAGTGTGTTGTTGCTGGGATTAGTCCTGTGGCAGTCCTACCTGGGGACGCTGCTGGTGTGGGTTTATGGGCTGCACAGTATTCCCGTTGTCGATGCGATCCGTGAAGGAGGGCTGTCATGAACCCCGATTTGCTGGAACAGGTGGGTGCCACGCTCGGTGTCAATGGCCTTCCCTACCCAATTCCGATTCATCCTGCTCTGGTACATCTGACCCTGGGACTGTTCATTGCGGCGATCGCTTTCGATATCGTGGCCGCCCTATTCCCGGTCGAGAAATCCGTGTTCAACTTCCTGGCCATCCCCGTTACCCGCTCGGCGCTGTTTGACGTGGGCTGGTACAACCTGCTGGCGGCGGCGATTATCACCTTCTTTACAGTAGCGGCGGGCTATTTTGAGATCTCGCTGGCAGCGCCATTGGCGGATGTTACCAGCGCCTGGGGACTGCACGCATGGCAGACGATGGTGATACACGGCGTTGGGGGAATCGCCATTCTCACCTTGATTGTAGGGATGACTGTGTGGCGTGGTTTTCAGCGTTTCCGCTGGCGCAGAGAGATGGCGCGTCAGGTGCAGTGGAGCTATCTGCTGGCGGGCCTGTTTATCTTTGGCCTGATGTTTTTGCAGGGGACACTGGGTGCCCACCTGGGTGGGGAGTTTGGTGTTCACGTCACCGCCGACCAGATGCTTTACCTGGGGCAAGACCCCAACCAGTTGTGAGCCACTAATAAGCCACTAATGAGCCAACTTTGAGATTCTTTTTTGCGATCGCCTCCTATGAAATTCCGCGCTATTGCCATCCTCAGTATCTACGCCATCTTCGTCATCTTGATTAGCTTCTGGATGGCAAAGATGTCCTATCGCTGGTTTCCACCGATCGCCTCGGCTGAAGCGAAGCTGTACAACGATCTGTTCAGCCTGTTCACGGGGTTGGGAACAGCGATTTATCTGGGCGTCATGGGACCATTTCTCTACTCGATGGTCTTCCATCGAGCCAGCAAGTACGACCTGAGCGACGGCCCAGACATCGAAGGGAGTACACTGCTGGAAATTCTCTGGACGGCAACCCCCCTGGCGCTGGTATTGATGCTTGCCGTCATCAGCTATCGCACCTATGACAAAATGTCGATTCGCGGGCCGATGGAACTGGTGCATCTGCATCTGCCGCAACTGGCGCAGCCCGTGTATGCGGCGCCCTTCGACAGCACGCCGCAGCAGGAGATTCAGCAAGCAGTGGAGACGGCTCCGATTGAGGAGATTGATGTCACTGCAAGACAGTGGGCCTGGATCTTCCACTACCCAAACAGAAACATTACCAGCACCGAACTGCACCTCCCCGTCGGTCGGCGAGTACGCTTTACGCTGCGATCGGAGGACGTACTGCACGGCTTCTATATCCCTGCCTTCCGGCTCAGCCAGTACGCGGTTCCCAACGAAACAATTCAGCTCGAACTGACCCCCGTCAAAACGGGTACTTATCGCTTGCGGGACTCCATGTACAGTGGCACTTACTTTGCGGCCAACCAGACGGATGTTGTCGTGCAGACGACCGATGACTACGAGCAATGGTTGGCCGCCGCCGCTCAACCGCCCACCGTTGCTTATAACCCTGCGGTGGATGAGTATCAGCGTGGTCAGTCCCAGAACGGTAGAACTAACGGGAAAACCATCGTGCGGGGATGGGATACGATTCCTCCTGCGCCGCCTCCGGTGGTGAACTATGCGCCGCCTCACATCCCCAAAAGTCGGATTACCAGGGATGTCAATGGTCGATAGTGTCCCCTTCCAAGAAGTTGCTTTTCCAGCGCCTACCCGTCACCTGAGTAAATTATGGCTAACATTTCCATCCCCGCTCCAGACGTCGTTCGCGCCCAACCCTATCCTGGTGCGCCCGATAACTGGAAGCGATTCTTCACCTTCAGCACTGACCACAAGGTCATCGGCATTCAGTACATTGTCACCTCATTCTTCTTCTATCTGGTGGGTGGGACGTTTGCCATGATTATGCGGGGTGAGCTGATTACCCCCGAAGCCGATCTGGTCGATCGCACCGTTTATAACGCCCTGTTCACGATGCACGGCTCGATTATGCTGTTCTTCTGGACGTTTCCGGTACTGGTGGGGCTAGGCAACTATCTGGTGCCGCTGATGATCGGGGCGCGGGATATGGCGTTTCCCCGGCTGAATGCGATTTCGTTTTGGATGATCCCGATCGCCGGAATTCTGATGCTATCCAGTTTTCTGATTCCCGGTGGGCCATCTCAGTCGGGCTGGTGGGCTTACCCTCCCGTAAGCCTGCAAAACCCAACGGGGAACCTGATTAACGGCCAGGTGCTGTGGATTCTGGCGGTGGCGATCTCAGGGGTGTCCTCCATCCTGGGGGCGGTGAACTTTGTCACCACCATTGTGAGAATGCGGGCACCGGGGATGACCTGGTTTAGAACACCTGCTTTTGTGTGGTCGGTACTGGCAGCCCAGTTGATCCAACTGTATGGGTTGCCCGCTCTCACGGGAGGAGCAGTCATGCTGCTGCTGGATTTAACAGCAGGAACCAGCTTTTTCACTCCGGAGCGCGGTGGTAATCCAATCGTTTATCAGCACTTTTTCTGGTTCTATTCCCATCCTGCCGTGTACGTGATGGTGCTACCGGTGTTTGGCACGTTCTCGGAGGTTTTGCCCGTCCACGCCCGCAAGCCATTGTTTGGCTATCGGGTGATCGCCGTATCCTCCATTCTGATTACCGTCATCAGCGGTATCGTGTGGGTGCATCATATGTACGCCAGTGCAACACCACCATGGATGCGGATTTTCTTCATGGTGACGACGATGCTGGTGGCCGTTCCCTCTGGTATCAAGGTGTTTGGCTGGGTAGCAACGGTTTGGGGCGGCAAAATTCGGTTCACAACTCCGATGCTATTTGCCCTGGGTGGCATCAGTAACTGGGTGTTTGCGGGCATCACCGGGATCTTTCTGGGTTCTGTGCCGATCAATATTCACGTTCACAATACCTATTTCGTCGTCGGTCATTTCCACTATGTGCTGTATGGGGCGATCGTCATGGGTATCTTCGCGGCTATCTATCACTGGTTCCCCAAGATGACCGGACGGATGTATTACGAGGGACTGGGCAAACTGCATTTCGCCCTCACCTACATTGGCACGGCGATGATTTTCCTGCCGATGCACCCGCTGGGACTGATGGGGATGCCGCGCCGAGTAGCGTCCTACGACCCGGAGTTTGCCTACTGGAACGTGATCGCCAGTCTGGGGGGCTTCCTGCTGGGGATGTCTACGCTGCCGTTTATTCTCAACATGGTGAGTGCCTGGATTCGCGGCGATCGCGCTGGAAATAACCCCTGGCGAGCCTATGGCCTGGAGTGGCTGACTACCTCGCCGCCCCCGGTTGAGAACTTTGAAAAAATTCCCGTGGTGATCGCAGGCCCCTATGGCTACGGCAGGCATCAACCCCTGGTGGAGAGTGGCCCCGACCCGGAGGAGACGCAGGAGATTTCAACTGCTTCCCCATCTTCGTAGAAAGAAAATGATTAGCCTCCTGTGGGGTGGACATCTTGCCCGCATGCTTCACTGAGCAGACAAAATGCCCACCCCACAGGAGGCAAAACTTTTGCAGATAGACAGTATTTACCCCACAGCAAATAGAACCCAGCAGGTGAAGAACAATGACGGCAGAAAGAGCAATTGCACAGACCATCGAAGCTAATGTCCGGCACGCGCAGGAACACGACGAAGCCGGGAATAGCAAATTCGGTTTCATTGTGTTTCTGCTGTCGGAGAGCGTCATCTTCATCAGTTTTTTTGTGAGTTATGCGATTTTCAAGACCCACACTGCCGCATGGTATCCCCCCGGAGTCACCAGGTTAGAAACAGATGCGCCCCGAATCAACACCATTGTGCTGGTGTCGAGTAGTTTTGTGATTTATGTAGCAGAGCGCTACCTGCACGACAAAAAGCTGTGGGGATTTCGCCTATTCCTGCTGGTAACGATGGGAATGGGGGCGTACTTCCTGTATGGGCAGGCGGTGGAGTGGAGCAGTCTACCGTTTGGGTTTGGTGATGGCGTGTTCGGTGGTATGTTCTACCTCCTCACCGGATTTCATGGACTACACGTTCTCACAGGGATTCTGCTTCAAGGGTTGATGCTGGGGCGATCGCTGATTCCAGGAAATTACGAGAACGGTTACTTTGGCGTAGAAGCAACGTCTCTATTTTGGCATTTTGTCGATGTAATCTGGATTATTCTTTATGTCCTAATTTACGTGTGGCAATAGTGTTCATATTATCGGTTAAAAAAGATGTCAACCCTGTCAACAGGGCGGGCAAGATGCCCACCCTACAGATATTTCAGAGTATTGGGTAGGAGCCTCTCGTATGATTGTTGACGACCAGCATTACGACATCATTATTATTGGTACAGGTGCGGGTGGCGGCACGCTGGTGCGGAAGCTGGCACCAACAGGGAAAAGAATTCTCGCATTAGAGCGGGGTAAATTTCCGACGCGGGAAAGCTCTGAATTAGAAGACACGGAAGTGTTTAAGAAGGAGCAGTTTCACGCCCCAGAGTCCTGGCAGGACAGCGCAGGGGAGCCATTCTATCCGCAGACCAACTACTGCGTCGGGGGCAATACCAAAATCTGGTATGGCGTTCTGATGCGGATGCGGGAGCGCGACTTTGAAGCGGTGCAGTATCAGGACGGACTGTCGCCGGAATGGCCGCTGAAATACCGCGATTTTGAACCCTACTACTCTGAAGCGGAACAGCTTTATCAGGTTCACGGAAAAATCGGTGAAGACCCCACGGAACCCGATCACAGCCAGCTTTATCCGTTTCCTGAAGTTACCCACGAGCAACATATTCAGCCAATTGTTGATGTGCTCTCCAGGCAGGATTTGCACCCCGCCTATCTACCACTGGGACTGGGCGATCAGGGCAGAACCGACTCAGAGGACACAGGGGTCTCTCCAGCGTTGAAATCTGGAAACGTCACACTGAAAATCATGTCAGAGGTGGTGTGTCTGCACACGAACCCCTCTGGCTCTGAGATCAAAGCAGTTCAAGCCATGATTGATGGGGAAACCTATCTGTTCATGGGCGACCTTGTGGTGCTGTCCTGCGGCGCGGTTAATTCGGCAGCGCTGCTCCTGAAATCTGCCAACGAGAAGCATCCCCACGGCATCGCCAACCGCTCTGACCAGGTGGGACGAAACCTGATGAAGCAACTGCTGTCGGTGGTGGTGCAACTGACCACGGCAACCAACTCCGGTTTCTTCCCCAGAACTGTTGGCGTCAACGATTTCTACTGGGGCGATAAAGATTTCAAGTATCCGATGGGTCATGTCCAGAACTCCGGCGGCATTTTGCAGGACGTGATCTTCTCAGAAGCGCCCCCGATCCTCTCAGCCCTATCACGGGTAATGCCCAACTTTGGACTGCGGCAACTGGCAACGCGATCGCTCGGCTGGTGGCTACAAACCGCTGATTTGCCCAATCCCAATAACCGCGTTCACTTTGTCGGTGAGAAACTGCGACTGAGCTATCAACCCAGTAACGTGGAGGCGCACGATCGTCTGGTGTATCGCTGGGTCGATGTGCTGAAGGAGGTAGAGACAAACTGGCCCTCCGGATTTAACCGCACCGCCCACCCCCGCAGCGATATGCCGATTCAGGTGGTAGCTCACCAGTGCGGCACCTGTCGGTTTGGTGAAGACCCGGCCAGTTCCGTTCTCGATCGCAACTGCCGCGCCCACGATGTAGATAACCTGTACGTGGTAGACAGCAGTTTCTTCCCAGCCAATGCCAGCGTCAGCCCTGGTTTGACAGTAATTGCCAATGCGCTGCGGGTGGGCGATCATTTGATCGGGCGGCTAAACTCGTGATTGCCTCCCAGTCCCCTTCCAGGCTCTGCATGGAATGCCCCCCAGAGAGCTTCTGCTTTCGGCGTTGCTGATTTGAAATATGATTTTTTGATTGTGTGGCGCGCTCCGTGCGCCACACAATCAAAAAATCATATCTGGATTAAGCAACGCCCTGCTTTCTACTCGGGTGTAACAATTAAAGACTCTACCCCTGGCTTCGACTTCTCTCAGCCAGCGGTACAGGCATTTTCTGTAAATTGAGACCTACAGTTGAACAACTATCATCTCAAACTCTTAGCTGCAACTTTGATGCTGGTGGATCATATCGGTGTCGTATTTTTTCCTGGATTAGTTGTACTTCGCATCCTGGGTCGGTTCAGTTTTCCAATCTTTATTCTCTTGCTGATTGAGGGAGAGAAATATACTCGCAACTTTGGTCAGTACTGTCTGCGATTACTTTTACTTGGAATAATTTCTCAGCCAATCTTTCAGATTCTCTTTAATGCTACCCGTTTAAATATTTTATTCACGCTGCTACTGGGGTTGCTCTGTCTCCGATTAGTCCGCCTATTTCCTCGATGGCAACTGCTGAGCTGGCTGATAGGCGCAATCATCGCCCAACGTCTCGACTTTGAATATGGTGCCTATGGACTGGTGGCGATCGCCCTCCTGCGCACGCTGCACGATACCCTGGTCTGGTGGTCGGGCTGGATTGGTCTCCACCTCAGTCTTTTCCTGCTGAATCCGGGATTTGCCAGTTTCCAACTTTTTGCCATTTTCTCGCCGCTCATTCTGCGTTCAGCCAATCATCAACAGGGAGCAAAAGCACGCTGGTTCTATCTGTTCTACCCGCTGCATTTGTTTGTGCTCTGGCTGGTGCGTCTGGTGTCTAAAGATCCGTCGTGGCTGTTCCCGTAGTTATTACTCCGGCAATTCAATAGAATGCTGTGTTGGACATACGAAGCGCGCCCACACACAGCATTCTATTGAATTTTTGTATTCTGAGATCTTGCACCTTGCTTAAAGAAAAACCAAAACCCTGATTCTGCTGCCGCCGTAGTGCGGCGGCAGCAGAATCAGGGTTTTGGTTTCTGGTGCAAGATCTCAGCCTCTAAGGAACGGCATACCGTTCGTTTGAAATGGAAGAAACACAAGGATTAAGGCAACCCATTAGGGAAATTTGAGCTAATGCTCTGACAGTGAAGACCGATTTTACACTGGTGCCATTGCGCCCGTATTTCAGTCTGGCTCTGGATGGTCGTAGTTAAGACATTGGTGAAGTGAATCCCACTATCCCGTTTAGGAGACTGCATTGACAGCGCCATCTGGGTCAAAGCAGTGTTGTGAGTTAGCCCCTGGAGAAGAGAAATGAGTGAAGCCAAGCGCGAGCTACCTGTCATTAACTCTGATGCAGCGGGGATCGATTTGGGTGCAGATGACCACTGGGGGGGTGTTCCGGCAGACCGTGCCACTCCCAATGTTCGTCGCTTTGGCTGTTTTACCGCTAACCTCTACGAGATGGCTCAGTGGCTACAGGAGTGTGGAGTCAAAACAGTGGCGATGGAAGCAACGGGGGTGTAGAATATGCAGGCCAAATGCCGCGCCCACATGGGCAGGGTGGGAGGCCACAGACAGTCCCAGAGAATATGCGTTACCCTTTCTGCATAGTGCTGGATGTTTTTCAGTAATCGTTGTTTTTTGCAAGTGCCCTTTGTTTAACTCCGCTTCCTTTCTGGTTACCCACGGTAGCCGTGATCCCCGCCCCCAGGCTGAAATGCAGCGGCTGATGCAGTTGATGGTGCAGCAGTTGCCCCACCGGATTGTCCCCCCACTGATCACCACTGGAGCATTGGAGCTTCACCCTCTACCGCTACACCAGCAGATTCTGCAATTTGGTCAGCAGGCGATCGCAGCAGGGCACAATGCACTACAGGTGGTTCCTCTGTTTCTGTTGCCGGGAGTACATGTGATGGAAGACATTCCGGCTGAGGTGACGATTGTACGGCAATCCCTGAATCTGCCCGTAGAGGTGACGCTGCACCTGGGTAATCACCCCCGGCTACCCGAACTGCTTAGTCCGCCCACACTCGCGCCCCGTGAGAGTCTGATTTTGCTGGCCCACGGAAGTCGGCGGACAGGGGGCAACGCCCCCGTGGAGGCGATCGCCCACTCTCTGAAAGCGCTTCCGGCCTTCTGGGCTGTTGCTCCCAATCTCGAAACTCAGGTAGTGGAGCTGGTCAAGGCCGGCACAACCCGGATCACCGTATTGCCTTACTTTCTGTTTGCGGGGGGGATTACCGATGCGATCGCTCAGCAGGTGAATCAATTGTCGGAACAGTTCCCGCAAGTTTTCCTGGAACTGCTGGAGCCGCTGGGAGCCACTGAGGAGTTGGCGGAGATTGTCCTGGAGCAGATGCAGGCGATCGCCCGTTTACCTTAATCTTCCTTAATGCGGTTTTTACAATTCTGGAATGCGATCGCTGCACCCTTGGCAACAAACGGTATCCTATGACGCGATTGACCGAGCTGGGACATTTTTAGATATATTCAGTAGATCCGCTTCGATCCATACGTGACAATGGATTGAGGGTGCCCTGACTGCTCTTTTTCACCCAGAGGTTTCATGCAAAATCCCCCCGGAAAAGTTTATCTCGTTGGTGCTGGCCCCGGTGATCCGGGGTTGTTGACGCTGAAGGGGAAGACGCTGCTTGAACACGCCGATGTAGTGATCTATGATGCACTGGTCAGTCAGCCCATTCTGGACATGATTCACCCCGGAGCCGAGCGGATTAACGCTGGAAAACGGCGTGGACGGCACTCAATGGTGCAAGAAGACACAACTCAGCTTCTGATTGATAAGGCCAGAGAACACGCTGTTGTGGTGCGACTCAAGGGGGGTGATCCTTTCGTTTTTGGGCGTGGTGGAGAAGAAATGGAAGACCTGATCCGGGCAGGGATTTCTGTAGAGGTTGTTCCCGGTATCACCTCCGGGATTGCGGCTCCAGCCTATTCAGGGATTCCCCTGACCCACCGGAGCTACAGTTCTTCGGTCACTTTCGTCACGGGGCACGAAGCAGCAGGTAAGTATCGCCCCGTGGTCAACTGGCAAGCGATCGCCCAGGGTTCTGAAACCATCGTCATCTACATGGGGATTCACAACCTGCCACACATTATTGAACAGCTTCATGCAGGCGGTTTATCGCTGCAAACGCCGATTGCCCTGGTGCGCTGGGGCACCCGTCCTGAACAAGAAGCACTAATTGGGGTATTAGAAACGATTGTTCAGCAGATTGAGGAGACGGGGTTTGATGCTCCGGCGATCGCCGTTGTGGGCAATGTCGTGAACCTATACGAAATTCTGGCTGAAAGTCGTCCTCTGGTCTTTGCAGAATAACCGTTGATTGCGGTTATCCTGCAAAGGAGTGCTGGCCAAGCGTCTTCGGTACAGTTCGTCTCCTCTTCTAAACCTCTTTTGTCACATTGGATGAAGAATATTTTTGAAAACTCTCGTTCCAGGCGAGACGCCTGGAATACGGCTATGGAGGACTGCTGCTTCCTGCTGTGGGAGTGGGAGGCAGCAGCCCTCCTGGTGGGCATTTCCAGGCTCCGCCTGGAAACGAAAGTCCAGCTTTAAGCAGTGTGACAAAAGAGGGTTAAATAAGGGAAAGCAAAACTCCAGGGAACAATCTCCCTGATCCAGGAGTTTATCTTCTGGAGTTATAGCTATTGTCCTCCTGGCTGGAACAGGAGTGTGGGGACAGTGCTTCCACGTCGAGGCTCCACCCCTGCCCCCGTCCTAACAGCCGTGGCTGCGGCAATATCTTTTACGTCCATGCAATGGATAGTCGAGAGTGGCTATGGTTAAACGATTTCAGGGGCTTTTGCTGCAAGCGTTGTGGGGAACCGGACTGACGGCAGGCTCGTGGCTGCTGATGGCACAGGCTGCATTGGCTCACCCCAGTACTGGCGAACCGTCACTGATACATCTGCTGGAGCACGAAGCACTCACCCCCTCCTGGGTGTTGACTGGCCTGGGGCTGGCGATGGTGCTGGGTGCCGGACACGCGCTCTCACCAGGGCACGGTAAAACCATGGCAGCGGCCTACCTGGTGGGTTCTCGCAGCACGCCCTGGCAGGCCGTTGTGCTGGGGGTAACCACTACGCTGACCCATACCCTGGCGGTTTTTGGATTAGGGGCGATCGCTCTACTGGCAGCACAATGGGGCTGGTCGGAACAAATTTACCCGGTGTTGAGTCTGGTCAGTGGTGTCATGGTTGTGGCGGTCGGTAGTGTTCTGCTACGTCAGCGCTTAAACGCGCTGGAATCTACAGAGCATCACTCCCAGCATCACCATCTTCATGCTCACGCGCATACCCATCACCACCACGCGCACCACTCTCCTGCTGAGCAACCAAACCTGATTGCCCTGGGAATTGCAGGTGGCCTGGTTCCCTGCCCCTCGGCATTGGTGCTGCTGCTGTCGGCGATCGCGTTACATCAGGCAGCCTATGGAATGGCGCTGGTCAGCGCCTTCAGTCTAGGATTGGCACTGGTGCTGGTGGCAATCGGGTTAAGCGTGGTCTACTCTCGCCAGTGGGTCGATCGGCTTCCGGTCCCGTCCGCTGTCCTGAGATATTTACCGATCGCCACTGCGGTTATGATTATGGCGGTTGGCGCGGTACTGACAGCCCAGGCGATCGCCTGACGCCCAACTTTCGAATCTGATAGACTCATTGTTCAACTGCTTAAATGTGCTCACCTTTCTCCCTGTAACCCCTATGAAAAAGCTGATTCTCCTTCTGTCTCTGCTGGTGGCCCTGTTTGGTCTTCCGGGTAAAGCGATGGCCCATTCCGTCTGGACGGATTATCAAATGCTGGCCGAGAAACTACAGCTCACGTCACAATTTAGTTCAGAGGAGCCGTTCCAGGGCGCTCCTGTCCGGGTCTTTGCCCCCAACAGTACTGGCAAACCCTGGCTCAAGGGAACGACGGACGAAAAGGGTAATTTTGCCTTTCAGCCCGACCGCACCCTGACCGGGAACTGGGAGGTGAGGATTGGTGATGCCGTTGAACATGGCGATATTCTGACCGTTCCCGTGACCGAGACCGGAGTGCAGATTGACCTGATCAGCCAGCAGGACATTCATCGTCCCCACTGGTGGGCACGGCAAAGCTGGGTTGCGCTGGGAGCCTTTGGAGGAGGGTTGGGTTCGGCTGTTCTGTTCCGCCGTCGTCGCTGGTAATTTGACTATTTTCCCTATATTGCCGCGAAACGCTCTCTAAGAAAGCGTTTCGCGGCAAATCTAGTTGTAGCGCCCATTCTTCTGAAACACTGACAGTGTCAGCGTTTCAGAAGAATGGGCGCTATTTATTCAAACAGCTCTACCTGTAATGAGAACCCCGGGAGCACTGTTTCACCGGAGAGTTGAGTGGGGAGCGATCGCACCTCTTTCTCCTGCCCCTGCCGATAAATTTCCACCTGCTGATCCTG
>CAZVXA010000029.1:22077-42513 GCA_964630955.1 uncultured bacterium | reverse complement strand
CCAGACACCGCTCGCAACTGCTGCTCAAACTGGGAAGTGACGCAGGCATCCAGCGTATAGTGGCCAGAATTGTGGGTGCGGGGGGCGATCTCATTCACCAGCACTCTTCCATCAGTCGTAAGAAATAGCTCAATACCAAGGACACCCACGTAATCCAGTTTTTCCAGAAGCGTGTGGGCGATCGCTTTCACCTGATCCTGGACGGCTGCATCCCATTGATCCAGCACAAAGACTCGACGGCAGACCTGGTTTTCCTGCTGCGATTCCACCACCGGATAAATCGCCGTTTCTCCGCTAACAGAGCGTGCCGCCATCACTGCCAGCTCTTTTTCAAATGGAATAAATTCCTCGATCAGCCAGGGAATACTGTTCTGCGATGGGCTGGAGGAAGATTTTCCCAGAGTTTTGAGGGCACCCGCCAGTTCCTCAGCCGTCTTGCAAATGAGGGTGCCGTAGCCGTCGTATCCCAGACGACGAGCCTTCAACACCACCGGGTAACCGAATGGACTTTCCAGTACTGCTCCTGCATCAATCGCAGCAAATTTTGGGATGGGAATCCCTGCGGCCTGGTAGAACGATCGCTGATTCAGCTTATCCAGAACGGGTTCCAGTGACTTCAGACGGGGGTAAAATCTTACTCCCCGGTTGGCCAACTGCTGCAAGCCAGGGAGATCAACGAATTCATTTTCAAAGGTGATGATTTCACAAAGGCTGGCCAGCTCAACAGTAGCGGCAGCATCGGCAACGGGGGCAAAGACTGTGTGAGCGGCGATCGCCACAGCGGGATCGTGCCGCCCAGGCGTTTGAATCATCAGATCGATCCCCAACTTTCGGGCAGCCCCACCCATCATCCAGGCGAGTTGACCACCCCCAATTACACCCACTGTTTTCGCCATTGCCTGATCTAATCTCTACAGCCCAGAGATTCCCTGGTGGAAATCCCCGTCTTTGAGTTTACTCCGTCCGCCACCTGACAGAGTTCCTTTACCTGAGCGCCATCCAGAATCGCGTCGGTAAAATCTGCCCCGGTGATCGTCACATCCGTAAACGTAGACCGCAGCAAAATCGCCTCCAGAAACAATGCGTCACTCAGATCAGCCCCCGTAAAGTTGGTTTGATCCACCATCGCATCAGTCAAATTGGCCCCTTGCAAGTTGGCATGAACCATTGTCGAAGCGCTAAATACCGCCCCCCGCACATCCGCCTGACTAAAATCCGTGAAGTTCAAATTTGCGTTTGAAAATTCTGCCTGTCGCAGCATCTGACCCGAAAAATTCCGCCCCCGCAACTCTGCATTGCTGTATGAAGGTGGCGGTGCATACTTCCCAGCCTGTGCCAGCGCGGCCCCACCCTGACTGGCGATCGCCAGCACAACCACCAGAGCGAGAAACACCCGCCTCACAGACTTCCAAATCGGGGATCGCCAGCTCATTATTTTCTTCACATTTCTACACATTCCATTCTGACACCCTTTCTCTGCCATGGGCGCAGCATACAGCACTTTGCAAGTGCGTGAGGTACAAAGCTTTTGTTGAGAGCCGTGCTCCGCGCGGCTCTCAACAAAAGCTTTGGTTCTATCTCAGTGCAAAGCGCTGTATCGTCCTTGCGATCAAATCACCCTCAAAATTCAGTCGCTAAGATAGAAGTAATGATTGGTCAATCTTAGCCATTGGCGCGTCATTCTTAAAACGGAGTAAAAGACCGCTATACTCCATACAAGTTCTGTTAAATTTGATTCCGAATCTTCAGGATTGCCGATATGACCTCCTACGCCACCTCCGCTGCCAGAGCCGATTTGAGCGAACTGCGACGACTCAAGACGCTGCTGCCGCCCGAACTCCGCAGTTGGGTCACGATTGAGGCGTCCACCGCAGTCAATCCACAACTGATCACCTCGGAGGAGATTGGGAAAGACCAGGTAGAAGTGCAGATCGACCTGGCCAAGTGGGACGCTCTGGCGCTAGATCAGCGGAACCTGCTGTTCTGGCACGAAGTCGCCCGGATTCAGAATGACACCATTCCCCGCGATGGTTGGGAGATGGCGGCGCTGGCGATCGGTCTGGGTGGGGCGGTCGGTGAACTGTGGGTTCAGGATGGCCTGCTGTTGCTACTGGCGCTCGGTCTGTGCGGTGTTTCCGGCTGGCGACTCTATGTTCGGAACAATGGTCAGAAGACACTGAAGGAAGCGATCGAAGCCGATGAGAAGGCGATCGCTCTGGCCACCCGGTTTGGCTACACCCTCCCCAATGCGTATAAGAGTTTGGGAAGCGCACTCAAAGTTTTGATTGAGCAAAGCCCCAAGAAAAAACAGCGGAAGAAATATGAGTCCCGCCTGGACGCGCTGAAGAAGAGCGCTGCCCGCGCCAAGGCCAGAGCGAAAGGCGAACCCGCCTGAGTCCTTCTAGTTTGTTCAATGAGTCTTCCCGCTGGTTTTTCCCCTATCCGCAGTGGGGGATGATCCCAGAAATCAGTTCTGAGCTGGAGTTTTTGCCACCTCAGGTGACTGAAGCCTGTGTCTGTATTGGTAGTCTCCATCAGGAAACCCTCTGGGCACGCTGGCTGGGAAGAAACTCCGACCGCAACGTCCAGTTTTGGAGCGCGACAAAGATCGTCCCGTTGCTTAACGTTGTCTCTCAGGTAGGCGATCGCCTCAAATCTCAGGGGAATGACTGCCCCCGTGTTCCTCTGCAACATTGTCTGGTTCGTTCTCCTGACGGCAGGGGGGGAATGTCGTTTCTGGCGATCGCCCGCAATATTGTTGCTTATCGCAATGAGTGGCGACCCAGCAAAAGTTCCAATGCCCTGTCGGCGGTACTGAAGCGGTTTGAAACCTATGAGGGGTTAGAACACTGGGTTAAAAATCTCACGGGCAGCGAACATCTGGAGTTTCGGGGAAACTATGGACGGCTACCCCCTATCCTCTTTCCAGAACTGGTTGATCCCGCCACGCAATCGGTTCTCCTCCAAGCAGCGCCTCTGACAGAAAAGGGGCACAATCGAATTTCTGCCTATGACCTGACGCGCTTGATGTCGATGCTGGGCTGCCATCGCTATCTACCCGTCGAGTGTCGCCTGCCTTCGGTGGATAGTCAGAGCCTTCAGCCAATTCTGTGGGCGTTGAGGGAGGACCCGGCGCGATATCTGGATCGGGCGATTGCACAACTTCGCCCTATTACCCCACTCTACCCAGTTATCATTCTCTCAAAGGTAGGCTATGGTCCCAGCAACGAACGACAGACAGACGAACTGACTTATACCGCCTTTGTGCAGTTGCGCTACAACCCCCATCAAACACAGTCTCTGGCACTGACCCTCCGCGCCGTTCTAGCAAATGGAGGGAAACCCAACAGTCAGCGGCGATTGCTCGACCAAATCATGACCAGTACTATCACCGGGCTTCTGCATTCGCTTGTTCTGGGGTCTATATAGCAATCTAATCTAGTAGTCCACCAAAGAAACTTTGCCTGGTTAGTGTGGCGCGCTTCGCGCGCCACACTAACCAGGCAAAGTTTTTCAACCAGGCAAAGTTCGCTTGGCGAACTACTAGCTTGTTACGGGGGCGGGCTATGCCCCCCCGCCGCCACAAACCACCTCACAAATGATTCAGAATTGCTACAGGATAGGCTGCTAAAGTCTAATTAGTAAAGAAATATTTCCAACCTCTCATGTATCTAACCTGGCTCGACAGCAATTCCTGGCTCATCGAACTCGACGGCAAGCGCATTCTGCTCGATCCCTGGCTGGTGGGACCGCTCACGTTTGGCGGCATGAACTGGTTGTTTAAGAGCGATCGCCCCATGCCTCGTCCCATCCCAGAAGCGATCGACCTGATTTTGCTGTCTCAGGGATTGGAGGACCACGCTCACCCACCGACGCTAAAAGCACTCGATCGCAACATTCCCGTTGTGGGGTCTCCCGGTGCGGCAAAACTGGTGCGGGAACTGGGCTATACGCAGGTCACGGCACTGGCGCACGGAGAATCCTTCACATTGGGAGAACAGGTCAGGATACAGGCATTTCCCGGATCGCCCATCGGTCCTATGCTGACCGAGAATGCCTACGTTTTGACGGGCCTTTCCAGCCAGAGCAGTCTATACTATGAGCCGCACGGCTTCCACTCACCCACGCTCCAGCAAGTGGCTCCGATTGATGTGGTGATAACGCCGCTGGTCAACCTTGAACTGCCGCTGGTGGGGCCAATTATTCAGGGAAGGAAGACTGGGTTAGAACTGGCGCAGTGGCTAAAGCCACAGGTCATGCTGCCTACGGCTGCCGGAGGAGATGTCACCTTTGAGGGGCTGCTGAACAACTTGCTGAAAGCTGTGGGGAGCATCTCTGAGTTTCAGGACAGCCTCCAGCAAAGCGGTCTGACCACGCGAGTGCTGGAACCCAAACCGGGCGATCGCTTTCAGGTTCCCCTAACCGTCTCTGCCTGATCCTGGGGTTAAGAGAAGCGTGGCAAAGCAACACTTCTCTTAACCCATCATTCTTGTGGAGGCGCACACCAGGGCGATAGCATTTCTTCCCGTGCTGTTGCCATGATTTGATCGATCATGGGTCGATTGCATCCATACTGCGTTTCCAGCAGTTGCTCCACCTCGGCTCTGGCCGCTGCTGCTGAGTCGGCAAAGGCCATTAAGTCCTCGTCCTGATTGCCCGTTAGCAACTCTACCGATACCGTACAGCAGTACACAGCCAGCCTCGCCAATGTCTACATACGACATCATATACGCTGTGGTTCGTCAGATCCCCTACGGAAAAGTGGCGACCTATGGGCAGGTTGCAGAACTGGCAAACCTGTATGGCAGGGCGCGGATGGTGGGGTATGCGCTATATCGACTGGCCCCCGATACAGAAGTGCCCTGGCAGCGGGTGATTAACGCCAAAGGGGAGGTATCAGAGTCGCCCTTCCGCAACGGCAGCGATTATTTGCAGCGATCGCTCCTGGAAGCGGAAGGCATCGAGTTCAGCCGTACCGGAAAAATTGACTTAAAGAAATATCTGTGGCGGCCAGAGATTCCCCTGCACGGTCTGTCAGACCCTCTACAATCGAATCAACCCCATCCATAAGATTCTCTGTTTATGCGTCGATCGCCCTTCAAACGACTGTTTGCTCTGCTGCTCATGATCCTGATCTGGGTTGGAGGGGTTCCAAAGCCTGTCCATGCAGAAATAGTCACACTACCGACGCAATCCACGCCAGTTGTCGAATCGGACATTTACCAGTACCGGATCATCCATAACCCGGACGGCATTGGCAAATTTTATATGGGACGCGAGATTGCCAGCGTCATGGGGCACGAGGGTGCAGGTTGGCTGGAGCGCCCTAGCCGCGACCTCGAGGAACAGCCCAACCAGGCCATGCAGGCATTGGGCTTGAGGGCAACCGATACTGTTGCAGATATTGGCGCAGGAACGGGATACTTTAGCTTTCGGATGGCGGCTTTGCTACCTCAGGGAAAAGTGCTGGCGGTAGATATTCAGCCAGAAATGATCGACATTCTCAACTTCTTCAAGCACCAGGGGCAGGGGGAAAACATCGAACCTATTCTCGGAGAAGTAGACGATCCCCATCTACCAACTGCAAGTATCGACCTGGCGCTGATGGTAGATGCCTACCATGAATTTGAGTATCCCAGGGAGATGATGCAGGGTATTGTTGCTGCGCTTAAGCCAGGGGGTCGGGTAGCGCTGCTGGAATATCGCGGCGAGAATCCATTTATTCCCATTAAAGGGCTGCATAAGATGACCCAGAAGCAAGTCAAGAAAGAGATGCAGGCGGTTGGGTTAGAGTGGCTGGGAACAAAGAATTTGTTGCCGCAACAACATCTGATGTTTTTTCAGAAGCCAAGTTGAAGAAAAATGCGATCGCCCCACTCAGGGCTTCTGAGCCATCGTCTGAGTCTTGAACGTTACGTTTACCCCCTCATTGGACTGTTCCAAAACCAGCAGCGGCGTTGGTTTTGCCTTCTGATCCCAGTGCATATAGGCTATGCGTCCCTGAATCGTGGGTTGCCAGTTCTCATCCGCATTCTGGCTCATATAGGTGTGCATACACTGGATGATCTGGTTAATCGTGACGGAAGTCGGTTGAGCCGGCAGTTTAGCCAGCTTGATCTGAATTCGGAACAGTACGCTCCGCTTGCCACCAGGTGTATCAGACAGGTCATATTCCACATCGAACATTTCATCAACCTGACGGGGAGCACTGGCAATGCCCAAAGCGCCCTGTTCTGCCTGAGAAGGTCTCAGCGCAATAGAAATCTTCTCCTTGACCTTGATTTTCATCTGATTAAGGATTGCAAAGTGGAATTTTTCTTCTTCCATTCGCATTCTTAAGTAGTCCAGGTTGAACTCGCGGGAGTGAATCAGATCAGGATTCTTCTCCATCTTGCTAATCGTATTCAGCGCCAGTTTCAGTTTTTTCTGGAGTTCGCGGTTCTTGTATTCCTCAAATCGTCGCTCTTTGACTAACTTATCAAACTTAAATTTGGTGTAAGTGCCCAGTGCAATCAGTACGAGTAGAAGCCCCCCCGATGTGTACATCCAGAACTGGCCGGACTGTGCCTGCTCAGGCTTAGAAACCTGGGCAAGTTGAGGTTGTGTCAGGACGATGTTGGACAACATGGCGGGTGAAGGGAGAATGTTGGCAGTTTCTTTGAACTACACCCAGGATGCCCAGCGTTTCGGGGAATGGCAACAGTAAGATTCGGTAGTAAACAATCAAAAAACGGTCGAATTTTTATTGCAAGAAGTGAAAGATTTATTCGATTTCATCAGCGATCGCAGGGATTGACTGAATTGTGAAAAAAGCAGCTAACGCAAGGCAAACCGTCTGACTGCAAACAAACTCCCCAGGACACCCACCGTCATTCCCAGTATCAATAACGACAACGGTAGCAGGAAAACTTTATCAGTAGAGAGTTCAAGCCCATCTGCCAGAAACCGAATGAATTCCGCCTGTCGCGACAGCAAATGACCTACAAATTCTTGCAAGCTCACAATCATTGCCCAGGAGAGGAGCGCCCCGACCACACCAAACGTGATCCCCTGAAGTAGAAACGGCAAATAGATCCAGGTCATGGTCGCTCCTACGAGCTGCATTACCTCAATTTCTCGGCGGCGGGCCATGACGATCAGGCGAATCGTGGTAGTAATTACAGCGATCGCGGTCAATGTCAGCATTGATATGATCCCGAAGCTGACCCAGTTTAACCCCCGATTGAGCTGAGAGATTTGCTGCACCGCCTCATCAGCATAAAGCACCTCATCCACACCATTTACCTGAGCCAGTTCCTTTGCCAGCGATTGAACCGCCTCTGGCTGGCGCACCCTTACCTTCAACTCATCCACCAGGGGATTGCCGTTTAGCTGCGTCGTTGCCCCCTGGATGTCTGAAATCCCCATTTCCTGAACCAGTTCTTGCCAGGCGGTTTCCTTGGGAATCGCCGCCACCTCCGCCACCTCCGGCATCTTCTCCACAAAGGGGCGCAACGTATCCGCTTCTACCCCCGACTCTAGAAACACCGAGATTTCGAGCTGGCTACCAAACTGATTCAGGAGGCCCTCAAGCTGCCAGGACACCTGCAAACTCAGACCAAACAGAAACAGAAGCACCGTCACCGTACTGATGGCGGCCCAGTTCATCCAGCCGCCTCGCCGCAAACCCAGAAGCGTTTCGCGCATCAGATAGTCAGACTTTGTGAGGAATTGCAGCATAGAACACAGAGGAGGTCTCAAAGTGGCATCGTAACCCATCTGACGTGGAGAATGACACCCTCTGGCTAACCCGGAATGACTCCGCTTCCGTTAATATGGGAAGTATAAGGAATGTCACTCGCAAATACCCCATCCCATGACAGCCCAAATCCTGGTTGAGAAGAAGAAGCTGGCCAAGCCACCGCTGGAGATGCACTATCTGGGCGATCGCGTCCTGCGTCAGCCTGCCAAACGGATTGCCAAAGTAGACGATGAGATCCGCCTGCTGGCAAAGCAAATGCTGGAAACGATGTACAGCGAGGACGGGATTGGATTGGCGGCTCCCCAGGTGGGCGTGAACAAGCAACTGCTGGTGGTTGATGTGGAACTCGATAATCCCACCAAGCCGCCCTACATTATGATCAATCCAGTCATTACCTGGACAAGTCAGGATCAGTGCGTGATTCAGGAAGGTTGTTTGAGCATTCCGGGCGTGTTTATGGATGTGACGCGCTCCAAAGAGATCGAAGTTTCCTACAAGGATGAGAACGGTCGGCCCCAGAAACTGCAGGCTGCAGATCTGCTGGCACGGGTGATCTTGCACGAAATGGATCACCTGAACGGCGTTATGTTTGTCGATCGGGTAGACAATACTCTGGCACTGAACCAGGAATTGAGCAAAAATGGCTTCTCAGTCCAGGCCGTTAAGCCTGTGAAGGAGTAGCGCCATGATGACCCCAAAAAGTGGTGCTTTTCTGGCAGTTTCCTGCGTAATGGCGATCGCAGCCGTTGGTTCTGTCTTTGAGCTGTCTTCGGGTGCGCCCCAACTGGGTACTCTCAATACAGGCATTATCCTGGCGCTCAGCATCCCGCTGACGGTGCTGTTTTTCCTTGCGGCGGTACGAGACGCACGGGCCAACCAGGGTTAATTCCCCAATTGCCCCCCGTTTTGTGTAGAAACACCATGGCTGAACAGGCTGCAAAGCGGGCAATGTTGCGGCAAACTTTCACGGAGCTGGGTCGGGGCGCGAGCGATCGCCTCTATCTGCTACCCCCCGACCGGGATGTCCTGATCGGACGCGATCTCCACTGTCAGATTGTCCTTGACTCTGCCCTCTATAGTGGCGTTTCGCGACAGCACGCCCTATTGCGCTGTCCAACGGATGCCTTGAGCAACTGGCAGATTGGCGACCTCAACAGCCGCAACGGAACCTTTGTCAACGACCGCCAAATTCAGGGCTGGTATCCGCTCCAGCAGGGCGATCGGATTATGCTGGGCAAATCGGGGCCCCAGTTCATCTTTGAGCTTCAGGTTGAAGCCAGTAGCGCGACGAATTCATCCACCCACAATTCTTCTCGTTACCACTCCACGCTTGATCGCCTCACCCTCAGCCATCTCTTTCCCATCCTGTCCAACACCTCCGAAGTTCAGCGCAGTCCTTACCTGATTCCCGGTGTTGTCACCGTTATCTTCGTGGTGCTGCTGTTTGTCTCCGTTGGCGACCCTACTCTATTCAATGGGCTATTGGCGACCTATCTGGCAGGCGCTGCCTACTTTGTGGTTTACCAGCTTTGCGGCAAGCCCAAACCCTGGTGGGTGATTGCGGGAGTGGCGATCGCCACCCCTCTGCTGATCCTCAGTCCCGTTATGACCCTGTTCCTGTGGTTCTTCCGGGACGTGCTTCCTGGCGACTTCCTCCAGGCAAACAGTTCCACCAACCTACTGCTGGCAACCGTGCAGACGTTCTTTGGCGCAGGGCTGATGGAAGAGTTACTCAAAGCCCTCCCTGTTTTGTTTTGCTGGTGGCTGGGCTGGCGGGTGCGAGCGCCCCTGCGCTATCAAATCGGCATCTGGGAACCCCTTGATGGAATTCTGCTGGGCACTGCTTCCGCTGTCGGATTTACGCTGCTGGAAACAATCGGGCAATATGTTCCCAGTTTCATGGCCAATGTCAGTCTCCAGTCGGGAGCGCAAATGGGCGCAGTTGCAGGTCTACAACTCCTGATTGCCAGAATTCTGGGCGCGATCGCCGGACACCTCGCCTACAGCGGTTACCTGGGCTATGCCATCGGTCTCAGCGTCCTTAAACCCTCCAAACGCTGGCAAATTCTCGGTACTGGCTACCTGACCGCTGCAATACTGCATACCCTGTGGAATGTGAGTGGGTTGGTCAATTTGCTGGCTCTGGCAATCGTTGGGAGTCTTTCCTACGCATTTTTAATCGCGGCGATTTTGAAGGCGCGATCGATCGCAGGGAAGCGGTGATTGAGCTGGACTTTTGACTAAATCGGCGCTACTAACATAAATATGTCACGAAACGCCCTCTACGAGGGCGATTCGTGGCGTTACAGGAAAAATATCAGAACTCCAGAATTGGGAGTGGGTAATTGGGGGTGGGAGTGGGATGTTGAGATATGGCGACTGAGGCGATGGCAACCTTCACACATCTCAAATCCCATTCCCGATTCTCTATTTTCGATTACCCATTACCCATGTTCTGATTTACTCTTCCCCAACCTGAGCAATCGTGTACCGGGCGATCGCCAAACTCAGACGGGCCTGCTCAACTGGAGTCAGGGTTTCCCACTCAGCATTACGCACGGAGCGGAGGGCGCTCTCCAGGGCATCCGTTTCAGCGGGGCCACGCATACTATAGGCGAAGGGACGGGCAAACACCTGCAAGTCTTCTTCGTTCCAGATAGGCAGCAAATCCTGGACGCAAAGGACGAGCTGATCAGCCATGGCAAGATTGCTGGAGACGGCCTGCTGTGCCCGCTGCACGATCCCTTCCAGGAAGTGTTGAGGAATTCGGGCGGAAAGCTGTTGGAAAATATTGGGGTTGAAGAGGCGGGTGGGAGCCGTTTGGGTGGATTCAAAGCTGGCCCATACCTGATCAAACTGAGTGGCCAGCGACTGAGCGTAGGGCGCAATCTCTTCGGTCATAAAGCCCATGGCGACAACCTGCTGCTCCAGGTCTTCGAAGTAGGCGACTGCACTGGGGTCAGCGGGGTTCCAGGGATAAGCCGCGTCTTCCTGCATAATCAGATGCAGTAGCTCCAACTCAGCATGGGACTGGAAAGCGGCGAAGGAAGGACGGTTAGAATCGGTTGCCATCGACATGTACTCCTGATGAAATGCGCCGAATGTGATTGATGCTGAGAGTAGCTACAGTGCAGGTTGTGGCAGTTCCGCAATTGGCTAAATTTTCTTTTGAGCTGCCCAGCCTGCCCTGTTTTTGCAGAATCCCGCAAAAATGGATGGGCGAAAAACCCGACCGACTCTCGCAAAAACCGCCCCGCACGACCCTGGAGCCATTAGCTGACGGCTTCTTCTACGACAAACTCTAGCTGAAAAATCCCAAATTTGATACGGGTATGAGACTTTAGGGGCACGACCTCCTCATGGACTTTTCGCCAGGTGCCATCTGCTCCTAGCAGCAGCGTCCCAAACCGCGAGAAATCCCTCAAATAATAAGTCGGCCCAGTCGCCTCATTTTGAGGGGCGTCTTTGTAGAAGATTTCGGCGTGTTTGCGAGAGACACCTCGCCCCTTCAGCACCAGGTCGTTTCCCTCCAAACAACCCACGCTCATCTTGCCGCCGTATACCGTCCAGTACTGACTGGGAACATCGATCGATCGCAGAAATGCCGTTGGCCGACTGCTACCCGGCACATTCGTGGGCATATCGGGAATTTCTGTCATGCCCTCGGTCTGCGGTTTCACCAGTTCCCCATCGAAGTCGGGGTGCATATACAAAACCGGCAGTGTCCAGGTGATGTGGTTGAAACGGTACAGGGTCAGCAGATGTTGACGGGCGATCGCCACCGCTTCGTCAATCGGCGATCGTTCCGCCAGCGACCGGGCGAACATCTGGATAAAACTCAGAGCCTCATGGTCGGCGATCGAGTCCCGCATTCCCAGTACCGCTGGTACTCCGTGGTGGATCAGCACCTCCGCCAGACTGCTGCGTGGCATCGGTTTGCCATTCTGAATTTCTGGTTGCGCCCCCCAACAGGCATTGAACACCGCCAGCTTGACCTGAAAACGAGTCAGCACCTGGGCCAATTCGGTGCCATTGATCGTGGTATCAGGCCGCAGAAACAACAGTCCTCCATCGGGGGCGGGCATCCCATGCCCTGAATAGAACAAAACGTTGTACTTGCGAGTTTCCAGATATTCTGTCAACTGTGCTGGGGTGGGCTGCACCAGAGTGTCCACCTTGCAGGGAACAGGAGACATAAAGCTGTAGACGGACTCTCCCTGAGCCGAGCTTTCCAGCACCTGCGGCAGTACTTCCGCCTCTCGCTCCAATTGCAGCACCGTATCTTTGGAGGAACTGCCACTGCTTCCAGCGGAGCCATCCTGGCCCAGCACCAGCAGAATATTCAGACTATGGTCTACCCGCAGTTCAGGCAGGGGGGCGACTTCATTTGTCGTGCGGCTAAACAGTACCTGCTGGCTCAACGAGATGACCTGCATTCCTGTCTGGGGCTTCATAATTTCCCAGGGCAGTTCGATCAGTTCCGGGTCACGGATCTCCAGCCGCAGTCGCAGCGGTTTTCCCTGGCCAAACGCGATCCCCTGGCTCTGGGCAAAACTGGTTTGAATCGGGCCATCAAATACCCAGCGCCACAGGCTGATGCCAAAATGCTCCATCATCCGCCCGGTATAGCTGGGATTTGTCCCTTCCTCAGGAGTGGGCGGCGGCAAAAAAAAGGTGGGGATGCGGGGCACGTCTGGCAGGTTTCGCACAGAGAACAAATCGCGCCATGCTTCCCAGTTGTCCTGTAACAGCGGAGTCCAGATACTATCATGCATCTCCAGACCTGCCTGCGACGGAGCCTGGAGTACCCAAATTGCATAGTGGTCGGGGCCGGTTGCCGTGAGCCGATCGATCGCCACCCTCAGGCAGGGATTGTCGGACGACATTCTGGGGTCGGAGGAGAACATGTAGCGAACGAAACCATTGAGAGAGGTGAATTGAGAATCTTGACAACCTGAATTCGCCGTAACTACCAGTTTATCCGGTATTCCGTCCGCAATAAAGGCAGTCTTCCTGGAGGGATGATTGGTTACCTCCAGACATCAAGAAAGCAGCAAATCATTTTTTAACCAAGGGGAGTAGGGATAGCGGTGGGAGTAGGAGTGGGAGCCGTAATTGGCGATCGCGACTCAGGGCAAACCCCCCGCTGTTCGCCGCTCAGAAAAGGTTCCAACCGAACAATTGGGGCCAATTCTTTCTCTGCAACCCAACCCACGACATCGCCGATGGGAGCAGGGGGTGATACAGCCGGATCAGCCGTTGGCGCAGCAGGAACGGCAGTTGACGTTGCTGGACTGACGTCAGATGGTTCCACTGTCGCTGTTCCAGATTTACACAACCGTAATTTGAGCCAGCGATCGCTCCCTACCATTTGCTCTTCCAGGGTTTTCACGGTGCTTCCTGTGGGTATAAGAATGGAACTCCCTGGAGAGAGGGGCGGTGCCTCCAAAGCAGCCTCTCCCGGTGCCGAAAGTAGCATTACTCCTGGAGATGTGCCAGTTTGAGAATTGGTCGATCCAATCTGGAGAAAAACGTTTAAGGGAATGGGTGAGGGACTCACGACCGGAGAAGCGGGTGTAACTGGAGCAGGGGCTGGGGTAGGAGCGTTATCCAACAGGGCCACCAGACGCTGCCGCAGGGGAGCGAAAAACATCAGGCCAGCCAGACTCAGTAGCAGCAGCGAAAGCAACAGCGGCCAAAGTTTTGGCGATCGTCTATTGTCCACTGCACTTGTTTCGGAGGGCACTGGAGCAATGACCTGAGTGGGGGCTTCAGTGGTCATCGCAGCCGGAGAAGAAATCGCTGTATCAACAGGAATGGTGCCAGACAGATCCAGCAGTGGGTCGGGCGGTTGGGGAGTAACCCGACAGTGAATCAAGGCGACGGTCACATTATCATGACCGTTGCGAGTGTTGGCAATTTGCACGAGGCGATCGCTCACCTCAGCCAGGTCAACCGTTCCCTCCAGCAACGGCAGCAGTTCGCTTTCCCAAACTTGTTCGACACGGTCATTGTCACTTAACCCATCGGAGCAGATTAGAAAAATACAGTCTTCATCCAACAGAAACCGTTGCACCGTAGGATACAGCAGGCTCGATGCAGCCATTCCCAGCGCCTGCACCAGCGAACCTGCACTGGGATGTTGCAGGGCATCGCGATAGAAGCTATAACCCAGCCGCACTTCACGGGACGCTACGTCGTCGTCCATCGTCACCTGGTGACAGCCCCAGCGGGTAATCCGATAAGCGCGGCTATCGCCAACATGGGCAAGGTACAGTTCATGGGCGCGAGTCAGGGCCAGCACAATAGTTGTTCCCATGCGCTGTCGCTCCTGCCGCATCTCGCTGTCGTTGCGCTGGGCAATCTGGTCGTTTGCCACTCGCACGGCACCATCTAGCGCCGTCATCATCTCGTCAGGCGCAAGATTAACCAGAGGAAGAGCTTGCAACTGTTGAGTGGCAGCGGCGATCGCCAGCCCAGATGCTACATCTCCCCCCTGATGGCCACCGATGCCATCACAAACCAGGACATATGTTGGAGCATCGCTACTGGTTCGGGTTAACAGGGTGCCCGCCGAGGGATAGCAGGCGTCCTCATTGCGTTGCCGACTGGGTCCCTGGTCAGTGCGAGTAGTAATTTGAAGTTGCTGAATTCTGGCGGGGGCAATTACCCTCAACTGCTGATCCAGTGCTCCAACCACTGTCTCAATGTTGGACAGTGATCCCTGGAGGATTTGCTGGCAAACGGATTCCAGGAAAGGCTGAATCTCTGGCTGGGCAATTGACACCCAGGTTGACCATTGTTGTCCCAATTCTGACAGACTGGGAAGCTCCGATGGACTATCAGGCACCAGTTCCAGTACTCGCACCAGACTGCCTTCGACCCGCAGCAATTCTGGAACCAGGAGTGTGGTGGCTACCTGCTCCAGGCTCAGGGGTTGCCAGAGTTGAGCGATCTGCCACAGCCAGTGCAACTGCTGCATCACAGATGCCTGCTTCCAGGCGATCGCCAGTTGGGGCAACAGACCCACTTCGGCTGAGAGTTGCGGGGAGTGGGGAACCGGGGGGGTGTAGATGGCCTTTTGTTCGAGAAGCAAGATGGTTCCCGAAATAGACGCCGTTTCAGGCGTAATCAGGTCATAAATCTGGGGAATGTGAAGCTGGTAGGGCGATAGCTTCAGGTAGGGGTCAGCATCAGAGGGAAGCGAGTCTGAACTGGTGAGGGGAGGTAACCCAGGGCGGGTATCTAAAAAAATGTGGGGGGCTTTGCAGAGATAGCGGCCACTCAACAATGTTTCCGGCACAACCCCCGCTGCTTCAGCGCCGATCGCCCACAGGTAGTTCCGGGTCAAGGGTGTGCGACATTTCTGACAGAACCGATAGGTTTCGGGGTTAGCCGTCTGGCAAGAGTAGTTGGGGCAGTACAGCATTCTTGGCAATCGCCTCAAACCAGGGGTGGAGCGAATTTAACCAGCATAGCTTAGACAGCGATAGGGCTTCTAATCCAAGGCGGAAAAATGCGGCGCGCCGCACTTTCCCGCCCCAATCATCTCGCCTTAAGCCCGCAACCGCTACTGATGGTTAAACGCTGATATCTGCTTCGACTCTCGGTAATCCCAGGCTGTAGTTGCGAACGCGGCTATCAATGTTGTAGGAGACCTGACCACTCTGTAACAGCGATCGCACGAAATGCTCCAGGTCAGACCCGATACGGCGCAGGTTGTAATCCGTCAGGTCTGCACCATCATAGGAAGACACCAATTCCTCGAACTTCCGGAACACCGCCTGAAGTGCTGCATCGTTCCAGAGCAGCTCATTGTCGGGGTCCACATCCAGCGTCAGCTTGTTGGGGCTGGGGTTGAGTTCTTCTCCATCGACTTCAGCAGCAAAAATTCGGATGTGTCGCGTGGTGGATTTGTACAGCATAAAGCGCGAGTTAGGAATAGCTACCGTTATTCTACAGGCTTTGGGCAAGCGAGGAAAAAACGGGCGTTTCAAAGCCTGAAAATTCATCCGGTTGCTATCGTGGGGGGAGTGCCGCTGCCCAATTGGAGCTGCCCTTTCAGCCAATCGCTACCCCACAGGTATGAGTCACTCCAATCCCCAGGATCGCCGTCCACCCAACCATTTTTTGCACAGACTGTCAATGGCGCTGACTGGTGGCGTGGCGATCGCAGCCATCGTCTTTGGATTTGGCTTGATGCGTTCGGGCGATCGCTTTCTGGAAATGCTGGCAAACTTTGTGGTTCCACCACAACCAGCCCCCCAAATAGATATCAAATCGGTTGTGGTGCAGCAGGTTCGAGGGATGAGTGAACTGACGACAGCCATCTACACGATGCAGACGGTGGTGCCGACGAAACGCGATCGCACTGTAGCCGGGTATGTTGTCGGCACCACAACGCTTCTCTATATTGCCCAGGGGGAAGTTCGGGCTGGGGTTGATCTGAGCCAGATTTCTCAGGCGAGTGTGGAATCCATCAATGGCACAATACGTCTGAGGTTGCCGCCACCCCGGATTCTGGATAGCAAAATTGACGTGAATCACTCCAGCGTGTATGACTACGATCGCGGATTTCTGGGATTGGGGCCAGATGTTGCACCGGAGTTACAGCAACTGGCGCAGCGGCAGACGCTTCAGACGATTGTGGCATCCGCTTGTGAGCAGGGGATTTTGCAGGAGGCAAATGACCGGGCCAGGTTGGTGGTGGGTCAGCTTTTGACGACGGCAGGGTATGCGAATGCAGTGGTTGAAACGCAGTCAGGTGGAGGAGAGGGGTGTCGGATGAACGCAGATGAACGCAGATGAACGCAGATGAACGTAGATGAACGTAGATGAACGTAGATGAAAACAGATGAACGCAGGTGAACGCAGGTGAACGGGAAGAAGAGCGGGCATTCACGAATCAGGTCGCAGATGAACGCAGATGAAAAAGGTGATTTGGATCACGTTGCCTGCCCCGTGCTGAGGGTGGAAGTTGGCGAGAAATTGAATGAATTGGAGATCAAATGAGGGGTGGAGAGCGTTAAAATTTCAGGAAAAACTCTGAGAACCTTAGAGGATGAATGAGTGGGATTTAAAGTTTCGAAAACTGACAAATAGAGTTTTTTAGGGCTTATCGAGAAGGCTGCAAGCCGGATTTATAAGCTACTCTGGCAAGTGATCCGAAATAAATGAGTGGTTTTGGGGACATCGCTTTGGAGCTGTGTCCCGATTTTTTTGTGCAAAAATCCGTGGAATTACCGGAGGGTTTTCTACAGAAAAATACGGGGGCGATCGCTCCTTTATTAAGTTCACATCAACTTTGAAAAAATGAAGTCTGAATGATCTCTTTGACACACCAAGCGGGCAAACTATTAGCGAAAATCGTTTGCGGGGATAGAAAAGTGGTAAACGAGCGGTTTAGAGATGCAGGGGGAACGCTACGGACAGCCCGACCCGTTGGAGTTGGCGCACGTACTACCACTGTTTTGGGAGCACTTGGTCCACTTGATCGAACCGATCTCTTTCGGGTGAATCTCAACGCTCCTCGCAGCAGCTTTCAGGCATCTCTTAGGGGTATGCCTGCTGGTGTTAATTACAACCTGGTTCTTTCCAGGGTTGTTGGTCCACCTAGAGGAACTCAGCGGCTGGTGACTGTGGCTGTTTCTCGGAACCCTGGCAACCGCCCCGAAGCCATCAATTGGAACCTGGCACGGGGGTCTTATGTCGTTCAGGTGCAGCGAATTTCTGATACTCGCCGCAGAAAAGTGCCTGCTAATGTCAACTACGTACTGGCGCTGTCCGCTCCTCCTGACCGCATTGGCGACAGTTTTGAGACGGCTCAGGAAGTAGCTGTCAATCCCTTTCCCACCAATGCACTGCCGGGTGGGGTGGCGACGGAAGTTCTGGGCGCTCGGAATCTCAACAATCCCGCACCGCGTGACCCCGATTTCTTTGCCTTCAACATCACTGATCGGGTGAACTATGAGGTGACGGTCAATAGTTGGGCTAGAGGAGCGACGACTCAGCTCAACCTGTTTGATGCGTTTCGCAACCCGATCGCTACGTCTCCTGTCGTAGCAACAGGAACGCCTCAGAAGCTGACCGCAACCTTGAACCCGGGTCGCTATTTTCTGAGCGTGGTTGGTACTTCCAGTGTGCCAACGCCCTACAGCATCGTGATGCAGGCACCAGCATTGCCTGATGGCGGTGGCAACACCTTTGATGCGGCAAGTCAGAAGGAGATTAATTTCTTCACAACAACCTTTGATGACTTCCTCAACGATAATGACCCCGTCGATATCTATAAATTCAATCCAGAAACCCCAGGGCAACTTAACATTACCCTCAGCAACCTGACGGCGAATGCAGATCTGGAGATCTATCGAGAGATTCCAGGTATTGGGCCTCAACTGGTGACCTTCCAGAGCAATTTGGGTAACGGCAATGAGCAGATCTCGTTAGATCTGGGAGAATCCGACATTGTCGATGGCAACGCACCTGCTCTCTACTACATTGTGGTGCGGCGACCTGAGCAGGGAACCTACACCACCTACACCTTACGAGCAACACTAGCCCCCGAGGACCGTGTTCCCAATACCCCTGACCAGGCAAGGCTGCTTGACCTGTCAACTCCCACTCCTGCAGAGTTTACCGACTTTATTGGCGGTGATGACACCGCAGACTGGTTCAGGTTTGAGGTGACTGACCTGGTCAATGCCAGCTACCTTGAAGCAGAACTCACCGGACTGCGGGGATCGAGGGGCAACCTGAACCTGCAACTCTACCGGGTTGATGAAAATGGGGTTTTGCGCCTGCGCTCAACCTCCGACTTCGCGGGAACCGCCAATGAAGGATTGAAAGGGCGACTCTCAAGGGTGGGAACCTACTACCTCCGGGTATATCCCGGTGAGCCGGGAGCCTTCTCGCGCTACACCCTGAGAGCCAATCTCAGATCGGCTGCTGATGTGGCTGTCATCACCCGCGATGTCAATCCGTTCGGAGACGCCAATGCTCAGCAGCTCACAGCCTTGAACGGCGTTTTGTTCTACGTCGCCTCAGACGGTACCCAGGATGCTAATGGCAACCCACTACAAAGCCTGTGGCGCAGTGAAGGAACCCTTGATACTACCGATAAACTGGCAACTTTTGCCAGCATCAGCAATCTTGCAGCAGTGGGTAGCCGTCTCTTCTTCACCGCTGACAATGGCTTCAGTGGCACAGAATTGTTGAAGTGGGAGATTACAGCAGCGCAACCTGCAACTGGAGAAGTTTCACTGGTCAAGGATCTTGTGCCTGGTGGAGGAAGTTCTCTGCCGCAGGATCTCACCGTGGTTGGTAACTACATTTACTTCCGTGGGTCGGTGGACGGTGGCGCAGATCCAGGCAGCCAGCGACTGTTCCGCAGCGACGGTACGGCGGCTGGTACGGTTGTCATCGGTGGTAGCGGACAGACGAATACCGCAGGTCGTCTACCAAGAGAACTGGTCGTGGCAGGAGACGATGTATTCTACCTGGCAGGAAGCGATGAGGGGCCAACCATCTATCGAATCGCAAACGCTACAAACCCGGATGCCAGCCAACTGAATCCTACCCAACTGACAAACTTTGGCCCCACAACTGAGGTTCTCTCACCGAAGAACTTAAAGGTTGTTGCAAACCACGACAAGAATGGTAACGGGCAGGAAGATGATGGCTTTAGCTTGCTGTTCGTCTCTCAACTTCGAGTCGATGGTGCAATCGACAGTCGCAATTTCTTGCGACGCATCGATCTGGCAGACCCGACCAACCTGATCAGCTATGATGACGGTGCTGTCACAGTCCAGGGTAGCGGTTCATCATTCAATCTCGTTTCAATCAAGGTTCCAGACGGTAGTAGCTTCAAGCAATACGTCTACTTCACTGCAGAAGATCAAGATTCGGGTGAAGAATTGTTCAGAATTGATCTGGGGGGACCTGCGACGCCCGAATTGGTCAGCAATATTGCCCCATTGGGTGCGCCGAGTACCCCACGATCGCTCAGAGTCGTTGGGAACATGATCTTCTTCACCGCTGAAAATACTGAAACGATTACCACTCAGGATGGAACCGTGTATCGAGGCATCGGTCGAGAGCTATGGATGACCGACCCCAGCAAGTCACTGAGTGACCCAACCGCAACGGTTAGTATTGACGTTGACTCTGGCCCCGCTGACAATACTCCAAACCCTGACGGTACATTGCCCCTGCGCCCCAATAGCTCAGACCCATCTAACCTGACTGTGATTGGCGACCTGCTATACTTCACGGCAACGACAGCCGATCAGGGCGAGGAACTGTGGCGCTATGACATGGCTGCTCCGACCGACAAGCTAGTCTTACTGGCAAACCTCCGGCCAGGAAATCAGAGTTCGGAACCTGACAACCTGGTGAATGTTGATGGCATTCTCTACTTTGTGGCAAATGATGGCGATCGCGGTCGAGAAGTCTGGTCTTTGGCTGGAACTCGGCCTACCCCGACGCCCTAATCAGCGGTCTGGGACTTAGCAAGATAAAGGGGTGTGTTGGCTTAGCCAACACACCCCTTCATATCTGATTCCAAGGAGATTTCTGCAAAAGAAAATACCCGGTGTGTGGGCGGTTCCACCCCCCAAGCCGGTGGTACCCCCCCCCCACCCCAAGGAAATTCATTTGTGTAAAAAACCAAAAAAAAAAACCCCCCGGGGCGGGGGGTT
>CAZVXA010000029.1:0-22067 GCA_964630955.1 uncultured bacterium | reverse complement strand
CCCCAACACCCCACGACATTTTTTTTTCCTTGGTTGTTTTGTCAAAAATAATTTCGGGGGTGTGGGGGGGTCCCCCCCCGTTTTGGGGGGGAAACCGCCCACACACCGCAGGTAATTTCATTGCTGGAAATCTCCTAAAAGAAACACCCCGCGAGGCGGGGTGTTTCTTTTAGATTCAGTTCGATGGCGCGTCTGCACAGCTCAAATCCCAGTTCAAAGTGCGTCCAGGGTTGCCTCCCGCAACGCGGAGGCAACCCTGGACACTTTCGTCAAACTGAAGCTTATTTAGTTCGCACCTCTTGTCTCAACTCGCCGTCCATCCAGGGACAATACCTTAGCAGCACTGCTTTCACGGGCAACTCGAATTAAAATCGCCGCTGACACCAGGCTGGCAATCATCGAACTACCGCCATAGCTAAACAGGGGAAATGGAAGCCCCGTTGTCGGCAGTGCGCCTGTTGCGACACCAATATTCAGGAGAGATTGACCAACCATCAGCGCCACGATCCCGATGGCCACCAGTTGATGCACAGAATTTCTGGCTCGAAGCGCGACCCGCAGCCCCACTGTTGCGTAAAGACCCAACATTAGTAACAGCAAAAACCCTCCGACCAGCCCAAATTCCTCAGCAAACACCGCAAAGATAAAGTCTGTATATTGAATCGGCAGGTAATCCAGTTTCTGCTGGGATAGTCCGAACCCAACCCCCGATAGTCCCCCGGAGCCGACTGCCAGCAAGCTTTGGATAAGCTGATACCCATCCTCCGTTGGCTGCGCCCAGGGATTCAGGAAGGACATGATGCGATCGCGCTGATAGGGTCGTAGGCTGATACTGATGACTGCTGTCAGGAAGCCTGCCAGAGCGGTTCCTCCTAAATAGCCCAGGGGAAGTCCTGATGCTAGAGCGATTAACCACAGCAGCATACCGCATAGTGCTGCCGTACTGAGATTGGGCTGCAGCAAAATCCCAACGAGCAACAGTGCAAAAATTCCCAACCAGGTCAGGCGCACCGTGGGGTGAATCCGTTCCCATTGCCCGAAAATTCGAGCGCTCTGTAATACCAGGAAAGGTTTAATCAACTCCGATGGTTGCAGAATTGGTAGAGGTCCCAAAGACAGCCAGCGACTGGCTCCATTCACCGTCGTTCCCAATCCCGGCACCAGCGTCAGAAAAATCAGCCCCAGACACAGCAGCATTCCCCAGTCTGCGATCGCCAGAATATAGCGCAGTGGTGAATTGACCAGGAGACTAAACATTACCAGCCCCACGGCCATCCAGATCAACTGTCGCTCAACATAATAAAGGCCGTCACCATGTTCTTTCTGGGCGATCGCAAAAGAAGCCGAAAACAGCATCACCAGACCGACAAACAACCACAGAAATGTTAGCCATCTCAGGAGACGAGCTTCCAGAGACCATTGCTTAACTGTGGGATCAAAAATAGGGATGAGGGTGCGAATGTTCACAGTTCGATGGATGGATCAAAAGATATCGCGATCGCCATTTTGGATAGGACAGGGGTGTGAAAACTCTTCATTCCGTCCTAACAGCCGTGGTTATGGCTATCAAACCAAAAACCTGGTTGCTTTTAAGGTAGTGCAAGATGGCAATATCCGCCAGAAAAATGCATAAAAAATGAGAGGTTAATCTAACCTCTCATGCCTCAGTGGAGTGTCTGGCGTAAAATCTGAAGTTTTTGAATGCAAAAAATCTTTATCAGGAACTCTAAGCGAGACCTGTGTTGGCACCCGGTCTGCCCGTTGCCAGTTCTACTTTCACAATTTTGCCGCCCATCTTTTGAATGCGCTGCTGCTCCCGGAACCAATTCTCGTAGGGAACCAGCTTTGTGAAGTAGGTGTTTTGCAGTTCACGCTGGGTGCGAATCCGGGTTTGACTGGGAACGCAGGCCGTAATCTTGAACATCCGCATGGGTCAACTTCTCCTAACAGGCAGGAAGGGTGAAATTTGAAGAGCAGAACCAAAGAAATAGTACAGCTAGAAATTTTGTATTTCTATAGGGGAGCAAATCGCTCTTGATGAGAAGTGCCAGGAGTCTAGAGCTAATCTTAAACAACCAAAGCCTACAAGTAAGCCTGAGCCATCTAACACTCTCTCCAGATCTCCTGAACTTCGGGTTTGATCAAGGCTTCAGATCACAGGGTAATTCCTGCTAACCTGCAACCCTCATCCGATTTAGCTCAAACCAGAGCTGATGTAGTCGAAGTAAACGCCCATTTCCTTACCAGCGTCAGCGCCCACCAGGCTAGCGGTCACTTCTTTCATTGCCTGGATTGCCTGCACGGTTGCAGAGATGGGTACACCCAGGGAGTTGTAGGTTTCCTTCAGGCCATTCAGCACGCGCTCATCCAGGATGGAAGGATCGCCAGCCAGCATGGCATAGGTGGAGTAGCGGAGGTAGTAGTCGAGGTCGCGGATGCAGGCAGCATAGCGACGGGTGGTGTACATATTTCCGCCGGGACGGGTGATATCGGAGTACAGCAGGGACTTGGCCACAGCTTCCTTCACGATGGCAGCAGCATTAGCGCTGATGGTGGTGGCTGCACGAACGCGCAGTTCACCGGTTGAGAAATAGCCTTTCAGCTTCTCCAGAGCAGATCCATCCAGGTACTTACCCTGAACGTCAGAAGAGTTGATAACAGCAGTAATTGCGTCTTGCATGGTTTCGCTTCCTTAAATTGATTCTTTACGGATTGAGCAATTGGGGAGAAAAACCACCCTACTGCATTGCACCGATAACGTAGTCGAAGTAAGAACCTGCTTCAGCAGCATCATCGCCAGATAGCAGAGAAGTAGCAACGTTCTTCATGGCGCGGACGCCTTCTGCTACTGCATCAATGGGGGTACCCAGAGACCTGTACATCTCGCGAACGCCCACGATACCAATTTCTTCGATGGGGGTGACATCACCAGCTACCACACCGTAGGTAATCAGGCGCAGGTAGTAGTCGAGGTCACGCAGGCAGGTTGCCGTCATGTCTTCACCGTAAGCGTTGCCACCGGGAGAAACAACATCAGGACGCTTCTGGAACAGTTGGTCGCCTGCTTGCTTCACGATGCGCTCGCGGGAGTCGGTCAGCACCTGAGCGATCCGCAGACGGCGCTCACCAGAGGTGACGAAGCCCTTAATCCGATCCAGTTCGCCGGGGCTGAGGTAGCGAGCCTCAGCATCAGCATTCACGATTGACTTCGTGACAATACTCATTGATGGATTCCTCCAAAAAAATGTAACCAGAGGTGTTTTTTCTTAAGTAGCGCTCAAGTGTGAGCGGCAACTGGCGCTCAAAGTGAGGGACAACTGGCACTCAAGTGTGAGCGACAACTGAAACTCAAACCAGAGCAACAACAATAGTTTCCCACAAATGAGCGACTGAGCCGCCTGTCACAGAATCTTAAAAGAGCCTATGACCAGTCTGAGATGGAGGGGCGATCGCCCAGCCAAAATTATCCCAGGGCAGTTTCGCGTGACGAATTGAAAGACGTGTGCGCCAAGGCTCAGCTACCTTCCGCAAATATTCTGCGGCATTGCGTTCACATTCTTAGTTTGACTGCAACATTTTGTAATGTTTGCGTTCAGAAAATTGGATATCTCTCGTGAGAGCAGGTGGAACGGTCGAGCCGTTCTGTAGAAAGGCTCGACCGCTCCACCTACTTTTACTCCCACATCCCTCCCTCAAATTTGGTAGTCTAGCCTTATTCACAGGACTTGGAAGTGTAAACAGTGGACATTCAAATCGGCAGGGGCAAGGCTGCCCGTAGAGCCTACGGCATCGACGAAATCGCGCTGGTTCCTGGACCACGCACCCTTGATCCATCGCTGGCAAACACCCGCTGGACATTGGGGGGGATCGAACGCGAGATCCCCATTATCGCTAGCGCGATGGACGGCGTGGTGGATGTGAAGATGGCGATCGCCCTCTCAGAATTGGGCGCGCTGGGAGTATTGAACTTAGAGGGAATTCAGACCCGCTACGAAGACCCCAACCCAGTTCTCGACCAGATTGCATCAGTGGATAAATCGGAGTTTGTCACGTTGATGCAGAAGCTCTATGCAGAGCCAATCAAACCGGAGTTGATTCAGCGGCGTGTACAGGAAATCAAGCAGGGTGGTGGCATTGCGGCGGTGAGTGCGACTCCTGCTGGGGCAGCTCGCTTTGGCTCAGTTGTCGCTGAGGCTGGAGCAGATTTGTTCTTTATTCAAGCGACCGTTGTCTCGACCGCTCACCTTTCCCCTGAGTCATTGACTCCGCTCGATCTGGAGCGATTCTGCCGCGAGATGCCAATTCCCGTCATCCTGGGAAATTGTGTAACTTACGAGGTCTCCCTCAACTTAATGAAAGCCGGAGCATCCGGTATTCTGGTGGGAATTGGCCCCGGTGCCGCCTGCACGTCTCGTGGCGTGTTGGGCGTGGGCATTCCCCAGGCGACAGCAGTGGCTGATTGCGCTGCTGCCCGTGATGATTTCCAGCGCGAGACAGGCAAGTACGTCCCCATTATCGCAGACGGTGGCCTGATTACCGGAGGCGACATCTGTAAGTGCATTGCCTGTGGAGCTGACGGCGTCATGATTGGATCTCCCTTCGCCAGAGCTGCTGAAGCACCAGGTCGGGGCTACCACTGGGGGATGGCAACACCCAGCCCTGTTCTGCCCAGAGGCACTCGCATTAAAGTTGGTACCACCGGAAATCTGGAACAAATTCTGCGCGGCCCCGCTCAATTAGATGATGGCACGCACAACTTGTTGGGGGCGCTGCAAACCAGCATGGGAACGCTGGGTGCAAAAGACATTCGGGAGATGCAGCAGGTAGAAGTGGTGATCGCCCCCTCACTCTTAACTGAAGGCAAGGTTTACCAGAAAGCCCAGCAGCTCGGCATGGGTAAGTAATCTGACCAGAGGGTAAACAAGTTCATCCTGTCAAGTAACAATCTGATAAATTTTGTCGTGTAACTTGATCTGCCGCTGGAAAAACTGTTTCCGTCGCATACAATAAGAGATAGCGGAGACGTATGTTTCCGTTCACTCCTCACACCACACTCCGCCTGGACTACGGTTCAGGCGGTTCCTACTTTCTGGACATTCTTGATGAAGTTTTGTAGCTGGAGTTTTGACTATTTTCCCTGTAACCGCGAGAAACGCTAAACAGATACACGAGAGCGTTTCGCGGCGAACTTGACTTTAGCGCCAATTTTTTCTGAAATGCTGACGCTGTCAGTATTTCAAGAAAAATCGGCACATTTTAGTCAAAAGCCCAGTTAAATATATCTATTTGTGTAGTAACCGTAGCCTGAACCCTAAGTTTTCGCTATGGTAAAATTTCCAGAGATATGTAGGCGAAGGATTTTTGAGGCATGTCAGCAGCCGCAGCAGTTACAGATTCCACTTTTAAGCAAGAAGTTCTTGATAGCGAGATTCCCGTTCTCGTCGATTTTTGGGCACCCTGGTGTGGCCCCTGCCGCATGGTCGCACCTGTGGTGGATGAAATCGCTGACCAGTATGTTGGTCAGGTCAAGGTGGTTAAGGTCAATACTGACGAGAACCCCAGCGTCGCCAGTCAGTATGGCATCCGAAGCATTCCAACTCTGATGATTTTCAAGGGTGGTCAGCGGGTCGATATGGTTGTCGGTGCCGTCCCCAAAACCACACTCTCCAGCACTCTGGAAAAGCACCTGTAAGCCCTGAACGATCACCAATCCCAGTAGACCCCGAAGGACAGTCTTGAGGGGTCTATTTAATGTCTAGGTAACTGGACTTTTGACTAAATTGCGCCGATTTTTCCTGAACCGCTGACGCAGTCAGCGGTTCAGGAAAAATCGGTACCAAAGCCCAATATGCTGCGAAACGCCCTCTCAGAGGGCGTTTCGCAGCATTGTAGAAAAAATAGTCAAAACTCCAGTAAGCCAGAGGGCGGGGAAAAAGTCGAAACCCCAGAAACTGTTCCGCTCGCGCAGCGGGCGGAACAGTTTCTGGGGTGTCAAGCTGAATCGCGCCTACCTACTTATCCTTCCTTGTACAGCGCTTTGCGTTGGGATAGAACCAAAGACTTTGGTTCTCACGCGCTTGAAAAGCGCTGTATCTGGGTTTGCCCCCGAAAGTCGTTAAAATAGGGTTCTGCGTGTTCAGAGAGATTAAATGGTGCCGAACCCTTCTTTTCCAGCCCTCGAACTCCTCCGAACGGAAGTTAATGCGCTGATTGATGAACTACCGAACCTGAAAAATGGGAAGCTGATTCACCAGGCACTGACCACGCTCGTCCAACTGTCAGAGGTGGAGGCCGATCGGCTGGATTGGAAGATCCTGACCGCAGCGCTTCAGGATATGGGACGGGCCTTTAAGACCTTCTACCCCTATCGCCACATCCGCAAGATTAGTATTTTCGGCTCCGCCCGCATTGCGCCCGATCGGCCCGAATACCAGATGGCGGTCAATTTTGCTCGCTGTGTCACAGGACGCGGGTTTATGGTAATGACCGGAGCAGGCGGCGGGATTATGCAGGCCGGGAACGAGGGTGCCGGAGCAGAAAAATCGTTTGGATTAAATATTCAGCTCCCCTTTGAACAGGGAGCGAATCCATTCATCGAGGGCGATCGCAAACTCATCCCCTTCAAATACTTCTTCACCCGCAAACTCTTCTTCCTGCGAGAAAGCGACGCGCTGGCCCTTTTTCCCGGTGGTTTCGGCACTCAGGACGAGGCATTTGAGTGTTTGACGCTGATGCAAACTGGAAAATCTGGACTGCTGCCGCTGGTACTGGTAGATCCGCCGGGGAGCCGCTACTGGCAGGGGTGGGAAGATTACATCAAAGAACACCTGTTGAAGCCGCGTCTCATCAGCCCTGACGATCTGCATCTCTATACGATTACAGACAAGGTGGATGTGGCCTGTGAGGCGATCGCCAGCTTCTACCGGGTCTACCACTCCAGCCGCTACGTGTCGGGCAGACTCGTGCTGAGGCTGAACTATGAACTGTCGGATGCTGATGTACAATCACTCAACGATAACTTTAGCGACATTCTGGTACAGGGCCGCATTGAGAAAAGTCCTGCCTTTCCAGCCGAGGCAACCGAACCCGATATTGTCAGTCTTCCTCGTCTCGTCATGGCGTTCAACCAGCGGGATCTGGGACGGCTCTACCAGATGATTCGGGTGATTAACAATCTCGGTCCCGTCGCACCAGAAGCGACCCATCCTGAACAGAAGTGAATAATCTTGGGGGAGCGTCGCATGAAGTGCGACGCTCCCCCAAGATTATTCACCAACTCAGCCTAAATTAAGAAATTTTTACCAGAATCCGATCGCCCTCCACCTTCGACTCATAGACCGGGAGGGGGGCCTTCGCTGGGCCACTCACCACCGCTCCATCTGCACCAAACCGCGCACTGTGGCAGGGGCACACGAACTGCTTATCACCTGCGCTCCAGGCGACCTGACAACCGTTGTGTGTGCAGGTTGGATTGACAGCCAGAGCAGCACCAGTACCGTCAGGATTGCGAATCACCATAACAGGTTTAGCCACCCCGTCCTTCACCAATAAACTGCCGCTGTCGAGTTGAGCAACGGCTCCCAGGTCAGTAAAACCATCTGCGGCAGCTTGTGGACTGGCGGCGGGCGCAGTCGCGGAGCGGTTGGAGGCAGGAGCACAGGCGGCGATCGCCCACGGCAAAGAGCCTGCAACAGTGCCGACCCCGACCCAGCCTAAAAATTTGCGTCGTTCCATAAAATCTCCAGCTTCGTAACCCACCGAACCAGGATGGCTCTATCCTTGAGTATAAGCAAACTTTACAAAACTTCAGATGACTCTCCCTGCCTCCAGCCAACTCCAGTTCACTTCTGACCTGAAGATTTGCCGCATTCTCAACGGCATGTGGCAGGTTTCCGGGGCACATGGACGCATTGATCCCCGTGCTGCGTTGCCAATGATGTTCCGCTATCACGACGCGGGCTACACCACCTGGGATCTGGCTGATCACTACGGGCCTGCAGAAGATCTGATTGGAGAATTTCGGCGACAGGTAGTGGCCCAACGAGGCCAGGCATCGCTGTCCCAGATCCAGGCATTTACCAAATGGGTGCCCCGTCCCGGTGCGATGACTCGCCGCATCGTGGAGGACAACATTCATATTTCGCTGCGTCGGATGGACACCGACTGCCTCGACCTGCTCCAGTTTCACTGGTGGGAGTACCGCGACAATCGCTACCTGGACGCCCTCAAGCACATGGCCGACCTGCAAACCGAGGGAAAGATCCGCCACCTGGCCCTGACTAATTTTGATACCGAGCACCTCAAAATCATCCTGGACAATGGCATTAAGGTGGTCTCAAATCAAGTGCAGTACTCCCTGGTCGATGGTCGCCCAGATGTGCGAATGGCTAACCTTTGTCGGGAAAGGGGGGTACAACTCCTGACCTATGGCACCCTTTGTGGCGGTCTGCTGTCTGAGAAGTACCTGGGGCGGCCCGAACCGAGGGGGAGTGACCTGGACACCGTTTCCCTAAAGAAATATAAAAACATGGTGGATGCCTGGGGTGACTGGGGACTCTTTCAGGAATTGCTGAAGGTGCTAAGTGCGATCGCCCAGAAGCACAGTGTCAGCCTCTCGAACGTGGCAGTTAGAGCAATCCTTGACCGTCCAGCGGTAGCAGGCGTAATTGTGGGGGCACGTCTGGGTATCGCTGAGCACCTGGAGGACAACGCTCGAATTTTTTCCCTGACGCTGGATGAGGGCGATCGTAAACAGATCGAGGATGTAGTCAGCCAGTCCCGGAACTTGATGCAGCTGATTGGCGACTGTGGGGATGAGTATCGACGCTAGCATCTGGCAGAAATTCAGTCATCTGACGGAACCGTGTCCTGGATTCTACGGATGCTGATTTAAAAATTTCGTTTCTAGGATAAACACGACGGCTGTGGAGTAAGGATCAGGGCAGTAATTATGCGGCAATTTTTTTTTAAGAACAACCAGAGCACTTCCCCTTCGAATCAACGAGGGTCCACTCAGCAGCAGGCTCATTCATCGGGCCAGCGATCGATTGTCTGGGGCGCGTTGTTTCTGCTCAGCCTTACCCTGACCGTCTATCTCAGCTCCAGACCCCTCAGCCAGCCCTCCCAGGCTGTTTCTGCAACCCCTCTGAGAACGGCGATGGTTCACCTCTTTGAGTGGACATGGGACGATATCGCCCAGGAGTGCGAGGCGTTTCTGGGACCAAACGGCTACGAAGCGGTGCAGATTTCGCCACCCAACGAGCATCTGGTCTTTGCCGAGAAAAAGTTTCCCTGGTGGCAGCGATATCAACCCGTCAGTTACCGACTGGTCAGCCGTAGTGGCGATCGCACCCAACTCCAATCCATGATCCGCCGCTGTCACGCCGCTGGTGTCAAAATTTACGCCGATGCCGTGATCAACCATATGAGCGGCATGGAGCAGGGAGTCGGCAGCGCTGGTTCTACCTTTACCAAGTACAGCTATCCCGGCATCTACACCTCCGAAGATTTCAACCCCTGCCGCAAAAACATCATCGATTATCAAAACCGTTACCAGGTGACTCAGTGCGAACTGGTAGGACTGGCAGACCTCAATACCAGTTCCCCAAACGTTCAGAAGCAAATCGTCGCCTATCTCAAGGATCTCCTCAGTGTTGGTATCGACGGCTTCCGCATCGACGCTGCCAAGCACATTTCTGCCGATGACCTGTACGCCATTTTGAGCCAACTGCGGCGCGAGGTTGACCCCGACCCCTTCATTTATCAAGAAGTCATCGATCCGGGTACTGAGGTCATCAAAAAATCAGAGTACTATCGCAGCGGCGAGGTTTTCGAGTTTGAGTATGGCCGCAAGGTCAGCGAAAAATTCATGGGCTACAACGGGCAAAACCTGGCCCAGTTAGAGACGCTGGGAGAATCCTGGGGCTTTGCCCCCAGTGAGAAGTCGATTGTGTTCATCGATAACCACGACAAACAGCGGGGGCACGGCGGCGGCGGTAACTACCTGACCTATAAAAGTGGAAAGCTCTATGAGCTAGCCAATGTGTTCATGCTGGCGCACCCCTACGGTCATCCCCTGGTAATGTCCAGCTACCCGTTCTCCGACTCCGATCAGGGGCCACCTTCCGATCTCAACGGCAGCACCCGTCCCGTGTACCGCAATGGAGAGATAGTCTGTCAGGAGTGGGTGTGCGAGCATCGCTGGGAGCCGATCGCCCATATGGTCAACTTCCGCAACCAAACTGCCGCTGTCCCCCGGATCACAGACTGGTGGAGCAATGGCAAGAATCAAGTTGCCTTTGGCCGGGGCGATCGCGGCTTTGTCGTGATCAACCGCGAAGACACTCCCCTGAACCGCACCTTCCAGACCCAACTGCCTCCGGGAACCTACTGCGATGCCATTCGGGCAGGGCGATTGGCGGATGGCAAAACCTGTGCAGTACCTGGTTCAGAGGTTCGGGTGGGAACTGATGGGCGGATAGCGATCGCTGTAGATGGCATGACTGCCGTAGCAATCCACAGCGGAACAAGAATTCAGTAGGTGGTCTATAGCCTTCACAAATAGGATGTGAACAGAGGGCGTGGGGGCGGTAACCCTGTGCAGGGGTGGAACCCCTGCACCGCTTCCACATCCTGCAAAGGACGGCTATATGACAAACCTATCGCATTAAAACATTTATACTAGAAAAACGAATTCTCGACGGACGGTGAGACGATGGTTCAGCTACAGTCCTCCTCCCAGCCCGAAATCATTTACTCGGAGAGCGACGGCAAACGTATGGCCGATAATACCCGGCAGTTTCGCTGGATTGTCACCATCAAAGAGAGTATCGACTGGCTATTTGCCAATGCCCCGAATGTGTTTGTTGCCGGAGATTTGCTCTAATATCCCGTAGAGGGGAATAACAAGACCTGTCAGGCTCCCGATACAATGGTGGTCTTTGGTCGGCCAAAGGGCGATCGTGGCTCCTACAAACAGTGGCAGGAAGACAACATTCCCCCTCAGATCGTTTTTGAAATTCTTTTTCCTGGCAATACGCGAGCGGAGATGAACCGCAAACTCCTGTTCTACGATCGCTACGGCGTCGAGGAGTACTACCTGTACGACCCCGATGACAATACGCTGCGCGGCTGGCTGCGCAGGGAGGGATTTTTGGATGTCATCGAACCGATGGATCAGTGGGTCAGTCCCCGACTGCAAATTCGCTTCGAGGTGACACAACCCGAACTGCGCCTCTACTTCCCGGATGGCGATCCCTTTCTGACCTATACAGAGATCGCCAATCGGGCAGAACAAGCCGAACAGCGAGCAGAACAAGCCGAACAGCGGGCGGAACAATTGGCAGCACGACTCAAGGCGATGGGAATTGACCCGGAGCAAATCTAGCGGAAGGTTAACCGCCCCGCCTAACTCCCCTTCCGACTCACCTGAGCCTTATAAATGTCCTCAAGAATGTCTTGCAGGCTGTATTTGTACTGCCAGTTGGGGTAATGGGCCTGGAACTTGCGCACATCGGAGATATACCAGATGTGATCGCCCGAACGGTTGTCGTCGGTATAGGTGTAGTCCAGCTTCTTGCCGGAGAGTTCTTCACAGATGGCGATCGCCTCCAGCATGGAGCAGTTACTATGGCGAGATCCCCCAATGTTGTACGCTTCGCCAGAGGTAGGATTCTGGTAGAAGTGGTAGAAGGCATTCACCAGGTCGTAGCTGTGGATGTTGTCCCGCACCTGTTTGCCCTTGTAGCCAAAGATGGTGTACTGCTCTCCGGTAAGGGTGCATTTCATCAGGTAGGCCAGAAATCCGTGGAGCTTTGCGCCGGAGTGAGCGGGTCCGGTTAAACAGCCGCCCCGGAAGCTGGCAGTCTTCATGCCGAAATACTTACCATACTCCTGCACCAGCACATCGGCAGCCACTTTGGACGCACCGAACAGGGAGTGCTTGGAGTTGTCAATCGACATCGACTCGTCAATACCGATGGAGTAGGGGTGCTCAGCGGCGATCTCCCAGCGAGTTTCGTGCTCCTCCAGGGGCAGGAAGTTGGGCGTATCACCGTACACCTTGTTGGTTGAGGTAAAGATAAACACCGCATTGGGGCAGAACTGGCGAGTCGCCTCCAGCAGCACCAGGGTGCCGTTGGCGTTGACGGTGAAATCCACATGGGGGTCATTGGCGGCCCAGTCGTGGGAAGGTTGGGCAGCGGTATGGATGATCAGCGAAATGTTGGAGCCGTGATCTTGAAAGATAGTCTCGATGGCGGTGCGATCGCGAATGTCTGCATCGAAGTGGAGGTAGCGATCGCCATAGGTTTCTTTTAACAGGTTGCGATTCCAGGTAGTTGAGGCAGACTGGCCAAAGAAGTAGGCCCGCATATCGTTGTCAATGCCAATGACGGTAAAGCCGAGATGGGCGAAGAAACGAACAGACTCAGAGCCAATTAATCCAGCAGAGCCAGTGACTACGACAGTGGGCATAAGATGCTTCTCTCTTTGCTCAAATTGCTCAACAACAAACGCGATGACCTCAAGCCTTCCATCTGAATGGAATCAATGAAGTAACGAAAAATACGATATCAGCAAAGGGACGTTATCCATCATTGGGCGATCGATTTGCAATTACAGCGCTTTTCAAGCGCGTGAGGTACAAAATTTTTGTTGAGAGCCGCGCTCCGTGAGGCTCTCAACAAAAACTTTGGTTCTATCTCAGCGCAAAGCGCTGTAACGGGATGCTTTGACAAACAGTTGCCCCCCCAGAAAACGCCAGAGAATAGGAAACTTCAGATAGATTTTCAGCAGTAAAGGAGAGCTGGGTCTTCCCTTAGTTGTGAAGGGCAGAAATCGAGGAATCAGTAAGTCGATCTTAAATCCAACCGCCTTCAACACTTCTGCTAATGAAGCGTCTGTAATCGGGAGTTGGTGATCGATGAAATCATAATACTCCCGAAAGGAGTATTTGAAATTAGGCTGGATGACTAAAAGACTGCCGCGATCGCTTAGTCGGGAGTAGCAGAAGGCAAGCACCTGGATCAGGTCTTCCTTACTATTGAGATGCTCAAAGAAATTGGAGACAAAGATAGTATCAAATCGTCCTTCAGGAATACTCTGACACTGATAAGAGTCAAGGATGTCGATGTTTAAGACCTTCACATCGTCATCCGCTAGATTCTTCGCGTCGGGATTCAGATCGATCAGGATCTTCTCCTTCGCTTGAATCTGGTTAATAAACTCGCAGTAGCCTCCCGCGATATCCAGAACGGCAGCATTGGGTGGCACAAATTTTTGCAAAAAATCCTCAATCAGCACCCTCCAAAGCGCCATCTTCGCCTTCCGCTGCTGAAGGTCAAAGCGGTTCGAGTAAAGCCTCTGAAGATAAATCTGCTGGTCCATGACGTGCATTTGGAGGGGCTAAAAATAAATGGGTTCAGGATTTTTTGTAGAGTAGCGCTAAGAAGACGTTTGAAAAGATTCAGTTGTCAGTCACAAAACTGAGATCTTGCACCAGAACCCAAAACCCCGATTCTGCCGCCGCGACGCGGCGGCAGAATCGGGGTTTTGGGTTCTCTTTGGGCAAGGTGCAAGATGTCAGAAAAGGAACCTGATCCCCCTAATTTCCCCTCACATCCCCTGCCCCCTTGAGGGGAAATTAGGGGGACTTTGAAACAAGTTTCCCCCTTCTTAAGGAGAGCCAGGGGGGATCTCCCGGTGTTAAATATGACAGGCTTTATCTTTTCAAACATCCTCTAACTCAAAATGGGTTTGAGATCGGACTCATGCTGGGCGATCCAATCATAAATTTGCTGGAGGGTTTGTCTGGGGTCACAAGCGGGCTTCCATCCGGTTTGCTGAGTTACTTTAGAGGAGTCCGTAATAAAAATTGGAACGTCACCAGGACGGTTTTCAAGAATTGGCTTGATTGGGACAATATTCCCCGTGATTTCCTGACAGAGCGCCGTCGTTTCCAACAGAGAAAGGCTGTTTTCTGCGCCACCTCCAACGTTGAATAGACTACCATTCAACTCATCGAAATGAAGCAGCTCATATTCTACCAGATTCAATAAATCCTCAACGCACAGCAAGTCTCTGACCTGCTTACCCGATCCCCCATAGCCAATGTATGCCAGCGGTTGACCAAAGTAATGGGCCGCCATCCACAAAACAAACACCCCCTGGTCTACCTTCCCCATCTGCCAGGGACCAGTGACCACCCCACAGCGGTTGACCACTGTGGGGATGTTATAGGCGTCTCGATATTCTTCAATGAGGAGTTCCGACGACAGTTTGGTTGCGCCATAGAGGGAACGGGGTCCTTCCAGAGGAAAATCTTCTCGAATTCCCAGATTGGATGCCCCAGGAAAATGCTGCTGCTGCTTGAGGACAAAGCGAGTCGGGGCATCCTCAAACTGTAGCGAACTGAGCGGGGCGATCGGGTAAATCCGACTGGTGGACAGAAACAGAACGGAGGCTTTGACCTGTCGCGCCAGTTCCAGCACATTAATCGTGCCCAGCAGGTTCGTCTCAAGGACGTAGCGAGGCGATGAGAAACCGGCCAGCACAGAAGGCTCTGCTGAGCAATCAATGATTATATCGACATCCAGAGCAGCAGGTTCCAGATCGCTGGGGCAACGGATGTCGCCGTGGATAAACCCAATACCGTGATGTTTGAGCCTAGACAGGTTCAGTTCTGAACCACGCCGCTTGAGGTTATCCAGGCAGGAAATTTGCCAATCAGGATGGCGAATTTTCAAACCGATGGCCAGGGAACTGCCGATGAAGCCCGCGCCACCAGGGATTAAAACTTTTTCAGGCATTCGATCTTCCTGAATAGAGGGCCGTCTTGCTGCGATGGTAGTCTCCGCGAGACAGGTGCTTCTCCAGCCAGATATAGAGAACAATAAACAGATATCGACTGCCCATTTCTTTAATTTTGAGCTTGGAGATACCCACGGTGCGGTTGTACCAGCGCATAGGAATCACCGTGTAGGAGTAGCCTCGAACAATTGACTTTAGAGGCAACTCTACAGTGAGATTAAAATGATGGCTAAGAATAGGCTGAATCCCTTCGATCACCTCACGTCGATACAGTTTGAAAGCGTTGGTTGTGTCGTTATAGCGCATTCCAAACAGCACACGGATGAACCAGTTGGCCATTCGATTTACCGCCAGTTTGTGGCCGGGATAGTCAACCACTGCACCTCCCCGAACAAACCGGGAGCCAAAGACACAATCATATCCCTGACACATCACTCGATAAGCATTCACCAGATCTTCCGGGTCGTCGGAGGCATCGGCCATCATAATAGCGATCGCATCCCCCTGAAATTCCTCCAGCCCCCGCCGCACCGCAAAGCCAAATCCGTTCGGCGGCGCATTGTTGATGTAGCGAACCGTGCGATAGGTCTGGCGCAGCTTTTTGCAGAGGTCTTCTGTGCCATCGGTGCTGTTGTCGTTGATAATCAGCACCTCATGTGGAATATCCTCTTGCTGGAGCGTCAGGATAATCTGTTCGACAGTATTCTGCAAACAGCCTTCCTCATTGTGTGCAGGAATGACGACCGAAAGCTTCATGCCCCTACCACCACGCAATTGTTCACCCGAGATCTCCGTTAGCATACACTAAAAACTGTTAAGCGGCTCCGTAAAACTGAAAAGGCTGTCCCGCCCGCGCAGCGGGCGGGACAGCCTTTTCGGTTGTTCACCGTGTGACAACTTGAATTGGCCCATTCGGTTCCGCCAGTTTTACAAACTGCTGATTTTGAGGGTCGTAAACCCACGCGTGGAATTTCACCTCGCCGTTCGGGAGAAGATCTAGGGGAATTTCGGCGGTCCATCCGCTGTTTTTAGAGCGGGTACTTTCTGATAATTGAGCACTATCGGGTCTGGTAACATCCGGACGAACAGCAGTGATAAAAGTTCTCTGATCGTTGATAGAGATGGCGATCGCCTCCGGTAACTGCTGGCGATCGGGCAGCACAGCCCAACCAGAGAGCTGAATCGTTTGTTCTGGTATTGCCTGCTGGGTGACGCCGCCGGGTTGGTCAAACCCACCCCAGTCAGAGGAAGGCGCTTCCACAAAGCGAAAGTTGCTCGCCAGTTTGCGGAAACCGAGTTGTTCAAGAATTTCAGCCGCCCTCAGGAAGCCCGTCTTGCCCTCCACCTTAATTGGATAGAGGTTCCACAAGCAGTGGTAAGGCGTATTATCAAGTGTCATATCGACATAGCGCACCAGCTCCAGGCACACCTTGCCTAATTGCCGCCCCTTCTGAATTTTCGTGATCTGGGGAACACTACTGATGGTGTTTACCGCGATCGCGCAGAGCAGCACGACCAGCACCACAGAGAAACCATAGAACTTGAGCCTGGATCGTTGAGCACGGAAGGTGAAAGCAGCCATTTGCACAACGCTCACCAGCAGGAAAGTGGGCGCAGTCTGGTAGCGGGAGGTCAGAGCACCCTCCAGACCCCAACCAGACCGACCAACGGTAATCATCATCGTGGATAGGAGGCCAAACAGCCCCAGCGCAATCCACGGCTTGTACGCTTCAAACGCCTTTATTCTGATGGCGTGGACAGCCAACAATAGATAAGCAATGAGAAAGGCTGCTCCGATCACTGTTGCAAGCGTCAGGATCGCTTTCACATCTGCACCCCCAGGCTGACCAAACTGAGGCCCAAACACCCCTCCTCCCCCCAGACGACTAAACTGATTGCCCAGCAGCACCATCAAAAAGTGGGCAGCCTCAACGGGATGCTTGAGGGCGTAGTATCTATCAGGCGTGTAAGCCCCTCCAGGAGAAACATATTGATGAAAATAGAGTGCGCCAGTGACAGCCGCCAGTGACAGCCACACAAGGGTTGCAACGGTTCTGGAACGACGGGTTTTGGGAGATGTGGCCACCAGGGGAAGCATTGCCAGCCATGTGAGCAACCCTTGAGCAACGGAAAAGCTGGCCGCAACACACAGCAGAGCCGCAATGCAAAAACGCCAGGAAAAGCTGCTCACCGTACCAATCAACAGAACCAGGATTGAGAGCGCGGCAAAGAATTGAACCAGAAAGAAGGTGACTTGAAAGCCCCAAAACCAGTTCTCGTGCTGCGCCAGGGAGAACAAAATGAATCCCGATACCAGAAATGCGGCTCGTGGCAGCAGGCGATCGCCCTCAGGTAGTCGCCTGAGCGTTCTTTCATTCAGCACAAATAATACAAACAGGACAACGCTGATCAGCAAAACACCGAACAGCATCTCGAGGATGGTATTCCAGTTTGAGGCAAAGCCCAGAGCCAGAAACACCAGTCTGGGGATAACGATACGGTGTTCGTTGTGCTGCGCCCAGAGTTGCCAGAACTGCAAAGTTCCTTCCTTCATGACTCTGAAATAGTCAACCATCGCCCATTGGTCGAGGAAGGGAACGTTGACCCCAAAGGACAGCACCGCAGCACCAGTCAATAGGATCGGCAGTAGATACAGTAGGGGGTACCACTGCCTGAAGGAGTTTACACCTGACTGTTTTTGCATCGATTTTAGAACTGGAATGAGGGGCGGGAGAAGTGACTTTTGAGCATTAGAATTGGGCGTTCGCAATTCAAGCAAAATCCTTCCCTAAAGACGCAGGCGATGGTGCATCGCTTCTCATGGGTAACAGAGACAAGCCAAAACTTAAGTTGACCAGATTATAAGCGATTGTGTTCTGGAGCAAACCAGCCATCCATAGGTGAACTGAAACCGACAGGTTGAGCCTTGCCATGGTATAAGAATGGGGACAGTATCCGAGGGTTTTCCCCGTCTGATGGGGCTAACGCTGGCTGATGATCGCAGCAAGGCGATTGTTGAATTCACTAGACTGAGAACCGCTAGAATGAGCAGACTTTTTAACCTGGTTCAGACCTATCCCAATCTGGCTGCCCAAATCATTGGCGTTGATTATGCCAAGTTCCAGCAACTCGTTGAGCAATTTGGGACGGCTGAAGAGGTTGAACGTACCGCTGCGATCGCAGCGACAGTCCAATCCCAAACAGCGGACATAGCCTCCAGTGCATCTCTCACCCCTGAGCTGTTAAACTTTGTGCTTGAGGCAACTCCAGAACCTCCCAGCAATCGCGCTTTAAGCTCAGCAGAGCAGATTTTTCTGGTGCTATTTTGTCTTCACCAAACCTGGACTCAAGCAATGGCGTCAAAGCTTGAATTAAGTGAGTCCAAAATCCTGAGCTATTACTTTGGGGTACCAGAATCCGTTGTCGATCAAGCTTTCTTTGCCTGCGCTCCTCTTCTGGAAGCACTGTTAGCGGATTCGACATTAAACCTGGATCGAGAAGAAGCGTATCGCCGAACTTATCATGCAACGGGTTTCGCCCATGACGCCCAGGATCGACTGACTCTGCTGCGAAGTTTAGGGTTTTTTCCCAAAACTATCTTTGACGTAGGAGCCAGCACTGGCGGTTGGACAAAGGCCGTACACCATATTTTTCCAGACGCTCACTTCTACCTGTTCGAGCCGCTGGCTCCGTTCTCCACCCACTATCAGATGGGGCTGGAATCCATTCAATCAACCGTCAACTACACGCTGTTTTCCTTTGCTTTGGGCCGGGAGTGTGGGACTTCTACAATTGTCGTGCAACCCGATTTTGTCACCAGTTCCATGCTGACAGAATATACCAGCGACACAACCTACAAGCAAGAAATTCCACTGATGACACTGGATGCCGTCATTCAAAAACACGGCCTGTCTTATCCAGAATTAATCAAAATTGATACGCAGGGGTTTGAACTCAACATTCTGGCAGGAGCGACGGAAGCACTGAAGCACGCGGATGTGCTGATGCTGGAGTGCTGGCTGGTGCGGGGCTATGGCCCTGAAACGCCGCTTCTGCTAGAACTTTCTACATGGTTAGCTCATCACGATTTCTACCTCTTCGATTTCGGTGGTTCCTACCGCGAAAACAATGGAGTTTTAATCTCACCTGACTGTTACTTCATCAGGGGCAGCAGTTCCCTGGCTCATTATGATCGGAAGGTTGATTTCAAGCGAATCAATTAATCCATACAATTAATCCACCTTTGTAAAACCCTTAAAATGCCCTCCACCCTCTACATCATTCGCCACGGCCTCGCGGGCGAACACGGCAGCTACGCCAACGATGACGAACGTCCGCTGACCGAGGAAGGCCAACGTAAAACCAAGCAGGTTGCCAAACGCCTCAAAGATCTGGACCTCTCCTTCGATTTGATTCTCACCAGTCCTCTGGTGCGGGCGCATCAGACAGCAGAGATTCTCCAGAAAGTGGGGTTGGGCGATCGCCTCGAAATCTCCGACCATCTGGCTCCTTCTGGAAAGTTAGAGGACTGGATTCAGTGGTACAACCATTGGCAGCAGTCGGGCGGCGGTTGTTTGGCACTTGTGGGTCACGAACCGGGACTTAGCACCTGGGCAGAAACACTGGTGTGGGGCGAAGCAAGGGGACATCTGACCCTGAAAAAAGCAGGTGTCATGGGACTGACCCTGCCTGAATCGGGCCAACTGGTGGGGCAATGCGAACTGTTCTGGCTGGTTCCCCCACGCTACCTGCTCTAGCACCGCGAGACCCCGCCAGGAGTGGCAAGCAAATTTTATGAGATGCAAATGGGATGATGGTAGACTCCCAGGGAATGATAATAACGTCTACCCAATTCAGGGTGGTCGATTCCGCCTCAGAGTTGCCAACTTCCTATGCGCTTTGAACCCCGTTCAAAATCCATTCACCTGCTGAACCTGCTTGGCCTGATGACAGCGATCGCCAGTTGGGGAATTCCCTCAACAATGGCTCAGGCTGCCATCCCTGCTGAGAACTCCCCAGACGAAGGCAAAGTCGAAGCTCTGGCCTCATTGCTGGCAGAATCGGCTCCCAATCTTGCGATAGTCCCTGAAGCACTGTCTCAGACTATCGTTGCGCAGGCTCCGCCCCCACAGATTCCTTTTACAGTGCAGGAACCGGATTCCTTTCCAATACAGCCAGCTATCCCCCGCGATCCGATTCCGGTTGAACCGTTACCCCAGCAGCCTGCTCCACCCCTACCCCCGCCCTCAGAACTACTGCGACCCGGTGAACCGTCTCCCACCCCAACCCCACAGCCGCCGGGAGAAGTCCCCGCAACGATTCGTGTTGAGCGCTACGTGGTTGAAGGCAGCACCGTCTTCTCCGAGGAAGAACTTCAGCAGGTGACCCAACCCTTCGTCGGTGAAGTCTCCTTTGCCCAACTGTTGCAGGCGCGATCGGCGGTCACCGACCTCTACGTCAGAAACGGGTATATCACCTCTGGAGCCTTCATCCCCCCGCAGACCCTGGAAGGTGGCGTAGTCAGAATTCAGGTACTGGAAGGCCGACTGGAGGATATCAATGTCACGGGAACGGGCCGACTGAATCCTAACTACGTCCGCAGCCGGATTGAACTGGCCGCCCGTCCGCCATTGAACGTGAACCGTCTGCTGGAGGGGCTGCAACTGCTGCAATTAAACCCCCTGATCCAGAGTTTGTCTGCTGATCTGGAGGCAGGCACCCGTCCGGGGACCAGTCTACTCCAGGTGCGAGTCAACCCTGCGGATACCTTCAGCGGCGATCTGACCCTGGATAATGGGCGATCACCCAGCGTTGGCAGTTTCCGGCGGCAGGCGGGTATTACCGAAGCCAACCTGTTTGGCCAGGGTGACGCCATCAGCCTCACCTATAGCAACACCAACGGCAGCAACGCGATTGACGCCAGCTACACCTACCCCATCAACCCCCGCAACGGTACGCTGCGCGTCGCCTACGGTGCCACCCGCAGCAACGTGATCGAGGAGCCGTTCAATATCCTGGACCTCACCTCCCGCTCCAGCTACCTGGAACTGTCCCTGCGCCAGCCCATCTACCAGACCCCGACCCAGGAATTTGCGCTGGGGCTGACGGCCTCTCGCCAGTCGAGTCGGACGCTGTTTAATCCCCCAGATACAGATACCGGGGAAATTGCCTTCCCCACACCGGGAGCCGATGCGGATGGACGGGTGCGAATCTCGGCTCTCCGGTTCTTTCAGGAGTGGGTAAAGCGAGACACCCAGCAGGTGCTGGCGGCGCGATCGCAGTTCAGTCTGGGTCTGGACGCCTTTGACGCCACAGTTAACAGCAGTGGTCCCGACAGCCGCTTCTTCTCGTGGCGCGGACAGGGACAGTGGGTGCGCCTGCTGGCCCCCGATACGCTGCTGCTGCTGCGCGGTGACCTGCAACTGACGGGCGATCCACTGCTGTCTCAGGAGCAGTTCAGTCTGGGCGGTCAGGATACCGTTCGGGGCTACCGTCAGGACTTCCTGCTGGCAGATAACGGTGCCCTGCTGTCGGCAGAAGTGCGCATCCCGGTGCTACGCGTCCCCCGCTGGCGGGGTGTCCTCCAGGTCGTGCCCTTCATTGATTTGGGCACCGGGTGGAACTCTGGTCGAGACAATCCTGAGAACAGTACGATCGCAGGTCTGGGTCTGGGTCTACTGTGGCGTCAGGGCGATCGCTTTTCGGCCCGCATCGATTGGGGCATCCCGCTGGTAGACGTGAATTCTTCGGGGAACTCGCTCCAGGAGAACGGCATTTACTTCTCGATTAATTTCTCGCCCTTCTAGTGGTTCGCCAAGCGAATTTTGCCTGGTTGAAAAACTTTGACTGGTTAGTGGGGCACGCTTCGCGCGCCCCACTAACCAGTCAAGTGTGAAAAACGAAAGCTGCAAAGTCGTTCTGACCGCTCAGCCGGGAGAAACAAGTGGGGGGCTTGGTTTTTTTTTCATTTTTTGTTTTGGTTTAGTGGGACTTGGGGGACTCGGGGGACTTTTTAAGGGTTGGTGGTTGATTGACTTTTGATTTAATAAGTCGTAAGGGGTAAGTGGTAAGTCGTAAGTCCTTATGCCTTACGACTTATTATTTATTCCTTAAAGCTTCGTTGGGGCGAGCATTTTGACTTTGATGGCTTCGTCGGAGGTGTAGCCTTCTAGGAAGAATTGATCGATAGTCATATTGGCGAGATATTCATCGATAGATGCGAATGAACGTCCGTAGCTGGGTTCTCCGGGTCTTCCGTA
>CAZVXA010000028.1:0-44092 GCA_964630955.1 uncultured bacterium | reverse complement strand
ACGCCCAGGCTGGAATCCGAAAACCTATTTTTAGCGTCTCTTGCGTGCCCTGCGCCGCAGGGCACGCAAGAGACGCTAATCGCATACTCGCCCCCAAACCCCTTTCTTTACGTAGATCCCGAAGACGATTACGGTTATAATCAGGCCCATGCGGCAGCAGCGGCGGCGATGGTCGCAGCAAATTGGAAGCGATGGATTTGAAGATTGTGCAGGCTCGCCTGCTTGGACGAGAAGGGGTGTGGGACATCGGAGTTGAGGCTGGGCGGATTGCAGCGATCGCCCCCTCAGTTGAGGCCGCAGCAGTCACCATCGACGCCAACTATCAACTCGTCATTCCTGGCCTGGTTGATGCTCACATTCATCTGGATAAAGCCTATATCCTGGATCGATATCCGGCAGTTGAGGGGACATTCAGTGAAGCCATGCGGGGTACACTAGAGGTCAAGAAATCGTTTACAGAGGCAGATATTCAACTGAGAGCGAGACGGGTATTGCAGCAGGCGATCGCCTTTGGAATTACCTTAATGCGCAGTCATGTTGAAGTCGATGAGGTGGTTGGCCTGACTGGATTAAGAGCGCTGCTGCCCCTGCGCCAGGAGTATGCACCGGGTTTGACATTACAGTTGGCTGTCTTTGCTCAGGAGGGCATCACGAATCAGCCGAAAACGGTTGACCTGCTGCGGGAGGCAATGCGCCTCGGTGCGGATGTGGTTGGCTCTGCCCCCTATGTTGATCCCGATCCCAAGCAGAATGTTCGAGTAGTCTTCGATATTGCTCAGGAGTTTGACTGCGATGTCGATTTTCATCTGGATTATCTGGATGATGATGCCCCACTCCTGCTGCCATTTGTGCTGGAGGAAACCTGTCAGCGGGGATGGCAGGGCAGAGTTTGCTTAGGGCACATGACAAAGTTAGCAGCGCTGCCCCCAGAGGAACTCAAATCAGTCGCTGCTGATATTGCTGAAGCGGGAGTGTCTGTTCTGGCGTTACCTGCTTCCGACCTGTACATGATGGCGCGTAAAGACACTCATCATGTTCGCAGAGGAGTCGCTCCAGTCTATCAACTGACCCATTTGAATGTTGTAGCAGGAGTCGCTGTAAATAATATTCAAAACCTATTTACGCCGTTTGGTGATGGCGATCCTTTAAAGATCTGTACTTTGCTGGCACAAGTTCTACAGATGGGTACGCCCCAGAGCCATGAACGATGCCTGCAAATGGCAACAACGCTTGCAGCGAAAGCCATTGGAGTCGAAAATCATGCGATCGCCGTTGACCACCCGGCTGATCTGGTGATTTTAAGCGCAAAATCTGCAACAGAGGCGATCGCAGCAGCACCCGTTGAACGAGTCGTGATTAAAAACGGTCGGGTCGTTGCCCAACGCAAACTGCAGCAGCACTGGTTTGCTCCTGCTGAATCGTAGCTGATCCCGACAACTGTATGACTCTACAGCAAACCCAACTCAGAGCGCTTCTTGCGCGACAAGCCCGACGCTACAATCCGGTGGGATTCAGCGATATAGAACCGCAGACCGTCCTCGCTTAGGCCGGGAGAACCATGCCGTTGAATCCATTTCATGCCCCGTGAAGCAAGATAAGGAGCCGGGCGAAGACCGGGCATCTCTCGCAGCATCTCGTAATCGCTCTCTGAGGTCTTGAACGTGATACCGGGCAAATCCTCGCCATCGCTCCAACCGCAGATGGCAAAGACCTTATCGCCGACTTTCCAGACATCAGAGCCGCCCCACTGTACAACATGGTGGGTCGCTGGAAGACTGCTGCAAAAGTGATTGAATTCTTCTCGCGTCATAGCGTCATCATACGGCGCTTTGCAAGCGCGTGAGGTACAAAGTTTTTGTTGAGAGCCGCGCTCTGCGCGGCTCTCAACAAAAACCTTGGTTCTATCTAATCGTCATCCACGGTGGCAAACTCCTCAATTTCCCTGTAGACCTCCTTCACCCGCGCATAGTAGGCTTCCCTGGCGGACAGCTCCAGAATTCGGGTTTCGTGGTGCGATCGCACCGCATGGGCATAGCCAGCATGAGATCCGTTGAATTCTGTATGGGAACCGTTGGATTCAGAGGCGGGATAAAACTGCTGGGCCTCCGTGGAATCGGCCAGGGCAGTGGTGGAAGATTGCCCCGCAGAAATAGCACCGGAGACCGCATCAAAATAGCCCGTCCCGACTTCTTTCTGATGGCGAACTGCTGTGTAGCCCTGTGGTTCACTGTTGAACTCAGCTTCCTGCAGGTCAGCATAGGCTGCCATTCCCCGCTGGCGGTAGTTCTGCGCCAGTTCAAACATGGAGTGGTTGAGGCAGTGGAATCCGGCCAGCGTCACAAACTGGAACTTATAGCCCATTGCCCCCAGTTCCTGCTGAAATCTGGCGATGGTTGCCTGATCCAGTTTGGCTTTCCAGTTAAAGGAAGGCGAACAGTTGTAGGCCAGCAGCTTACCGGGGAACTCCCGATGAATTGCTTCTGCAAACTGGCGGGCCTCCTCCAGGTTGGGAGTTGAGGTTTCCCACCAAAGTAAATCGGCATAGGGGGCATAGGCCAACCCACGGGCAATACAGTGTGCCAAACCCGTGCCCGGTTTGAGTCGATAGAAGCCCTCGATTGTGCGATCTCCGGTGATGAAGGGGCGATCGCGCTCATCCACATTGCTGGTGATCAGGGTGGCGCTCTCGGCATCGGTGCGGGCCACAATCAGCGTCGGCACGCCCATCACATCTGCCGCCAGACGGGCAGCCGTCAGATTGCGAATGTGGGCAGCGGTGGGAATCAGGACTTTGCCGCCCAGATGTCCACACTTTTTCTCTGAGGCCAGTTGGTCCTCGAAGTGAACGCCTGCGGCTCCCGCTTCGATGTAGGCTTTCATGATTTCAAAGCTGTTCAAAGGCCCACCAAACCCTGCTTCGGCATCCGCCACAATGGGGGCAAACCAGTCGATGTCATGCTTGTGATCCATATGCTGTACCTGGTCGGCCCGCTGAAGGGTGCGGTTGATCCGGCGACATAGCTCCGGGCCACTGTTGGCCGGATAGAGGCTCTGATCGGGATACATGGCACCTGCCACATTTGCATCCGCCGCCACCTGCCATCCCGACAGGTAAATGGCCTTCAGTCCACTCCGCACCATCTGCATGGCCTGGTTTCCGGTCACCGCTCCCAGGGCGTGAATGTAGTCTTCGTGGTGCAACAGGTGCCAGAGTCGATTGGCTCCCCTTTCAGCCAGGGTATAGGCGATCGAGACTGAGCCGCGCAGCCGTAGAACCTCATCCGGTGTGTAGGGGCGCTGGATACCATCGAAGCGCCCTTCAGGAGCATGAGAGACGAGGGCATAGAAACTGGATTCAGGCATGATGTTGTCTCCGGTTCTGGATTAAGAGATGGAATGAATTAGATGTAGACAAACGACCCAATTGCCTGATGGCATATGGTGTTAACGTTCCTAACGACATGGGCAGTGGTTCCAGTTCAAATTGGAATGATTGCCCCTGAAGGCTCTTCATCACTCTGTAAAAAGTCAGTTCAAGCCACGATGAACTCCACTTTTGTGTGGCTGCATGTAGGGAACCACACAAAGGTTTGGAGAGCTTTCTTGAATCTCTAGACAACCTTTAAAGAGATTCAAAGTAGATTTAATGGCTTTGGAACATCTGTGAGTAGCAAATCATCCGATCCCCCTAAAGTTCCCTTAAAAAGGAGGGCCTTGAAGCTTCCCCCTTGTTAAGGAGGGCCAGGGGGGATCTCCCAGTGTTCAACACGAGAGACCCTCCCTTTTCAAACATCCTCTAAGCCAATTAAGAGGTCGAATTAAACTTAATTCCTGCAATCAATGAACTGTATTCTAGCCTACCAAAAGCGATCCTGAGAAACTGACGGGCAAAATTTATGTTTTTTCATGCTCTCAAATTTTGAGAGATTGATCCTCTAACAAAGGATGGATAAAAATCCTGCTTTGTCTCTAAAGTTGACTTCCCATAGGCTTTTTGACGTTAATTAATAATAGCTGTGCGACGCTGTATTTCAATGTTATACACAGGAGAAAACGTCTATTAAAGTGCTTGAACGATATGTTTGTGAAGTGGATTTTTGTAAATAAATTATTGCCTGTTGCCGCCCTGGGTTCTTCTTTGCTTAAAAAGATCTTGTAGCGATGCTGGGGGACTTTGAACGCTCTGTTCCTCCGAAACAGTGCTTTCGGGAGCGGTTCCTCCCAGAACCCCCCCCTTGAGGGGGCGGGGGTGTCTGGGGGGCCAGGGGGGTGGTTCGCGGATACTCAGAGTGTTTTGACCATTTGTGTGAACACCGTAGCCTTTTTAAGGGGGGCCAGGAGGATATCCCAGTGTTCAACACGACAGACCCGACCTTTTCAAACATCCTCTAAAACTGGAATACATCGATTTTTCTGGCTGAGTCAAAAGTCGCATTCCTAAGCCTCAAGGGAGTTCCCGCCAAATCCCCCTCCTCCCGGTGTCTCGATCACAAACGCATCTCCAGGATGCATCTGCACCTCTGCTTTACCCGGCAGGGCTTCGACGGTTCCATCCTGACGAATTACGGAATTCCGTCCGATCGCCCCCGGTTCACCCCCCGCCAGCCCAAACGGGGGAATCACGCGATGGCCTGACAGAATGGCAGCGGTCATGGCTTCCCGGAATTGGATATGGCGAATCACGCCATTGCCGCCTTTGTGGTTTCCCTGCCCGCCGCTATCGGGGCGAATAGAAAACTCTTGCACCAGCACCGGGAATCGCCACTCCAGCACCTCCGGGTCGGTCAGTCGGGAATTGGTCATGTGAGTCTGTACGGCATCGGTGCCATCAAACGATGCGCCTGCGCCAGAACCACCGCAGATCGTTTCGTAATACTGGTGCTGGGCGTTGCCAAAGGTGAAGTTGTTCATCGTGCCCTGGGCAGCGGCTATGACTCCTAAGGCACCGTAGAGGGCATTGGCGATCGCCTGTGAGGTTTCCACATTGCCCGCCACCACCGCTGCGGGATAGCGGGGATGCAGCAGACAGCCTTCGGGAATGATGATCTCCAGCGGTTTGAGACAGCCTGCATTCAGCGGAATATCGTCCTCAACCAGCGTCCGAAATACGTACAGAACGACGGCTTTACAGATGGCCAGGGGAGCATTCAAATTCGTCGGCTGTTGGGGAGAAGTGCCCGTGAAATCTACGCGGGCTGATCGCGCCTGTTGGTCAATTGTAATTTGAACGCAAATCTCGCTGCCGTCGTCCATCGGGTACACAAACTGACCATCTTTGAGAACAGCGATCGCCCGCCGCACCGACTCCTCTGCATTGGCCTGAATGTACTGCATATAGGTCTGCACCGTTTCCAGGCCGTAATGGGCCACCATGCGATGCAGTTCCTGCACGCCCCGCTCGTTGGCGGCAATCTGCGCCTGAAGATCCGCCAAGTTTTGTACGGGATTGCGAACCGGATAATTTCCTTCTGTCAACAGTTTCGTCAGGGTCGCCTCCTGGAATCGTCCCCGATCGACAATTTGTACGTTATCCAGCAGGATGCCCTCCTGGTCAATGGTTGTACTATGGGGCGGCATTGAGCCAGGGGTAATTCCTCCAATGTCGGCGTGATGTCCACGAGACGCAAGGTAGAATTGAGGCGTATCTGTTTCCAGGAATACAGGCGTGATGACAGTGATATCCGGTAGGTGAGTGCCACCGTTATAGGGATTGTTAGAGATATAGACATCCCCCGGCTTCATTTGATCGCCCTTTGCCTGAATTAAACTGTGGACGCTTTCGCTCATTGATCCGAGATGTACCGGAATATGGGGCGCATTGGCAACGAGCTGTCCCCCTCGATCAAAAATTGCACAGGAAAAGTCCAGCCGTTCCTTGATATTGACCGAATAGCTGGTGTTTTGCAGCGTCACGCCCATTTCTTCGGCGATCGCCCGTACCAGATTATTGAAAATCTCCAGTAGTACTGGATCAGGAGCCACCGCTTGCACCTGCACGGAACTGTTTTTTCTTTGTGTCTCACTATCCTCCCGACTCAAAACTAGATGATTCAGCGAGGTGATTTCTGCAACCCATCCCGGCTCGATCACGTTGGTGCCCGTCGGTTCCAGAATTAGCGCGGTACCCGTGATGCGATCGCCCGGTCGCAGATCATCCCGTTGATACACCGGAGAATCCTGCCAGTTCCCCTTCGTGTAGATCTGAATCGTTGCAATGGGGATCAGTGCTGTGGGTCGGGTGGATGCAATGGTTGACTCTGTGCGATCGCCTGTTTGCCCCACGCCCTCCACCGAAACCGCCTCCACCAAAAGCGCTTTGTCCGGCATGGTGAATCCATACCGCTGCTGGTAGACTTGCTCGAAGCGATCGCGCAGAACAGTGCAACGATCACGGCCCTTCTCATCCCCGCTTGCAGGCACACCGTAATCGACCACCAGCGCCGAGTCTGTCCCCACATATCGGAGATGCACTTTGAACAGAATTTCAATTTGATCGGGCTGGATACCTTGCTCTGTCAGTTCGGTTTGGCCTTCGGCAGCGAGAGTGTTCAGCAGTTGATTCAGGGCTGGAATTGCGTCCGGAGTTAAAGCTGCTTCGACTGCTTTTTCCTTGAGCGATCGCACATCCGCCAGTCCAATGCCATAGGCAGACAAAACTCCGGCGTAGGGATGAATGAAAATCTGTCTCATGCCCAGCGTTTCGGCCATCAGGCAGGCGTGTTGCCCCCCCGCACCACCAAAGCAGCACAGGGTGTATTCTGTCACGTCGTAGCCGCGCTGCACCGAGATTTTTTTAATGGCGTTGGCCATTTTGTCGATGGCGATCGCCAGAAAGCCTTCGGCTACCTGCTCTGGTGTGCGCTGACTGCCTGTTTTTGCGGCAATTTCTGCTGCAAGTTGAGTAAACTTCTGCTGCACAATTTCCGCATCCAGCGGCAGGTTCCCCTCTGGGCCAAACACCGCCGGAAAGAAATCGGCCTGGAGTTTGCCAACCATCACATTGCAGTCCGTTACCGTCAGGGAACCGCCCCGACGGTAACAGGCGGGGCCCGGATCAGCCCCCGCCGACTCCGGCCCCACCCGGTAACGAGCGCCGTCAAAGTTCAGAATCGAGCCGCCGCCTGCCGCCACTGTGTGAATGGACATCATGGGGGCCCGCAGTCGAACTCCCGCGACTTCCGTCTCAAAGGTGCGCTCGTATTCCCCATTAAAGTGCGACACATCCGTCGAGGTGCCGCCCATATCGAACCCGATAATCTGGTGAAATCCGGCCATCGTGCTGGTTTTGACCGCCCCCACAATGCCGCCCGCAGGCCCCGATAGAATACTGTCTTTGCCCTGAAAGCGGCTTGCTTCAATCAGTCCACCATTCGACTGCATGAACATTAATTGGGGCATCCCGGAGGGTGAAGCGATCGCTGCTTCACCGATTAACTCCGACGAAACCTGATTGACGTAGCGGCGCAAAATTGGGGACAGGTAGGCATCCACCACGGTCGTATCGCCGCGACTGACCAGCTTCATCAGGGGACTCACCTGATGGGAAACCGACACCTGCGTAAAGCCCATCTCCCGCACGATCACCGCAATTTGCTGTTCGTGTTGCGGATAGCGGTAGCCGTGCAGAAAGGCGATCGCCACCGAGCGAATTCCGGCATTCCAGGCTTCCTGAAGCGCCTGCATCAGGGTATTGTCCACCTGGACGGGGAGCAATTCTTCCCCCTGCGCTGTGTAGCGTTCCTCTACCTCAATCACCCGCTCGTACAGCATCTCCGGCAGCACAATATGACGGGCGAAAATATTGGGACGGTTCTGATAGCCAATCCGCAGGGCATCTCGAAATCCTCTGGTGATCAGGAGGAGTGTGCGATCGCCCTTGCGTTCCAGCAGTGCATTGGTGGCTACGGTTGTGCCCATTTTCACGGCAGCAATTTGTTCTGTGGGGATGGGGGCACCGGGTGCAACACCGAGAAGCTCACGAATCCCCTGAATGGCGGCATCCCTGTAGCGTTCGGGATTTTCTGACAGCAGTTTATGCACCACAATTTCACCATCGGGACGCTGCGCCACGATGTCGGTGAAGGTGCCGCCCCGGTCAATCCAGAACTGCCAGCCAGCGGTAGGCGCAGGCGTGATGGATAAGGCTTTAATTCTGTCCATCTCAATTCTCCGAGGTACTCCCGCCAGAACGCGATAGCGTTTGGCGGTGAGGGGGATAGGAGCGGTAACTGAGGGGGTTCGATGCCCTCTCAGTTACCCAGCTTTTTGGTACAATTGTTCCAGTCAGAGTTGCGGTCATTCGCACTGCCAAAACGCTGAACCTTGAAAACAAAGTAGGGGGTTCCAGGTCTGAATCGTGGCCTGGGTAAAACTTTGTGCGTAATAGGTTGAACATAATAAATCTCTGATTTGTACTTGTTCAAACCACGGTGAGGACACATCGTGGCTGACTGTGGAGGCTTATCCGTTGGGATGCCTGCGAAGCAGTAACGCTCAATCGTGAGATTGGGAAGCTCCCGCTAGACCCGTAAGGGTTAGCGGGAGAGGATGTCACTAACCGACCAGTTTCTAACACGACTGGGCACCAGTTCCAGAGCGGCATGATTAACGGTGGATAGCGCCGTCAGAAAATCCTCCCAGGGCATAAAGGGAAGCCTGCTGTAAATCTGCTGGAGCGGGATTGGATGACCCCAGATGTGGTCACCGGAGACGCTTTGCTGACAGAGCGATCGCCACACCTCAAACACCTTTTCGCCAAAGTCAGTGACCTCCTCTGTTGATACTGATAAATCTCCCTGTGCCACGGCTTTGCGAAATTTTTGCAGCATATCGTAGCGCGTCACCGCAAGTTCCTGTGGGTCTGGTGGGTGAGCGGGTGGGGGCGGAGCAGGGGCGATCGGCTCTGGTTGTGGTGCTGTCAGTTCTGGAACCGTTGACTCCGCTTCTGACGGTTTTTTACCTCGCTGCTTGCCTATACCGTCGCTTAAATGGTGCTTTGGATGTCACTAGATTGTAGAACAACATCCAGTCTCCTGCGGTCAGTGTATTATCGGCATTCAAGGGATGTGTTCTGAACAGGTCTGTATTTGAAGATCAGTGTTGCTAAGCAATCGCCTGGGGCACTATCAATCTTAACGGAAGATGATTGCCCTTAAAGATTGCACAGCCAGCGAGAAATAGATGCGATCTGATGTTCTTCAGTCAAATTAGCAGCATTGCTGAGTATTCCATCTTCTAATTGATTCCAAATCTCATCCGCCATCCTTCTGGCGATAGCCGATCCAATAAAGAAAGTATAAGGAGTATGCCCAACTCTGGAGAAAGCTTCACGGATGCGGTTCAGTGCTGCTTGTGCTGTTTTCCAGTGTTCATCTGCACCTGCAGGATCAATCCCCCCTTTTAGTTCCCCTAAAGCAATAACATACGGAGCAACAGATGGTGGGGAAATGTCGCTAGATTGGTTGGCCGCCAACTCAGTGGGAGCCAGACTAAATAAACACAGATCTACATTACTTTTAACCAATGGAACATTTAAGTTGTAAATCAGGGTTCGATTACCGAACTTGCTTTCCCAATGAATTCCACGTAAAGACAACTCAATTTCTGCGTCGCCATTTGTCATCGGTAGCCACTTTTTCGTCTTTGAATCCTGCCAATAATATCTTCTACCCGCAATCGTGAGTGCTGAAAGAATTGTCCGAGTTAATTTTCGCTGTGCCAAAGCTCCACCAATATTCCGCATGGAGCCTCCAAGTGTGTCACCACGAGTCAGCAAAAACCTAAAGACCAATTCTTCTATGAAATTTGAACCTGCAGGTTCAAGAAAATTTTTGATGAGTCCGTTAATCGCGTCTAGCTTGTCTTGGGGGGTCAGATGAACGAGAGACTTGTCGGATAAATCTGCCGCAGTCAGCAAGCCCATTTCTATTCCCTGAACTGTTAGCAAATCAGATGGACTGGCAGTTTGACTGACAGCATCTTGAAGTGCCCGAGCTTCTGAAACATAAGGTGTAGCTCGTCGATTCTTTTCGAGCGCGAGTGCTACAAAACCTGCACGAGTGGCCTCATAAGTTGTTACAAGGTTCTCACTGGACTGAAGGTGGCTACGATGAGAACTCATGATTTAGAGTTAGAACTTTTTCCATACATAAACACATTTTCTTAAAGGATCACGCCCATGATTTCCCATCTGTTGGCTACTATTACCCTTGTCGCCGGGTAAAACAAGAATACTTTCAATGGAAAAACCTAGTTTTTCCGCGAAGTCCGATAAAATCATATCTACAGAAATGCTTGCGCCTGCATAACGTACATTGTCATTCACCATAAACAGAAGTGCCCCCGGCTTAAGAACACGACAGCATTCTTGAATTATGCAAGCCATTTCGTAGAAGTACCCTTTTACCATTCTTGGGATGCCGTTGTTATTTAGCACTCCCTTCGATTTCTGGCTTTCTAAGTATTTCAAGATAGCTTGCAATAAAGTTTGAGAGTTGGCAACACTTAAAGCTAGATCCCAATCCCCGTTAATATCCAACAGGTCTTTTGGACGATTTTCGACTGTGCAGCTCAGCATTTCTTGTCGAAGCTGAATCAACTCCTTCTCAGAGATACCCAATAGGGCAAGCTCTAATGCATAGGTCCGCGTGTAGTCATATCGATTGCAATAGGGGGGTGATGTAATCACCGCATCATAACTTGTGCTGGACAAGCAAGGCATAATATCAAGACAGGAGCCTCTATGTAGACCGATCTGCCCCTGACTGTTCTCCATTGGAAACAGTTCCACCTGGTGTTCACCCGGCTTCAGGTCGCTGATGATTTCGCCGATTTTAGTAGCGATCGCATCATCAAACTCTAAGACTAAGCCTTTGTTGAATGGTTTCTTTCCCTGTGACCGTCCAGAACGATAGTCCCAGCGTAGATACTGGCCATCCTTACGGGTGTAGCTTATAGACTCGAGAATGCAGAGTAAGGCGAAACGTAAAACTGGTTGAACTCTGGTGTTTTCCTGGTTGCAGGCTGTAAGATATTGCTCAATTGCCGTTTTAGTCGCTTCAGAGTAGGCTCCCTTCGTAATTCTTAACTCTGATAGTGTTACTTCTGGCTCAAATTTTTTCCATATCTTTGATTTTTGCCAGTTCTCTAGCCGTTCAAAATCGCTAGGTGTAAATTCATGGTCCAAAAGTCTCTTGGTCTCTATTATTTGTTGGCCAATTGGCAGTAATTCGATGCCCTCAGCATTGATTCCAATATCGCTGGCAGCAAACAAAGCAGTTCCACTACCCGCGAAGGGATCTAAAATCTTGCCTTGACTAACCCCATATTGTTGACACAAAAGCTCAACGAGAGAAGCGGAAAAAGCTTCTTTATATTTGTACCATCGATAAGCAGGTCTCGTTTTATTTGCCTGAAAGCTAACGAGGAGCCTGGTGAGTACGGGTTGAATGAGAAATTTAGATTGGAAATAGTCGTGTAACTGCTTGTCTAGACCTTCAATGGTCTCCAACTCACTGATTTCTGCTTCAAAAGCAGTGGGGATAGTAGGCAAGCTGATCACGGCCTGTATTCCTGAATGAACGTCAAGTCAAGATAGTATAGCAGTACTTGATGGCCACATCATTTGTCCTTGTTAACGAGCTATCCAGCCAGCATTAATGCATAATCGGGCGGGATATGCAACCTTCCTGTCTCTCAAACCGTCCAGAATTGCTATATAATCCCCAAGTCGCATCCTAGTGCCCTACAGGTCTTTATGAGCAGGCTCCGGTTCTCCCGCCATCGACGGAATTTTCTCAAGTTTATTGGGCTGTTTAGCCTCTGCATCGCGCTGGTGGTCGGCTGTGCTAGACCTCAGACCAGCGACCCGGCAAACACCGGAGCTGCCAACCCCACCAGTGATGGCCGTGTCTCGATGGGCACTACCCTGAAGGCGCGGACGCTTGACCCGGCGGACGCCTACGAAATCTTTCCGCTGATTCTGTTGCAGAACATGGGCGATCGCCTCTACACCTACAAGCCGGGAACCACCGAACTGGTGCCCCAACTGGCGACCGAACTGCCCAAAATCAGCCCGGATGGTCTGACCTACACGATTCCCTTACGGCAGGGCGTCAAGTTCCACGACGGGACTACGTTTGATGCTAAGGCAATGGAGTTTTCGATCAAGCGCTTCATTGAGAATGCGGGTCGCCCCACCTACCTGCTCTCTGAAAAGATCGACTCCGTGCAGGCCACTGGCCCTAACGAACTCACCATCAAACTCAAGACTCCCTTTGCTGCCTTTACCTCGCTGCTCACTTTTTCGGGAGTTACCCCCGTGTCACCGGGAGCGTATGAGCTAGGGGCAGGCAAGTTTAAGCCCGATTCCTTTGTCGGTACGGGTCCCTACAAGTTGGCCTCCTTCAACACTGACACCATCAAGCTCGACCCCAACCCCGACTACTGGGGCGAAAAGCCCGCCAACGAGGGAATTGACATCCAGCTGATTACCAGCCCTGCGAACCTCTACAACACCTTCCGCACGGGTGGCCTGGACGTGGCCTACCAGACGCTCGACCCCGACCAGATTGCCAGCCTGGAGCGAGAAGCGGGCAGCGGCGGTTGGCAGGTGATCACGGCGGGCACCAATGTGATCAACTATATGACGCTGAACCAGAAGATCAAGCCATTTGACGACCTGCGGGTGCGGCAGGCCGTGGCCAGCATGATCGATCGCAATCTGCTCAACCAGAGGGTGTTTCAGGGGCAGGCGGAGCCGCTGTACAGCATGATTCCGCTTAGCTTCAAGGATGTGTATCAGCCTGTGTTCCAGGAGGCGTTTGGGGATGCCAACTACGAGAAGGCGAAGCAACTGCTGACGGAAGCCGGGTTCTCCACCTCGAAACCGTTCACCTTCGAGGTGTGGTATCCCTCAGCCTCTACCATCCGCAGTCTGGTGGCGAATACGATGAAGGAGGCGATCGAGAAGAACATGGCCGGCCTGGTTAAGGTGGACGTGAAGAACGTGGAGGGGGCGACCCTATTTGAGAAGATGTCCGAAGGGATTTACCCCTCGGTGCTGCAAAACTGGTATCCCGACTTCTACGACGTGGATAATTTTGTGCAGCCGTTTATGAGCTGTGACAAGGCTTCAGGGAAGCTGTGCGAAGAGGGATCAACCAAAGAGGATGGCACGTTCTACTACAGCGATCGCGCCAACCAACTGGTGAAGCAGCAGCGGGCCAACCAGGACGCAACCACCCGCAAGGCCGAAGTGAAGGAACTGCAAACGCTGATGGCCAAAGACACGCCGTTTATTCCGCTGTGGCAGAACAAGGACTACGTGTTTGCCCATGGGAATGTGCAGAATGTGGCGATCCAGCCAACCCAGCAGTTTCTCCTGTGGCAGATCAGTAAGCAGTAAACCGTATGTCCTCACGCGCCAAAGCACTCCAGTACTACGTTCTCTCCCGGCTGATGCTGGCCCCACTGATGCTGTGGACGATCACCACGGTCGTCTTTCTGCTGCTGCGGGCAACCCCCGGTGATCCCGTCGATGTGGTGCTGGGAGAACGGGCACCGGAGGAGGCGAAGGCCGCCCTGCGACAGCAGCTAGGGCTGGATCAGCCGCTGTGGATCCAATACCTGCGCTATCTGGGCGATCTGCTGCGGTTCGACCTGGGAACCTCCCTCACCAGTCAGGGGCAAACTGTCTGGGAGATTATCAACCAGCATTTCCCGGCGACAGTGGAGCTGACGGTGTTCAGTATGCTGGTGTCGGTGGTGGTGGGGGTGACGATTGGGGCGATCGCCGCCTCAAAGCCCAACACGCTGCTGGATGCCGGAGGCCGTCTGTTTGGCATCATCACCTATGCGGTGCCGATGTACTGGTTTGGTATGCTGCTGCAATTGTTGTTTGCGGTGCAGTTGCGCTGGTTTCCCATTGGCACCCGGTTTCCGTTGCGGCAGACGCCACCCCAGGGATGGACCGGACTCTACGTGGTAGACAGTCTGCTCCAGGCCGATTTCTCCGCTTTCTTCACCGCCCTCTACTACCTGGCGCTGCCCAGCCTGACATTGGGAATTCTCCTCAGCGGCATCTTTGAGCGGATTGTCCGGATCAACCTGAAGCAAACGCTCCGCTCCGATTACGTTGAAGCCGCCCGCGCCCGAGGTATCCCCGAACCCAGGATTGTTTTCTCCCACGCGCTGAAGAATGCACTGATTCCTGTCATCACCGTCCTGGGGCTGACAATCGCCTCTCTCCTGGGGGGGGCAGTTCTGACCGAGGTCACCTTCTCCTGGCCGGGACTGGCCAATCGGCTGTACGAGGCGATTACCTACCGGGATTATCCAGTGGTTCAGGGGGTGATGGTGTTTTTTGGAGCAATTGTGGCGATCGCCTCCATCCTGATCGATATCCTCAACGCCTGGGTCGATCCTCGCATTCGCTACTGAGTCAGGAGTGAGGCGGTACTTCGCACCGCCTCACTCCTAATCAATCAAAATTAGGGCATTGCTGATTTTTAAGGTATGAAATTATTGGTGAGAGCCGCGCGGAGCGCGGCTCTCACCAATAATTTCATACCTGGATTAAGCAAAGCCAAAATTAGAAGTGGCGCAGTGCTTTGTACTGCGCCACTTCTAACCATATTTGTGCCACTTGTGATAACAAATGTAGCCTACTAGACCGACCCACGCTGAGGAGCAGTTTATCTTCACTTAATCTCGCTCCGATTCATCCCTCAGCAGCGTACTCACGGTAGAAGCTCTATGACCACAAAGATTTGGAACCAGGAAGAATATTGGGGACTGGGTTACGACTTTGATCCGCAGTGGTTACTCACCCCTGAACAGCAAGCGCTACAGGCAAAGCTCATTGAGGTTTGTGAATCGGTGCTGCGTCCCAATGCAGTGGAGAGCGATCGCACCCTCACCTACCCCCGCAAGAACTTTGAAGCGCTGGCTTCCCTGGGGCTGCTAGGGCTACTTGTGCCAAAGGAATGGGGTGGCCTGGGTGAAAGCCACGTCTGCGCGGCAATGGTGGTGGAGACGATCGCCCGCTACGGCTGCCCCAGCACCGCCATGTGCTACACCATGCACCTGGGAGCGACGGCTGCTGCTCTGTTCCGGGCGCACGAAAGTCCAACGCTACAGGATTTGCTCAAGCGGTTAGACCCGGAAGTTCTGATTGGTACCCTGTCCTATTCTGACCCTGAAACGGGGTCCCACTTCTGGTATCCTGTCTCCTCCAGAGCGCAGCAGATGGGCGACAACTGGCAGGTGTTTAAGAAAGCCTCCTGGACAACCTCTGCCGGGTTTGCCGATTGGTACATCGTACAGACCACCAGCCCCGACTTTGACGGCAACTACTCTGATCTCTCCTGCTTCCTGATCTACCGCGATGAGGTGAAGGCAGAGCCGCACAGGTGGGATGCCCTGGGCCTGCGAGGAAATCAATCGGGAACACTGTTGGTGGAGGGCGTCACGGTTCCCCTCGATCGCATGGTTGGCCCCATTGGCGATGGCACTGCTTCCAATGACGAGATTGTAGACCCATTCTTCCTGCTCTGCTCCTCTGCCTGCTGGAATGGAATTGCGATGGGGGCGATCGACATTGCGAAGCGCCACGTTACCCGCAAGAAGCATGTGGATGTGGGAATGCGAGTAGCAGACTATCCGACGATTCAGGATTACTTTGGAGAAGCGATCATCGACACCAGCGCCTGCCGAATGTTTACTTTTTCGATGGGGCAGCTCATGGATCAATTGACGAACCATTGTGACTGGTCGATTCACAGCGATCTGACTGCCCTGCCGCGATCGCCCCATCTTCCCTGGTACTGGCAGATCAAATTCGCGGCTGCGAAGAACGTTGCCCACGTCTGCGACAAAATGCTCCACGCCTGTGGCGGTTCTGGCTTCAAGAAGGACATGGAGATTGAACGCTATCTGCGCGATGGAAAGGCAGGTTGGGTGATGGGGCCAACCAACGAAGTGCTGCGCCAGTTTGTTGGAAAGTTGGCGCTGCTGGGATTCGAGTCGCTTGACTACTGGAACCAGAACGTGAACGAGCGGGTACTCAACAACGAACTGAAAAAAATGGATGCGGAGAGCAAACGCCAGTTAGCAGAAAGCCTGTTGCAGCAGGTTGCTATAGAGGAGGCTGCACAATTGGAGAAAGTTTACGAGAAATCGATCGTTTGATGGACAGTTTGATGCTTAGGCATTGTAAAAAATAACCTCATGCTTTGTCCGATCCGACCCCTCCCCAGCCCTCCTCTTGGTAAGGGGAGGGAGTCCGGATTTCCCCCCTTACCAAGGGGAGGGCTGGGGAGGTTAGGTGTAGTGCTTCGACACAGCTAAAGCCGTAACGCATCACTGACTCATCAAGGTAATGCATTACAGATGATCGCCTAACGCATCCTACGAAATCTAACAAACAGGGTGAGTTTATGGTTCTCACAACTGAGTCTTCTCCATCACCAGATGTATTACCAAAACCGTTGGCTCCGATCGTCGCTGAGTATTGGATTGATGGTGGAACGGCGATCGCCTACACCGTTAAAGCAGGTCAGTATATTCAAATCATTGATGTAGAGGGTACCCAATGTTCTGACCTGATCGCCTTCGCCGGGAATGACCACCAGCAGGAAATCGACCCCACGGTCACCCGCACCCTTAATGGGCTGTCGATGCCCAGAGCGGGACTGCACGGCAAGTATTTTTCCCAATCAATGCAGCCGATGCTGGAGGTGATTCAGGACACTTGCAACCGCCACGACAGCTTTCTGCTGGCCTGCACCGATCGCTACTACGAAGATTCGGGTTATCCTGGTCACCCAAGCTGTAGCGAGAACTTTAACCAGGCGTTGCAGCCCTACGGCATCGCGTCCCGACCGGGTTGGAGTGCCATCAATTTCTTCTACAACACCTGGGTGGAGACCGATGGGGCGATCGCCGGAGGAGAAGCCTGGTCGCGTCCAGGGGACTACGTTTTGCTTCAGGCGCACCAGGATTTGCTGTGCGCCACTTCTTCTTGTGCCGATGATATCGACCCGGTGAACGGGTGGCACCCCACGCCGATTCTGGTGCGGATTTATGATGCAGAGGCCCCATTTACACGGGCGATCGGACGACGAGTATCTGCCTCGGCTCCCGTAAGATTGACCCAACCGAGTGCCTTTACCCCACGCATTCAACAGTTGACGGGCAACCTGGTGGAATATAACGGCTTCTGGGTGCCCAACAGCTTCGCCAATCACGGCATTCAGGATGAATATTGGGTGTTGAGAGAACGGGCCGTTCTGCTGGATTTGTCGGCGCTGCGCAAGTTTGAAGTGACGGGTCAGGATGCAGAGGCGCTGCTGCAACGGGCTTTCTCCCGCGATGTTAGTCGGCTGAAGGTGGGCCAGTCGGCCTACGGTTGTCTACTCAACCCCCACGGCGGAATCGTGGATGATGGCATTGTGTTTCGTTTGACGGAGGCAGAGTATCGCTACGTGGGCAACTGCGATACCGATGCCGATTGGCTGATGCGGGTGGCGGCCCAGGACGGCTTACAGGTGCAGGTGGAAAACAGCAGCGATCGCCTCCACAACCTCGCCCTCCAGGGGCCGCTGTCCCGCCAGATACTTCAGCCCATCACCGAACTGGATGCCGCTCAGGAATTTACCCTGGACACACTGCCCTACTTTCACTGTGCCAGTGCATCTGTGGCCAACATCCCCGTTCTCCTGTCCCGCACGGGATATACGGGAGAACTCGGCTACGAGTTGTTTGTCCATCCCGAAAACGGAACTGCCCTCTGGGACGCGCTGATGACCGCAGGCGCACCCGGTGGACTGCAACCGATGGGTATGCTGGCCCTCGATCGCGCCCGCATTGAAGCCGGACTCCTGGCCGCAGGCCGCGAATTCGACGATTTAACCTCGCCGTATCAGGCGGGAATTGGCTGGGCGGTCGCCATGAAGAAGCCCGACTTGATCGGCAGGGCAGCCCTGGAGAAATTTCGGGAGCATCCCCCCAGAGTGGCGGTAGGGCTGGTGTTAGAGGGTAATGAGGTGGCCTGCGGAGGGCAGTGTATCCATCCGGTGGGCGATCGCTTCCGAGTCGGCCACATCACCAGCGCCACCTTTTCGCCCATTCTCAACCGCAGTATTGCAATGGCTCAGGTGGTGCCAGAGTACGCGGCGATCGGGACGGAATTAGAAATTGGCTTTGTGGACGGCATGAAGCGCCGGGTTCGAGCAACGGTGGGCCCCCTCGCAGCCTATGATCCAACGAAGAGCAGGGTAAAAGCATGAGTCAACCGTTTCGATTAAATCCCCACGTTCTGTGGGATGTGGCCGGAATTGACGGCCTCCAGGTAATGAAGTCCCTATTTGGAGAGGCGATCGACCGCATTGCCCCCTTCCAATCCTTAGAAACCCAACTGGATAGCGCTGACTGTGCGGTGCTGCGGCTCTGCGAAGGCAACTTTCGTCTGTGCTCCACGGAAAATCTGGGGCAAAGGTTGCAGCATACAATCGCCCACCAGCGCGCCTGGGTAAAGCAGTTCCCCTGGATAGCCAGCGTCCAGACGGAGGCGATTACTTTGTCAGAACTGGCGGCGATCGCCACCCCCAGGCCACCGTTTCGCCTCAGCTCACTGGCGTCGAACTGTGCAGCTCCTGTAAGGATTGAGGGGCGATCAGTGCTGGTTTGGCGGCGCGGTTACGGGGGGCGAGAAATTCTAGAACTGCATACGGCGACGCAGGATGTGCCGTTAATTGCTTCAGTTCTGCGACAGGCTGTTGTGATGCTTTGATGGTGTCAATTGGGCATGGGGTTGCTCGACTGCGGCACGGGTGTACGGGGCGAACGACCGTTTCGCCCCTATCCACCCATCCACCCATCCATCGTACAGACGTTCCACGGAACGTCTCTACCCATCCACCCCTATGCCGCTCTCCGCCCGATCGCTCCTCCTCCCGCCGCAGCCGCCACAAATGCGTCAAAGATCCGCTGCTGCAAAGGGTCTTCCGTTGCGGACATTTCGGGGTGCCACTGGAGGGCGATCGCCCAGGGATGGTCACCATGTTCGACCGCTTCAATCAGGCCATCGGGGGCATAAGCGGCCACCCGCCAACCGGGGGGAATGGTGGTGATGGCCTGGTGATGCCAGGAAACGACATCAACGTGAGGGACGCCAATAATTTGGGCCAGTTGGCTATCGGGTACTAATTCCACCGGATGGCGAGTGGGGGATATCTGCTCCTCCCGGTGCAGCACATTGGTGCCAAAGGTGTCGGGTACGTGGGGCAGCAGGGCCGCGCCGCTAACGATGCTCAACACCTGCATACCCCGACAGATACCCAGAACTGCCAGGTCAGCATTTACCGCCTGCCGTGCCAGTTCCAGCTCGAAGGCGTCGCGCTCTGGATCAATTTTGTAAATGGTGGGGTGAAAATCGCCATTGTAGTGGTCGGGGTGAATGTCGCCGCCGCCTGTGAAAATCAGACCGTCGAGGAAATTGATCAGGCGATCGCACCGGGTTTCGCCGGGAGCCAGCATAACGGGTATGCCACCCGCCCGCCGCACGGCCTCGACATAGGGGGCGTAGAGAGTGAACTGGCCAAGCTCGTTGCGACCGTAGGTGGTAATACCAATGACGGGGGGAGAGGTAAGGTCAGTCATAGGAGATTAAGCTCAGGGCAGAAGCGTCTGAATTTAATCTAGTTTAAAGAAGCAATTTCTGCTTCACTTGGTTGCTGCCAGCAAGCCAAATTTCACCAGCCCTCGCTCATACCCCCGACTCATGAGGCCCAGCGACAGGGCTGCCTGAATTGTCCCCCAGCCCGATTGCAGCAGTCCCCAGATCGCCTCCGGGGTAAAAGCAGAATCGATGACTACATTCCAGAAGGGGGCAACGGCGGTAGACCAGTCGGCGGTGCGGATGTTCTGGAAGGGGAGGGAGCGGGCGATCGCCTCATACTCCATTAAAGAGATTACGTAGGGCAGGCAGTAGACGCGGTAGATTTCCTCGAGGTGTTTGCGTTCGTCGGCATTCAGGGGAGGATTAGGGTTGCGGTGACACCAGGTGGCCATCAGGAAGGTGCCACCCGGCTTCAGAACGCGGTAGCACTCCTGGAGAAACTGGGTCTTGTCGGGCATATGTTCGCCGCTCTCCATCGACCACACCAGGTCGAAAGAATTGTCTGCAAAGGGCATTTGCTGGGCGTCGGCCACGAGAAACTGAGTGCGATGCGGAGCAGTTCCCCCTTCGGGGTAATCGCTCAATCCGGCAAGGCTGGCTCGCTCCGCTGCCCGTGCCGCCTGGACGGGACTGAGGGTGATGCCTGTGGCGTGGGCGTTGAACTTCTCCGCCAGGTAAAGGGAACTCCCCCCAATCCCACAGCCCACGTCTACAATATTTGAGGCACTCTGGACGCCGCCCCAGGCCAGAAACTCTTCAATCAGATCGATCTGGGCCTGTCGGCGGTCTTTGCGCTCAGTGCCGTCTACGCCGTAGTAGCCGTGGTGCATATGCTCGCCCCAGATCTGCTCCCACAGACCAGAGGAAGCGTCGTAAAATGCTTGAATTTGCTGCTGTATATTGGTCATCGCTTAGGGGTAATCTCTAAAAAGACTCTAACTGATTCTTCTACAGCCTGTTCGCCCCCTGATGCTTCTGTCCTCATGACTGTTTCTCGTACGATTTGTCTCGGTTTCATTGCGGTCATTCTGCTCGGCACGGTGCTCCTGATGCTGCCGATCTCAACCGCCAGTGGCCAGTGGAATGACCCTATTGTGGCGTTGTTTACCTCGACCTCAGCCGTCTGTGTCACGGGGCACATTGTGGTTGATACGGCGACTTACTTTTCGACCTGGGGGCATATTTTTATCCTTGCCCTGATCCAGATCGGTGGGTTGGGCTATATGACTGCAACGACGTTTCTTCTTCTATTGCTGGGCAGAAGATTTGGGCTGAAGGACAAGATCGCGCTGCAACAGGCGCTTGACCGCGCAGGAATTGTGGGGGTGGCCAATGTGGTGAAGTCCATCATCGCCACGACCCTTTTGTTTGAACTGACGGGTCTTTTTTTGCTCACCTTCGTCTTCATGCCGCAGTTTGGACCGGGGCGCGGTCTATGGCTGGCGGTATTCCATAGCATCAGTGCCTGGAACAACGCAGGCTTCAGCCTGTTCTCAGACAGTCTCATTGGTTATCAGGCCAATCTCCTGCTGAATCTTGTGATCACGGGCCTGATTATTCTGGGGGGTATCGGCTACGAGGTGATTTTCGAGCTGTACCTGCTGCTGCGCGATCGCCTCTCGGGGGATCAGGAGCGTGTCGTCACCTCCCTCAACTTCAAAGTTGCCACCAGCACCACGCTGTTTTTGCTTTTCGGAGGAGCGATCGCTTTTTTCCTGATTGAAACCCACAATCCTAATACGTTAGGGGCAATGCCGCTCAGCACACAGCTCCTCGCCGCCTGGTTTCAATCGGTCACCAGTCGTACCGCTGGATTTAACACCATCGATATCGGCAAAATGACTGAGGCAGCATTGTTTATTACGATCATGCTGATGTTTATAGGAGGGAGTCCGGGGGGGACAGCAGGGGGACTGAAAACCACCACGCTGAGAGTATTGTTCAGCAGTACCAAAGCAATTCTTCAGGGCAAGGAAGAGGTCCACCTGTACGAGCGGCAAATCCCGCTTTCACTGATTCTCAAGGCCATCGGTGTAGCAGTCGGTTCTCTGATGACGCTGCTGGTCATGACCAGCTTGATTTCGCTTTCGGTGCCCGATGGCAGATTTGACTTTATTCAATTGTTGTTTGAAGTGATATCTGGCTTTGGGACGGTGGGTTTGTCTACGGGCATCACCGGGCAATTGACCGCTTTTGCCAAACTGGTTCTGATTGCCACCATGTATATCGGTCGTGTCGGGGTACTGCTGCTGATGAGTGCGCTCCTTGGAGATCCCACCCCCACCATCATTCGCTACCCCGAGGAAAACCTGTTAGTTGGCTGAGACACTATACCGTTCAAGACCTGGAGTATTCTCTCGTGAATCTGTCGTCCTTAAGTTTCTTCCGCAGTCTCAAAACTGATAAACGCAACCAGCAGTTTGCAGTCATCGGGCTGGGACGGTTTGGCCGGGCAGTTTGTGGTACCCTGCACCAGTTGGGTCATGAGGTGATGGGGATCGATTCGGACGAGCGACGAGTTGCCAATATCCTGACGGATCAGATCGCTTCCCATGCGGTACAGATTGACTCGACTGAACCAAGCGCTCTGCGACAGGCGGGAGTATTGGAGTTTCAGACGGTGATCGTGGCGATCGGCAATTACATCCAGGAAAGCATCATCACCACATTAAACGTGAAAGAAGGCGGTGTCCCCTACGTGGTGGCCAAAGCCTCTTCAGAAACCCATGTCAAGCTGCTGAAACGGGTCGGAGCGGATCATGTGGTGTTTCCAGAACATGAGATGGGCTGCACGCTGGCGCGATCGCTCACCCGTCCCAACATTCTGGATCGCTTCGAACTGGACCCTGATCACAGCATCGTCGAAGTAGTAGTGCCTGCCGAGTTTGATGGTAAAACGCTGCGGGAAATTGAGCTGCGATCGCGCTATGGTCTTAACCTGATGGCGGTGATCAAGGGCGATCGCTATGAAGTCAATCCCAGCCCCATGCTGCGGTTGGAAAAGGGGGCGCTGATGGTGGTGATTGGCGATAACAAAGGTATCGACCAGTTGCCTGTCTGAGCAGGTGCCGCAGCCCTGGGTTTTTGATTCAATCCTGCCTCTGAGCACTGATCAGACAGTTACGAGAGCGCTGCGCTAGGATCGCATCAAAACGATCTGGCGGAAAAAACGATGGGTTCGGCGATCGCAACAGTATTCGCAGCCCTGATCATTCTGGGCATGATGGGGGTGAAGCTCGACCGGGAGTATCAGCGAGGCGTAATTTACCGACTGGGACGATTGAGGGGTGTGCGCGGGCCAGGGATGTACTGGATTGTGCCGTTTGTCGATCAGAAGGTGCAGGTGGATGTGCGCACCAAAACGGTGAATATCGAACCCCAGGAAACCGTCACTGCCGATAGTGTGACGATTCGCGTCAATGCGGTTCTTTACTATCGAATTCTAGACCCGGCAAAAGCGATTAACCGCGTTGAGAATTACGAAGCAGCCGTTTATCAAATTGCGTTAACAACGCTGAGAAACGTGGTTGGACAGAATATGTTAGACGACGTGCTGCAAAACCGCGACAAAATTAATATCAAAGTGCAGGAAATTGTGGATGAGATCACGGAACCGTGGGGAGTCGTGATTGAGCGGGTAGAAATGAAGGATGTGGAGATTCCTTCCGGGATGCAGCGGGCGATGGCCAAGGAAGCGGAAGCCCTGCGAGAAAAACGTGCTCGCCTGATCAAAGCCGCCGCTGAGCAGGAAGCTTCGGTCAAACTCTCCGAAGCCTCTCGCAATATTATGGAAAACCCCGCTGCTCTGGAACTCCGTCGCCTGCAAATGCTGACGGAGATCGGCGCAGAAAATAACACCACAACGATGGTGATGCTCCCTTCAGACTTTATGCTGCTGGCAAAGAACTGGGCCAACGCAGTCCAGAGTGGAGAACAGCGGGTCGCCGATCAGGGGAATAGTGTGCCCCAGGGAAGTGGCGCAACGAGTCATGCGCTATCTCCCGCTGAAGGTACTGAACTCCAGCCGTTTCAACCCGCATCAGTATCCGCTGAACCGCCTCCCTAGCCCCCCAATTCTGGGGGAAGGCCGTCAAGTACTTTAGGATGAACTTTTCGCGATCGCACCTGATTGAGAACTGGTTCTAAAGAATTCAACCTCTGAAAGTCCCCCAGAATTGGGGGATTAGGGGGAGAAGCAGGCTCAAATGAAGTCAGACCGAATTGGTCTCCAAAAGATAGCTCTCACAATCCATCTCACACATTAATCGAACTTTAATCACGATCCGAATCGTGAGGCGCAACAAACGCTTGTTGTGGATTCTGTAACGCCCCTCCAACACTTAAGCTGCAAGGTTAGGGTAATAGTCTCATTCGTCAATCGTTCGTGTTCACCGTATGAGACGCACCCTTACCCTCAGCCTCCTGGCTCTCCTCACCGCCGCCAGCGCAACTCAGTACATGTCCCCCGGCTCAACCCAAATTCCTCCTGCAAAAATCGCCCAGCGGTTGCATTCCGACCATTCACCGAATTGGGCGAACGACCGTTTCGCCCCTACCAATTCATCCACTCATTCACGGGATTGGGCGAACGACCGTTTCGCCCCTACCAATTCATCCACTCATTCACCGAATTGGGCGAACGACCGTTTCGCCCCTACGGGCACCCATCCACCCATCCACCCATCCACCCTCTCCCCCACCTCCTACCGCGACGCCTTTTACTTCAGCGATCGCTTCGGCTACCGCATCATCTGGCCCAGCGGCATGATCATCACCCCAACGGAATCAGCTTTTCCCACGCGGCCTGCCCGTCCGCTGGAGGTACTGGAACTGTGGAATCAGGCCGATTTCCCCAATCGGGCCAACCTCCCTGAAACCCCGCCCCTGATCACCATCACGGTCTATGACAATGCCCGACGGCTACCCCTCTCCGCTTACAAAGGGGAACTCAGCCGCAACGACGATCGCACCGTAACGGTTTCCGGACAGCGGGCGGTTGCTTCGCAGTTCCCCGAAGGGGTAATCGCCTACACCGCTACGGGCCTTTACGAGTCCGATAACGTGCTGTTTGCCAGTCCCAACGGGCGCTATGTGTTTCGCATCAGCGGTGGCTATATGGATGCGAATGCGCCGATTCGACAGGCATTTCAACAGGTGGTGTCCAGCTTTACGTTTGACGTGCTGCCTCGAACCAGTCCTGCGGTTCGCTGGCGAATTAACTACACTCGGCTCCAGAGTTTGCTGCGCGATCGCAACTGGCGGGCCGCTGATCTGGAGACGCGCGCTATCCTCCAGCGATTGGCCAGCCCATCAGGAGATCTGCTCTACGGCAGTGCAGCCGTCCTCAGCCGAATTCCCCCAGAGGACCTGCGGATGCTGGATACCCTCTGGTCAAGTGCCAGCGGTGGTCGGTTTGGCTTCTCAGCGCAGCAGCGCATCTGGCGGCAGGCAGTCCAGAGTTCCAGAGATCCGCGAACCAGGGTCGATCGCTTTGCCCAGGCGGTTGGCTGGCGGGGCGGTCAACTGCCGGAGAATCCCCTGCGGCAGTTTTTGAGCACCCCGTGGCGGTTGGATACTGACCTGAACGATACGGCACAGGCCCCTGTAGGACATTTCCCCTGGGTGGGAATCTCCTCCGAGCGATTGTCAGACATCATGCGGGAACACTCGATGGGCTGTGGGAGCTGTGTCGTGGATGCGATGGTGCTGGCAAATGAGCGGTTTTATGATTATTTGCCTGCGCTGTTTGGGCGGCTGTCGGCGATCCGGCGGTAGGGGTGGATGGGTAGATGGGTGGATGGGTGGATGGGTGGATGGGTAGGGGTTTAGCATTCGGGCAGATCAGTCATGGCGAAGTCACAGCCCATCATACCCGAATGCTAAACCCGCACGGGGTGGTGGGTTTGCCCGCCAATCAGGATTCAGATGAAAGATAGTTTTACTGAATCGCCTGAGGCTGCGGTGTACTGCTGGAACCCAGTTGCAGCGCATAGAGATTGGCATATACCCCCTTCTGCTGCATCAGTTCAGCATGGGTACCGCGTTCGACAATCTGTCCCTGCTGCACCACCAGCACCTGATTGGCCTGGGTGACGGTGCTGAGGCGGTGGGCGATGACAAAGCTGGTGCGGTTTTGCAGGAGACGGGCGATCGCCTCTTGAACCAATGCCTCGGTGCGGGTATCGATGCTGCTGGTGGCTTCGTCCAGGATCAGAATGCGGGGGTCAATCAGGACGGCGCGGGCGATGCTGACGAGCTGACGCTGACCCTGGCTGAGGGGAGCACCCCTTTCTCCCAACTGGGTGGCATACCCCTGGGGCAAAGTAGTGATGAACTCATGCACGTTTGCTGCCTGGGCCGCTGCTTCGATTTCTGCCTGCGAGGCATGGGGGCGGCCAAAGGCGATATTTTCTGCCACCGTCCCGCTAAACAAAATATTATCCTGCAACACGATCCCGATCTGTCGGCGCAGGCTGGCTTGAGTCACCTTGCGCACGTCGATGCCGTCAATTCTCACCGCACCGCCGGACACATCGTAGAACCGCAGGATCAGGTTAATGATGGTGCTCTTTCCGGCTCCTGTTTGCCCCACCAGGGCCACCATCTGGCCCGGCTTGGCCTGGAGATTGACCCCTTTCAGCACGAGCTGGTTTTCGGTGTAGCCAAAGGTGACGTTCTCGAAGGTGACTTCGCCCTGGATGGGGGGCATGGCGATCGCATCCGGGGCATCCTTCAGTTGAGAGGGTTCATCCAGCAGCAGAAAGATGCGGTCCAGTCCCGCCAGGGCGGATTGGGCCTGGGTGTAGAACTGGCTGAGGATTTGAATCGGACGGAAGAAAAGCTGGACGTAAAGGAGAAAAGCGGTGACCACGCCGACGGTCACGGCTCCCGTCACCGCCAGATAGCCGCCATAGGCCACCACTGCTGCTGTCGCCAGCGTATTCAGAAAATCAATCGATGGCAGAAAGGCAGCGGTGATCACCACAGCCTGCACATTCGCATCGCGGTTGGCGGCGTTGAGCTGCTCAAATTCTGCGATGTTCAACTGCACCCGGTTAAACGCCTGCGCCTCTCGCACACTGGTAATGCCCTCCTCCAGCGCTGTCGAGAGTTCTCCAATGGTCTCGCGGGTGACACGGAATCTGGCCCTGGCCCAGCGGGCAAATAGCCCTGTAGTGAAGATCATCAGCGGCACCACCAGATTACTCAGCAGCCCCAGTTGCAGGTTAATGGCCAGCATCGCGATGACAATTCCCACCAGGCTTAGAAGGTTGCCGAGCATCTGGGCGACAGTCTGGCCAAACGCCTGATTGACGGTATTTACATCGTTCAGCAGGCGACTCATCAGGTCACCCGCCTCACTGCGATCGAAGAAGCTGATCGGCAGGCTCTGAACTTTTGTAAAAATATCCTGCCGCAGTTGGGCCAGTACCCGCTGCATGATAAAACCCACCCGCAGAATCTGTCCCCGGATCGCCCACACCCCAAACAGATAGTTGGCCGTCAGCAACAGCAGCATCCACAGCAGACCCTGCAGATTGCCCGCGACAATTAAATGGTCAATCGACCAACCAATTAGAAAGGGGCCGATGGACTGGGTAGCCGCTCCCGTCGTCACCAGCAGCAGGGCGATCGGGATTTCTTTGCGGTAGGTTCTGAGGTATTGCAAAAAGCGCCGCAGCGTGGAGAGTTGCTGATGGCTCTTCATCTCAGAGGCGACGACGGGACCGGGTGCTCTCATGCTTTAGACCGAATCAGTGGGGAGTGTGTGTAGGGTTCTCCTTATGGTATCGCTGTCCTGGGGGGTGAGAGGTGGGTGCAATGCGCCGTATCATGGGCGTATTGGTTGGAATCCTTCGTATGCCACTGGAAATTGAACGAAAATTTTTAGTCGTGGGCGATGCTTGGCGCAGCATGGGCGAAGGAAAGCTTTACCGTCAGGGGTATCTTGCTTCGGAGCCAAATCGTACTGTGAGGGTGCGCGTTGCAGGTGAACAGGCGTTTTTGACCATCAAGGGAGCGTCGGAGGGAATCTCTCGCAGTGAGTATGAGTACCCGATTCCCCTTGACCATGCTATGGAGATGCTGGATCACCTGTGCGATCACCCCCTGATCGAAAAAATGCGCCACAAAATTGCCTATGGTGGCTGGCTGTGGGAGGTCGATGAGTTTTGGGGAGACAACGAGGGGCTGATCATGGCGGAGGTGGAGGTGCCGGATGCCCAGCAGGCGATCGCCCTGCCGGAGTGGATAGGAGAGGAGGTATCGCATGACCCACGCTATTACAACTCCTCACTGGCGAAAACCCCCTACAGATCCTGGTGATAAACTAAGGTGACGCGGTGCTTCGCACCGCGCCACCTTGAATTAATCCACCGCCAGCACCAATCCCTTCAGATAGCGCCCCTCCGGGTGAAAAATACTCACGGGATGATCCGCAGGTTGGGCCAACGAATGCAGCACCCGAATGCCTCGACCCGCCTCGATCGCTCCAGCCGTCACGGCTCCCCGGAAGTTTTCCGTATCCACCACCTGGGAGCAGGAGAAAGTGAACAAAATGCCACCCGGACTGAGTTTGTCGATCGCCATCCGATTTAGCCTGCGGTAGGCCATCATTGCCTGGTGACGGGCAGAAATGTTTTTGGCGAAGGCGGGCGGGTCCAGCACAATCACGTCGTAGCGATCGCTCTCCTTAAGAAACTCAAACACGTCGGTGGCGATGGCTCGATGCAGCACCTGACCCGGATGATTCAGTTCAACGTTGTGATTCGTCCAGTCGATCGCCTTCTGGGAGCTATCGACGGAATCTACCTGGGAAGCCTGAGCAGCGATCGCATACACCGAGAATCCGCCAGAGTAGCAGAAGGTATTCAGAACTCGTTTGTTCTGAACGTACTGAGACAGTAGGGCGCGATTGTCTCGCTGGTCCAGAAAGAACCCGGTTTTTTGGCCTTCTTCCCAGTTCACCAGAAACTCGTGGCCGTTTTCCCGCACCAGGCCCTCAGATTTGTCGCCCAGCAGGAACTGGTTTGCGACTCGCTGCGGTGTTTTTCCCAGGACGGAGCCGCTTTTGTCATACACAGTGTGCAGGCGATCGCCATACACCGTTTTCAGGCAGTCCACCAGGAGCGATCGCTGTTCGTACATCCCCAGTGAATACGCCTGCATCACAGCAGTGCCGTTATACCAGTCCACAATCAGTCCCGGCAAGCCATCTCCTTCGGCATTAATTAAGCGATAACAGTTTGTTGCCTGACTGTTGGCTAAACCAATGGTTTGTCTCAGTTCGTAAGCGTTCTTAAACTTTTCCAAAAAAGTTTGTTCGATGGTTTCAACAGGTTGAAAAGAAAGAATCTTGACCGCAATATTTCCGTTGTTGTAATGTCCGGTGGCCAGGTATTCGCCCTTCTCGCTGTAGATGTTGGCGATCGCCCCCTCCTGCACCTGTGGGTCAACCTGCTTAATCGCACCCGAAAAAATCCAGGGGTGAAATCGCTTGACGGCATCCACTTTGCTGTTTCGGAGAATAATTTTGGGAAAGTCGGCCATTGCTAATCCTGCACCTCATGTTTTCCCACTATAGCGTTTGGCGCTCGCTGCCCTTGATTCGATGGTGAATTCCGGGATGTCCAATAGTTCGTCCTCTTCCAGGCTGTACTGTTCACAGACAAGGCTGAGGCGGTTGCTTCGCAGTTCTCCGAAGGGGTAATCGCCCGTCGTCTCCACCGCATTCACCGAGTGGGTCAGGTCACCCTGAAACACCACCAGCATATTTTCCTGCGGCGTAATCTTGCCAACCTGCTGCCGATGATTGCGCAGCACCAACTCCCCCCCCTTCAGTCCGGGCGGCACCTGCACGTAGAGCACACTTACCACCATCGGGGGGGTCACCGTTTTGCAGTAGGAACGCAGGGAGCGATCGATGTGGGGATCTACCCGCGACCCCTGTTTTAGCTGGAGGGGATTCAGATAAAAAGCATTGCACCCCGGTTGGAGTGCCTGCTCCAGGTATGGTTGCGCCCAGGGAAACTGCCGCTCCACTTCGGCCAACGCCGTGCGCCGGAAAACGATCGAGAACCCTTTGGTGCCAATAAAGTCCCGATTCAGGTTATTCACCGCAAAGTAGGGACAGGACTGAATGGCCTGCCGCAGCTTGAGCAGATAGCGGGAAGAAAAAGCGTTGGGGTGGAGTTTGTAGTAGGCCAAAGCGATCGGGGGAAGAAGACCCCTTCAATCTTACTGCGGCGATCTACTGCGGGTGTAGCATTCGAGTCTGGACTGCGGTAATTCTGGACGGGGGCGGCGTTTGGCTACTCAACTGCGGCGAACGTGTACGGACGTAGCATTTGGCCTTGATGTTTCGTATTGAGGCATGACGTATCTGCCGAATGCTATGCCCTTGCATCCACCCATCCTCATCCCACCCCCGTACGGGTTTAGCATTCGGGTATGATGGCCTGTGACTTCGCCAGAACTGATTGACCCGAATGCTAAACCCTTACCCATTCCCCCATTCCCCATTCCCCACTAAAAACTCCTCCGATCGCACTGTAAACCCATACATTTGCCGAATCAAAAACAGAATCGCATCACTCACATACTGAGGCGAAACCGTGGCCGTCGCATCCTCGATCAAAATGCTGTCGTAACCCAGAAAACTCCCGTCCTGAAGCGTTGCAAACAAACAGCGATCGAGGTTGATTCCGCCGTAGAGCAAAGTCGTGACGCCCAGGTTGCGCAGAATGCTATCGAGTTCATTGTCACAGAAGCCGCTAAGTCGGTATTTGTGAACCTGAATGTCGGTCGGTTCAACCGGGAGAGCGGGGGTGATGGCGGCTCCCCAACTGTCCCGGCAGAGGATGTCGCCACGGCCACTGGGGGCGCGATCGCCATAGTTCAGCCCCAGACCGTCGCGGCTGCCCGCGTGCATGATGGTGGGGTTCAGATTCAGGCGATCGGGACGGTTGCCCCAGTTGATCCAGATGATAGGGACGTGGAGCGATCGCAGGACTGGGAGCAGCCGATTGAGTATCGGGATGGGAGCCAGTACGGGGGAAATATCAACGCCTTTGCTGGCAAACCAGCCCTCCGGGTCGCAAAAATCATTCTGCATATCCAGGATCAGCATCGCGGTTCGGTTCAGGTCGAGAACAATGTTTTGAGGTTGGGCGGCGATGGCAAATTTGCGGGGAGGAACCACAGGTCTGACCAGATCAACTTCCTGAGCAGTGACTGTCCATACATTGGTGGGCGAAGTTCCGAGTTGAGGCATTGGAGAAACGGGTCTTGGTGAACGATACAGCGCATTTCAAGCACATGAGTACCAAAATTTTTGTTGAGAGCTGCGCACAGCGAGGCTCCCAACAAAAGTTCTGGTTCTATCCCAGCGCAAAGCGCTGTAAAAAAACTGGTGTATGACGTAATGGGATGTCATACACCAGCCTGCCTGTGAATCAACGTTCCTATAGCAGGGGCTTCCGCTCGGCAGCAGGGGGAACCTGGCGATCGGCAGCAGGAGGCAGAAACTCAGTGTTGAAGACTTCGTTGGGAGCTGGGGTCTTCTTCAGATCAAAGCCAGCCACCGTCTGCTGGATGGTCTTCTCAAAACGAGCACTATCAATGCCTCCCAGACCATCTTTCTCAACTTCGCTGTTGATCCATAAGTTGTCCAGAGCCAGTTGTAGACGCAGCTTTTCGGCGTCGCGGCTCATGGTCTGGTCACCCTTCGCCAGTACGCTGTCCAGCGCTGCTTCGGGATCTTTCAGGGTTTCCTGCAATCCGCGCAGGTAGGCTTTGACAAAGCCCCTGACCACTTCGGGGTTCTCCTTCAGGAAGGACTCCTTCACCAGAATAGAGTTGCCGTAGAACTCCAGGCCGTTGTCCTTGTAGTAAAAGATGTTGAGATCCTCCATCTTCTGACCACCCTTGAGGATGGAGGGCAACATCGAGGAGATAAAGCCGCTGATGGCATCAACCTGTCCATTTAGCAGGAAGGTTTCACGCAGCTTCGGTTCCATCGTCGTCCACTCGACTGAGTTGGGATCGACGCCGATGCTCTCGGCAAAGACTCGCCAGAGACGGCGAGGCGCATCGCCTGCGGGGGCACCCAGCTTCTTGCCTACCAGATCCTTGGGAGAGTTGATGCCGCTGCTCTTGAGGGAGATGATCGCAAACGGTGCCCGGTTGAAGGCGACCGCGACCGCCACCAGTTTACTATCGGGGTTCTTCTCGTTAAACTCCATCATCGAGTACATATCGCCAAAGCCGATGTCGTACTGACCAGCGGCGATTTTTCCGGCGGTATCAGCAGAACCAAAGCCCCGCTCAAAATTGACCTCCAGTCCTTCCTCGGTGAAGTAGCCCTTCTCCATTGCCAGCGTCAGCGGTGCGTCCACCCCTTGCAGCAGCCAGGAGAGCGTTACTTTGATGGGCTTGACTTCTTTCTGCTGAGGGCTGGCCGCAGGACTGGCAGCCGTCGCGGGGGATTCTGCTGCCGGGGATGTGGTGGTTGTCGGAGCTGTTGTGCAGGCGGTGGCCAGCATCAGGGTGGCAGCGGCCAAACTGGTTCCGAAAACCGTCCGTCTAATGCGTTTCTGGTTCATGTCCTCTCCTGAAAAGGTTTACTGTTAGTCAACGATAAACTAGCCCTTCACTGAAACTTTCCGATTTTTGGTCACAACGAATTGTTCTCGACCTAACAAAATGAGGCCCAAAATCACAATCAGCCCGCCAAAAATCTGCTGGCCCTGCAACCGCTCTTGAAGTGCGACCCATCCCAGGATCGCCGTCAGGGTGGGGTTGCTAATGGCAATGATGGACATCAGCGCAGCGCTGACCAGGTGAATTCCAATGTTATAAAGGAGTTGCCCCACCAGTGCAAGACTGGCGATCGCCACCATCATCACCCACAGTGGTAGCCAGTTCTCCGGTGGCACTTCAATCTTGACCACCAGCAGGCTGAGACTGGAGAGCACCAGCATCACGATCAGATTGATCACCGTGAATGGAACGGGATGGAGCGCCGGAAAACACATTTGTGCAGTAATTCCTTGAATGGAATAGGCCACACTGGCTCCCAATGCTGCGACCACACCCCAGATCATCGCGGAACTGATGCTGGATAGTGGGGGGGCCACCAGCAGTGTGCCGATAAACACCACCACCACCACAAACATTCGCAGCGGTGAGGGCCGATCGCCAAACATTTTCCAGGACAGCAGCACCGTCATTGCCGGATGACTGAAAAACAGCACCGTCGCAACGCCTGCGGGGATCTGGGCGATCGCTACAAAGAGCAGCGCCAGCGCCAACCACAGAAATGTACTGCTGAGGACGGACAACCGCAACAGCGATCGTTGCTCCACACCCAACAGTTGCCGCAGACTGGCCCACGTCTGAGGATACATGTGGGTAGAAAATGCGGCCATGATGGGTAACATCAGCAGCGATCGCATTTGCAGCGTCAGCAGGGAACTGGCGAGGCTGGGTTGCAAAAGCCCTCCGGTAAACAATCCAAACAGCGATGCTTCGATGAAAATCACTCGCAACAGCACGTTTTGGGTGGCGAGACTGAAGGAGCCAATCAGAACAGCAACAAAACCAAGCATGGTATTTCGATGATGCTCCTTACTCCGTGGACTATCGCCAACTGCACCTGAGGGCTTATGGCAAAATGCCATAAGTCTTAACCCATAAGTGTTTTAGAGTTTATGGGTGGTTATTCAGCTCTTTATTTTGATACATCATATATGATATATGAACTGTAGCGGATGCTACTTATCAAATCCCGCTTATCCGTCAGTCTTATAGCCAAAGCTATTTATTACTTTATGTAAGTTTGGGAGTTCCCACCTTGTCTTCTAGACTGCCGCTGAATGCGCGATCGCCCGATAAAAGTCTGTCTCGCACGACTCAGGCCAATGTCACTGAGTATCTGAGAACGGCGATTCTTTCAGGTGAGTTGCCGCCCGGAACCCGACTGGTTCAGGCCGATTTAGCGGAAGTTCTAAACGTCAGTGTGACACCGATTCGGGAAGCATTACGGGAACTCAGCACCGAGGGGTTGATTGACCTGGATGCCTTTCGGGGGGGCGTAGTCCACACCCCAACCCTGGCAGAATTAGAAGACATTTTTGAAGTGCGGGCGGCGCTGTTGCCCATCAATATCCGCAAGGGAATCCAACAGATCGGTGAGCAAGAACTGGAGCAGGCGGAGACGTTACTGGATCGGATGGACGGAGAGGGCGATCGGGCTAGATGGCTGGAGTTGAACCGTCAGTTTCATGAGTTGCTGTATCGGGCCAGTCACAGCACTCGTTCTGCTGAAATATTGCAGCGACTGTCGGATGTGGCTTCGGTGTATATCGGTCTGACGTTGAGTGATCAGATGTTTCAGAGGGAGGCATCGAATCAAGAGCATCGGTTGATTCTGGAGGCGTATCACAAACAGGATGTGGATGTGGCGATCGAGCTGATGCTGGGGCATATCAATAAGACACTGGAGGTGGCGAGGGGGGTGCTGGGGCGCAGATGAACGCAGATGGTGGATGGGTGGATGGGTGGATGGGTGGATGGGTAGGGGTTTAGCATTCGGGTATGACGGCCTGTGACTTCGCTAGAACTGATTGGCCCGAATGCTAAACCCGTACGGGGATGAGGATGGGTAGATGCGTGTGGCGTTTGGGTTCGTGTTTGGATTCGCGTAGGGGCGCAGCATTCGGCAGGCAAGTGATAGCTGAGGGCAAAACATTATGGCCGAATGCTACGCCCAAACTCCATGCCGCAGTTGAAAATCTGAATGCTGCCCCCGTATGCGTTTGCCGCAGTCGAAATCAGAGTTGTTGTGAGTCGGAGTGTTAGGTGAGATGAATACAGGATGGATGGATGTTGAGGTGTTTCGGTTGCCGATGCGGTCTCCAGATGATGTGAGTGGATTGAAGGAGTTGCTGGAGGTTGGGAAAGTTGCGGCTGAAAATGTGGTCGGCATGATTGCGCAGACGGAGGGGACGGGCTATGCACGGGGATATGCTTCCCTGTGTATGCAGCTGCTTCTGTCGCAGTATCTTGGAATTTCACCGGAGGCCGTGTTCGATCGCATTCCTATGATGATGATCGGACTGTGTGGTGGGTTGATGAGTCCCCATTACACGGTGTTTGTTCGTAAAGATGTGGCTCAGCCTGAAACTTCGTCTGCGCCGGATAAACGGCTGGCGATCGGGGTGGCAAACACACGGGTGCTGCTGCCGGAGGAGTACGGCACGTTGATGCAGGTGAAGCTGGCGGCGGAAGCAGTGGAGCAGGCGATCGCCGATGCGGGTATCACAAACCTGGAGGATGTTCACTGCGTTGAAATCAAATGTCCTGCGATGACGCCTGCTCGAATTGCAGATGCGGAACAGCGGGGCGCGGCGGTGGTCAGTACGAATCTGAATCAGGCCAGTGTGATGTCGAAGGCGGCTTCGGCGTTGGGGATCGCGCTGGCACTGAAGGAGATTTCAGTGGAGCAGGTGAGCGATGCCGCGATTAATACAGACCATTCGCTGTATACCGATCGCGGTTCAGTATCCGCTGGAGGCGAACAGTCCGCCTGCCGGGTGATTGTCATGGGCAATTCGGAGAAATCCATCAGCCGCTACCGTGTGGGACACGGGGTTATGCGCGATCAGTTGGATACTTCTGGTGTCTATGAAGCGCTGATCTCCGCAGGGATGGAGTGCAGTATGCCCTTAACCACTGAACAGCAGCATCAAATCACTCAGGTCTTTGTCAACTGTGGAGCGGATGCCACGACCTTGGTTGGTGGACGCCGCCACACCATCCACAGCGATTTCCTCTCCGGCTACGCAGGCATCATGGCCAAAGCGGTCGCCAATGCAATCGTTGCCTCTGTTGTCGGAGACACGATGATCCTCGCTTCTGCCGGAAATGAGCACCAGGGTAAGCGGGGCAGTAACTTAGTGGCAGCAATTGTTGAAGTTTAGGAATCCCCCATTCCCTATTACCAATTACCAATTACCAACCATGTATCTTCGTCAAACTCAAGAACTCACGCATCAGGCTGCCCTCGCGATTTTGCAGGGGGCGATCGCTAAAGCTGAAGCAATGGGGGTGCCCCAGTGCATCGCCATTGTAGATACGGGTGGTAATTTGCTGGCCTTTGTGCGGATGGATGGGGCCAAGTTTCTCAGTCAGCTTTCGGCGACCCAGAAGGCGATTACGGCGATCTCGTCCAGGGGGCCGACGGGAGGTGTGGCGGCGGATGTGGAGCTGAAGCTGGCAATGGCGACCGGGGGGCAGCTCACGAACCTGAAGGGGGGAGTACCGATCGAGATCAATGGGCAAATTGTGGGAGCCATTGGGGTCGGGTCGGGCACGGGTGATCAGGATGTGGAGGTGGCAAAGGCCGGGATTGCGGCGCTTCTGGAGAAGCTGGGCTAAGACGTTGAAGCGTTCAAAAAGAATGGCGTGGTGCGTCGCACCACGCCATTCTTTTTGAACGCTTGACTAAAATTGCACCCCAGCAATTCTAAAAATCATCTTATTTTTGTATACCGTATACCGTTTAGTACTGGGATTTGTATCCTGTGAGACGGAATTTGGGCGAGTGTCTGAGTTTAGACTACTGGACACAGAGCGGGCCTGATGGGTGCAAGCTGTAAAGTTTGATTGGCGCTCAACCCTCTGGTATTCCTTGAGGAGTTCAATCGATTTATGTTTAGGTCTTTTCTGAAGAAGTTCAGTGTTGTTGGGTTGGCGATCGCACTCGTGCTGAACCTGGCGTTGGGTCATGGCACGCCCGTTCAGGCTGCCCCACTGGCTGACGGGGGCCTGCTATCGCACTTGCAGTTAGAAGAACTGGCTGATGGGCTGCTGCTAGCTGAGGCCGAGGAATCTGCTGTGGTTAATGAGGCAGTTGACGCGGAGGCAGTTGACGCGGAGGCATCTGAGGCCGAGGCTAAAGCGGCGGCCAAGGAAGAGGCAAAAAAGGCAAAGGCGGCTGCGAAAGCTGAGGCAAAAGCCCTGGAACAACAGCAGAAGGCCGAGGCGAAGGCTGCAAAAGAGAAGCTGAAGGCGGAGAAGAAAGCAGCCAAGGCAGAGGCGAAGCGCTTGAAGGAGGAGAAGGAAGCAGCGGAGGAAGCCGCTAAGGACGCGGAGAAGCAGGCGAAAAAAGCCGCCAAGCTGGAAGCGAAAAAAGCGAAGGAAGCCGCCAAGTTAGAGGCGAAAGCAACAGCGGAGGCTGAAGCGGCTGAGGCAGTCCAGACCGAATCAGAAGTCGCCCCAGAGTAATTTGCTTCTGTTAGCAACGCGAATTCAACCACCTTTGAACCACACCACAGAGGCCCAAAGCGCACAAAGGCTTTACTCTGCGTCCTTTGCGCCTCTGCGGTGAACCAAACTCAGTTCAGCTTATACCGACGAAGGTTTACCGGGGGGCAGAGCAATGACTGCAATTCAACAGGGGAAAGAGCCGTTTCATCTGAGTGCGTTTCTCGTGAGTGATGGCCCAGCAGGGTTTCTACTGAGTTGGGTCGCGGGTTTTGTTGATACATCTGCGTTTATTATTCTGTTTGGTATTTTCACAGCCCATGTCACGGGCAATATTGCCCTGGCCGGGTCTTCCTTTGTCAGTGCCGATGAAGAAACCACGATTACGCGCCTGCTGATGTTGCCCACGTTTATGCTGACGGTGGCCCTCACCTCCCTGCTGGCAAAGTACGCCCGTCGCAAAAAGTGGTGTGTGTTCGCGGTGCTGCTGACGGCAGAGGCGATCGCCCTCGCGATTTTCCTGGTCGTTGGCACCAGTCTGTCTCCCGCCCTGCTGCTGGATGTCCAGGAGGAATACATTCTGCCCATTGGTATGTCGGGGGTGGTGGCAATGGCCATCCAGAATGCCCTGATGAAGGAGTCCCACGGCGTTTTCAAAAGCTACATTCCGACGACGGTGATGACGGGAAATACCACCCAGTTGACGATTGACCTGGTGCAGTACGCCACTGCGAAGCTTAGCTCAGGCGAAACAGCTCAGCAGGAGGCTGAGGAAGCCCTGGAGCGGCTCAGCCGATTTTTCCCGGTGATCGCAGGCTTTGCGCTGGGAGGGCTGGCGGCAGCAATTTTTGTACTGGTGTCAGAGTCCTGGTGGAGTCTGGTATTTCCCCTGGTAATTATTGCGATGCTGGCGATCGCTGCCTTTGCCGATCATTCCCGCCAGTCTTCAACTGCCGGATAATCTGAAATTTTTACCCTGATCCTGAGAAAAAAAGCTTTTCTCCTTTAAATTTCTTCTGTGGGAAAAGTCCTGTGGGAAAAGTCGCTCACATTTGCTGAATACTCCCCTGAAATTGCTCAGTTCTACCCTGAAAACCCCTGATACTGCTGAAAAGGAAACCCACGATGAAACGCTTGTTAATCTCGCTCCTGACCTGTCTAATGCTGGTCTTTTCTACAGGGGTTGGGACTGCCTCTGCCCAGGTAAATGCTCTCCCGATGCTGCCAGTGCTGGTCGCCGAGACACCCGCAGAAACTGTGGTCGATCTGATGACGCAGCTAGAAAAAGAAATTCTGCCTCAGCTTGAGAAGATTTTTAATGCTGACCAGTTGGAACAGTTCAAGTCAGATCTGGCAGAAGGGATGAGTTTTCGTAAGGCATTCAAAGCCCTGGCCCTGACGCCAGAGCAAAAGACACAGCTCAAGACGCTGTTCAGTTCCCTTTCAAAGAAAGATGCGCTTGCTTCGTTAACCCCAGAGCAAAAGCAGCAGCTCTTTATGAAGAAGAAAGATATGTTTAAGCCAACGGCAGAGGAAATCTCTGAAAAAATTGATGCGGCGATGAAAGGTAAGGGGATCGAACTGCCAGAGGGTGTGAAGGAAAAAATTGATGCTGCGATGAAGCGCAAGGATGCGTTTATCCCAACTCAGGAGGCGATCACCAAAAAGATCAAAGCTGGAATGGATATGGTGATGGAGAATATGCCGGAATAGATCTGATTTTTTAGCTGGAGAAGCGCCATGTTCGGGCGAGCGATCACTCCCGTGAAATCTCTGCTGGTTTTGCTGCTGCTAAGCAGCCTGTTCGCCTTTTCCCATCCCGTACACGCCGGGGGCATGAAGGCGGTAACGTTTGACCCACCCGGAGGTGCGATCGCCGTTGCAGCAATCTACGAAACCAGCTATCCGGCTCAAAAGCCGCTGGTCAAATCGCTCAAACTCAGCAATAAGCTGATGAAGAAGGCGGCGGGATTCAAGGGAGCTTTTACCCTGCGGAGTCAGGACGGCAAACAGGTGATTGCTTTTTCCCAGTGGCAGGATCTGACCAGCTATCAGGCATTCGCACCGACAGTCACACCCTCCGCGACCACCGCAGCTCCTGCAACTCCCCCGCCTGCTCCCAACCGGACGCTGGTGTTTGAAGTGGCTGCGCTGCAACCATCGATTCAGGGAACAATCCCGGCTCTGCGAGGGAAGGAAGCGGTGGTGCAGTGGATGCAGGTGGTTCCGAAGACGGCAAAGGGACAAATGCAAACGCTCCCCCTGTTGGAAAGCATAATTCCGGAGGTGCTTCAGACGCAGCCGATTCCCCAGTCGATGGTGCTCCTGCGGGGAGTCGAGGACGGTGGGCTGGCGCTGCTGACCAACTGGAACTGTAGTGCGCTGTTTGAAGATGTGGGCAAACCTGTGGCGATCGCCCCCAGTAAGGATCTGACTGCGATCGCAGACATTGATCAACACCTGTACAACGTTATCACTCTCATTCCCGCCGAAGTGCAGGAGGCGGATGCTAAATCTTTCTGAATAACCCTCTCAGGGGATACAGCTACCCTCTGATGGGTGATAATATGACAATATAAACTGTCGCTTAAAGCACAGAATATACTTATTGCAGTCTGAAGCAGATGCGGGCAAAGGGGTTGGTTCCGTTCAGAGCTGTACCTCCTTTCTACAACGTTTTGCAAGTGCGTGTGGTACCAAGTTTTTGTTCAGAGCCACGCGGAGCGTGGCTCTGAACAAAAACTTGGGTTCTATCTCAGCGCAAAGCGCTGTATTCACAGATGCTATTGGATTGCTCCAAATATCGGGCACAGAAAAAGATTCGAACATACAGTACAGGTCAGCCCAGTACAGGTGAACTGTAGAGCTGTATGGTGACAGGTTTAGATGTGTCTCCTGCAATACAAATTGAGGAGGTTCACAATGCGTTTCTTGGACTTGTCTGCAAAAGATGGCTCCCAGTGGAGTGTCTATCGTAAATTGGAGTTGATCCCTGAGTCGGTTCCAGACCCTTCTGGGAAACCCAACTATGGGATCTCTGCGTTCAGGCTATGCTGGCGTAAGCTTCTCCACCTGATGATTGATGAACTGGTTGAGGAGGAACGGGTGGAATATCTCGATCGCTGCTGGGCGCTCGACGAGTTTGGGCAGGGAGAACAGTCTCCCACTGGTTCACTTCAGAGGCTCTGGATGTTGATGAATTAACCTGTCTAACCTTAGGGGTTTGCCATAAAATAAAATCCCAGTAAAACCCCAGTTTTCACTTGGCGCGGCTTCGCCGCGCCAAGTGAAAACTGGGGTTTTACTAAACAGCAGATCCCTTATTTGTACCAGAACCCAAAACCCTGATTCTGCCGCCGCGAAGCGGCGGCAGAATCAGGGTTTTGGGTTTTCTTTGGGCAAGGGGCAAGATATTTGTAACCAGATTCGCTTCTGGTTCAAGACGTTTTCTAGAACTGCACAATGCGCAACTCTAGAAGAAGCCTTTTGATTGAGGGGCTTTTAGGGGCCTTTTCGACGGGGACTGCATTCGGAAGCTGTAACTCCTAACACAAAATAATAAAAACAAACGGTATACGGTATACAGATGTTTTGGCCGGAGGTTCAGGGACAGAAAGCGATCGCCTTCCTTGATGCGCTACGGAGAATCTCATCTATTTAGGATAAGCAGATACAGATGGCAGAATCAAATCAAGACGTGGTTGTTGTAGAGAGTGAAGCAGGGGCCAGTTTAAAGCCAAACAGCGAACTGATATATGGCCTGGAGGATCGGCCTCCGGTACCGGAGGCAATTTTTGTTGCGTTCCAGCATGTCCTGGCGGCTTTTGTGGGAATTATTACGCCGCCATTCATTATTGCTACGACGCTGGGACTTGACCCCGTCAATACGAGCTACATCATTAGCATGTCGCTGTTTGCCTCCGGGCTTTGTACCTTAATTCAGTGCAAAAAAATTGGCCCCGTTGGTTCCGGATTACTGAGCTTACAGGGAACGAGTTTTGCATTTATCGGTCCCATTCTGGGCGTAGGTACTTTTGCGCTGGAAGGCGGTCAGTCTCCTGAGCAGGCGCTGGCACTGATTTTTGGGGTTTGCTTCTTCGGCTCATCTGTGGAAATTATTCTGAGTCGCTTCCTGCATCTGATGAGTCGGATCATCACGCCAGTCGTGTCGGGCACCGTGGTCATGATTATTGGCCTGAGCCTGATCAGGACTGGAGTTATCAGTCTGGCAGGAGGGGTTGCAGCCCAGAGGAATGGCACCTTTGGCAGTACCCAAAATCTTTTGCTGGGTGGTCTGGTGCTGCTGATTGTGGTCATCCTCACCACTGCCGGAAACCGCTTTCTAAGAATGGGGGCGATCGCCATTGGTCTGGTGGTGGGTTACCTGATTTCAATCGCCCTGGGAATGGTCAACTTTAGTGCGTTAAGTACGCTCCCACTTGTCAGCCTTCCCGTTCCCTTTCGCTATGGACTGAGCTTCGACTTTGGGGCGTTTCTGCCGTTCATTCTGCTGTACGTTCTGACTGCTATTGAAACCGTCGGTGACCTGACTGCGACGTCCGCAGTCTCCGGTGAGCCTGTATCGGGGAAGGTCTATGTGCGCCGAATTAAAGGCGGGGTATTGGGTGATGGCGTTAACTCTGCGATCGCTGCTTTACTCAACACCTTCCCCAACACTACGTTCAGTCAGAACAATGGGGTGATCCAGATGACGGGAGTCGGGAGCCGATATGTGGGCTTCTTCATTGCTGGTATTTTTATGATTTTGGGATTGCTACCTATCGTTGGGGGGTTGTTTCAGGCAATTCCTCAACCTGTGCTGGGCGGCGCAACCACGGTCATGTTTGGCTCGATTGCCGTTGCAGGGATCAAAATTGTCTCAACCGCGAAACTGGACCGTCGAGCCTCCATTATTATTGCGGTTTCCCTGGCAATGGGGTTAGGTGTTCTCTATGCGCCTGAGATTTTCGAGGGCAAGCCTGCAATTATCCGAAATCTGTTTGGTTCCAGTATCTCAACAGGTGGGTTAACGGCTATCCTGCTCAGTTGGCTATTGCCCGGTCATACAGCCCCTGATGAAGAAGAATCAATGGTAGAAGCAGAAGTTTAATCTTAATGGCAGTGGCGTGTTGCAACGCGCCACTGCTCAATCGATATCCCCAAAATTGTTGCACCCGCTTCGGGGGTGCAATAATTTTGGGGATTTGATGTAGAACTGCGCGACCTGCTGCATCATCGATTTTGATGTGGCGCATGCTCGGCACGCCACTCGTCCGCTTTTTGTCGAACTTTCTCCAGTTCTTCGGGGGAGAGTCGGCGCAAATTCAGGAGCATCTGACCCATGCGATGGTTGGTCTTCAGTTGTTCCTGGTGACGTGCAAGAAAATCCCAGTAGAAGAAGTTAAAAGGGCAGGCGGTGTCTCCAGTGCGATCGCGCGGATGATAAACACAATGCTTACAGTAATTGCTCATGTTGTTGATATAGTTGGCGGAGGCGGCGTAGGGTTTAGAGGCCATCAGCCCCCCGTCAGCGTATTGACCCATGCCAATCACGTTGGGCTGCATCACCCAGTCATAGCCATCAATAAATGCGGCATGAAACCATTCCTCTAGTTCCTGCGGAGAGATGCCTGCAATCAATCCAAAGTTATTCAGAACCATCAATCGCTGAATGTGGTGAGCATACCCTGTCTCTTTCACCTGCGTCAGGATGTGTTGTAAACAGTTCATCTTGGTTTTGCCCGTCCAGTAGAACTCCGGTAATGGCTGCGTATGGTTAAACCAGTTGTGGTCGGGATAATCTTCTCCCGTGTAGTTGTAGATCCCGTTGATATATTCCCGCCATCCCAAAATCTGTCTGACACATCCTTCGATGCTATTCAACTGCCACTGATCGCAGTGCTGATCGTAAGCTTGTTCCACTGCCTCCAGCACTTCCATCGGATGAATCAAACCAATGTTGAGATAGGGCGATAGCATCGCGTGCCACATCGTCTGTTCTCCCATGATCATCGCATCCTGATAGGGGCCAAACTCCGACAGTCGAGTTTCTACAAACCACTCCAGTACCTGGAGTGCTTGCTGCCGGGTCACACCCCAGCGGAATGGCTCCACCGCCCAGTACTGATGACTGTCCTGAAAGGCGTTTGACTGCTTTATCCAGTCGATCACTTCCTGTGTGATTACGTCCGGCTTAAACCACAGGGCTTCGGGCAGGGTTAATTTTCCCCTGGGCGGCTTGCGGTTCTCCCGGTCGAAGTTCCAGCTCCCCCCCACGGGCTGATCGCCCACCATGAGAATATTGAACCGCTTCCGTCCCTCCCGATAAAAGTCCTCCATGACCAGTCGTTTACGAGAGCTGGCCCATGTCGCAAAGGCTTCATCACTCCAGATAAATCGATTGTTGGGCGTCAGGGTGATGGCACAGGGCAGATCCAGCGATTGAAGCAATTTTCGGAAAGGGCGATCGCTCGGAGACATCACCCGAATTTCGGTAATCTGGTGTTCTTCGATCCAGTCCACCAGTGCCGTCCTGAAATCCCACGATTGCCTGTAGGTGACGGGCCACCCTGCCTGCCGCAGTTCTTCTGCAAAGTGCCGCATCGCGGACCACACCAGCACCAGTTTTTGCAGATGGTAGGGCAGTTTTTGGGTGTGTTGCAGGGACTCAATGAAAATGACAGGTGTGGTCTGTCGTTGAGGCTCAAGGCTTTGTAACGCTGATTGTCCCATCCAGAGCTGGTCACCGAGGATCCAAATCCCTATTGTCATAGATATGTCGCTTGATGACGCCTTTGTTACTTTAACGTACTGGAGTTTTGACTAATTTTCCCTATAATGCCGCGAAACGCCCTTTCGGGTATGCGTTTAGCATCTCTCGCGTGCCCCTGCGCCGCAGGGGCACGCGAGAGATGCTAAAAATAGGTTTTCGGATTCCTGCCTGGGCGTCGCCCAGGCAGGAATCCGAAAACGGTAAACAGATACCCTTTCAGAGGGCGTTTCGCGGCATACTTGATTTTGACGCAGATTTCCCCGCAATGCTGACGAAGACAGCATTGCGGGGAAATCTGCGCAATTTAGTCAAAAGTCTAAGACTTAGAGCCTATCCGAAAACCCAAATTCTGGCAGGCGCGACGCGACAGCGTCGCG
>CAZVXA010000027.1:0-44898 GCA_964630955.1 uncultured bacterium | reverse complement strand
CTTTTTTAAGCGTCTCTCGCGTGCCCCTGCGGCGCAGGGGCACGCGAGAGACGCTAATCGCATACTTCGCGGCGGCAAAATCAGGGTTTTGGGTTCTCTTTAAATGGTCGATCGCCTCCCTCCTGTTTCAACCAGTATTCAATCACCGTCAGCACGTACTGAATTTCCTCATCGGTCAGCGCTTCTCCTTTCGCAATCCCATGCCAGCGTTCCAGGCATCCCCGGCAGCAGGTAGCGGTGGCGTGCTGGGCGACAAATACCGGGTGGTTGCGCCAGGGCGTTTGTTTACCGTCGTTGGCTGGAAAAGCGGGAGCCAGTCGTGACTCAATGAACTGCTGAGCGTGCTGCATCACGGTGGTCATGCCTTTGCGGTGCAGGTAGCTGAGTTCGGGGTTCTTCAGGTGAAAGCGCTGTCGGAATGAGGATTGCGATAGTCGGGTGAAGAGTGCGTCGAGGTTGGTGGTGGGAGGCATGGTGGATGTGGGGCGATCGACCCGGCTCCGCTGGACACATTCACAATTCGACCGTGAGCACTGCGGCGCAGCAGGGGCACAAAGGCTTTGCACATGCGCCAGGGACCCAGTGTGTTGGTGTTCCATGCCTCCTGCACCGTGTCTAAGTCGGCAGTGCTAGGTTTCTGCCAGGTGTCGTAGAGAATGCCTGCGTTGTTGACCAGCACATCCAGTCGTCCGAATTCCTGCTCCACCTGAGTTGCCAGCGCAGTAATGCTGTCCGGATCTGCGACATCAAGCTGGCGCGGTAGAACCTTTAATTTCTGATCGGTGAATTCTGCGGCGGCGGATTCTCCCTTTTGCAGGTCTCGTGAACCCAGAATCACCGTCATGCCCGCTTGAGCGAGTTGCCGTACCACTTCAAGGCCAATACCGCGATTGGCTCCAGTGACCAGAGCGATCGATTGTGCTTGTGTCATGAGCTGTCTGACCAATGCTTCGATTCCCTAATGTTAACGACACACGGAGGTTCCGAACTCGGTGTGTTGCTGTTGCGATCGCTCTGTTCGAGCTGCCTCAAGTAAGGCAGGCAATGTAAACAGGTAATCTCGATCGCGCACCATCCGATGACAGGCAATACAGGAACTCTGGTTATCTGACACCAGCGAACCGGATGGGCTGTACCAGCCAGACAGCCATCTGCCGTTGTCAGCGTCAGCGTTCGATCCGGGTTGCTTTTCTCGAATAAAGACGTTGCTAAGTTGCACTGGCACCAGACGCCCTGATTGGAACCTTGCACTATGAGTTTCCATGACGATAGTGGTATTGTCGGGAACCTTTTGGGTGGTGGCGATCGCGCTCAATGATTTCCGATCCACGTACATTTTTCTGATAATTTGGCTGTTGGGACAATCCACCATCACATATAGAAAAAAGGCTTCTCGATAATTCTCGGGAAGTTTAACGGTAGATCGTTCTGTTGACGAAATGAGATTTGCCGAATACCCAGTGCTGTAGTTCAGGGCAGATTGGGATGCGAGTAAGCTCGCACCCAAGATTGCCAATCCAACTGATATAAGAAACGCCACAAACCATCTCAGCTTTTTGAATTTCATTACAGTAACCTCAATCAGCCATCAGGTCGCGTATCCGAGCTTCTGAGAGTTGGGGATTAAAAGAGACTTTCGGATCGAGGGTGGCGATTGGAAAGCGGGATGTATTGGGACGACGGAACTCGATGGACTCAATGTAGGCGATCAGGTCGGCATTTTGAGTGGATGCGCCCTGTTCGTTATATTTCTGATAGTTGGGATAGTCGGGAGCCATGGAGTCCCAGTCAGCGTAGGCTGTCAACCCCACATTGAGAGTTTCTGGCAGGTCGGGCCGAATGAACTGCTCCAGAACGCGCCATTCGCGAGAGCCTTCCCCCTGATACAGGAGTGTAAACAGTTCACCTGAACGAGCAATCCGCAGCCTCACCCAGCCTTCTTTTGCATCCGAAATCTTCAGGGTGGAAAGGCTGTTGTAGGTCGATTTGATTTCAAACTGAGGACGACCCGCAGGAAAGGCAGTGCCAACGCTGAAGAAGAGCCAGTTCTCGTTTTTGGGTGTCCACCCTTCTCGCGTAAAACTGCGGGGTTCTCGGATGAACAACCCTGCCAGAGAAAAGGAACGTTGTGGCACAGGCGTGCGAGTTCCTTCGACTTTAATTCGGGTGGTGACGATGAAATCCCCAGTGACTACGCGATACAGGTGCCCGGCGGTGTTGTCTTCGAACCAACCGGAGGATCTGGGACGCAACACCAACCGCCCGTTTTCCACTTTCGGCGACTCCCATTTGGGTACCCAGCCCTGCGCCTGAAATTCTCGCCAGCCCTGAAGGGATTCGGGGCGATCAAACCGCGTGGAGAGCGATCGCAAGTCTCCATTGAAGGCCGAACTTTGCGCAATCCTGGCCGATTCTGAATGAACAGGCGAAATTCCTGCGCCCCCATATCCTGCGCCCACAGCCATTGCTACACCAATACCCGCCAAAGCCAGCTTGATACTGCGTTTCATAGATTCTCCTACAGTAATTTGTATGGTGAGTTAAGTCACTTACTATATATAAAGGTGCAGGGTGGCTCCTGCGTTGTCAATAGTAAGTTAATTGACTTATCTTAGGTTGTGCATAGAGGAATGCCAGGGGTAAACTAGGGACAGTGTTTTCAATTTATCGGTTGAAGATGGCCCTTGAGGAATACCGTCGGAGTGTAGCTGACCAGAAGCGTCAGGCTATTTTAGATGCTGCTGTGACGCATTTTTTGGCGATCGGCTATGAACGCACAACCCTGGAGATGGTAGCAAAGGAGGCCAATGTCTCAACGGCTACCGTGTATAAGCACTTTCCTACTAAGCGCGATCTGTTTGGGGGCATCATGGCGCGGGTGTGGGAGGCAAAGGTCAATGCGGCTGATTTGTCTACAGAAGATGCTGATCCAGAAATTGCATTGAGGGCGATCGGTGATGAATATGCGCGGTTGCTGAGAGAACCTCAGATTGAAGCTTTGACGCGGGTAATCATCGCAGAAGCGCCACGATTTCCTGAACTGGGAGAAGAACTGTATCGACGAGGGAAGGAACCTTATCTGAAACAGCTCCATGTCTATTTGCAGCGGGAGATCGACCAGCACCGCTTTCAGATTGCGGATATTCCACTGGCCGCAAGACAGTTTTTGGGAATGATCAACGATGTGATTTTCTGGCCACGTTTCCTGGTGATGGGGTTAGAAATATCGGAGGCAGAATTAGAGTCCGTTGTGAGTGGGGCCGTGAAAACTTTTTTGGCTCGCTACAGTACAAAGGGGTTTTAGTGTTCTCACAAAATTAAACCCCATAACTTTTTTGGAAGGAACGGCAGAGGCGTGATTCTCCATTATGGGGAAAGCTGCCCAACGAATGTGATCTGATCAGGTGCGATCGCCCTCAGAACCACTGCGCTCCCCGATTGCGGAACAACGTCACTGATGGCCGTAATATTCACCTGATGCGTCACCATCACCGTAACTCCTGCATTGTCGTAATTTTCTAGAATAAATTGTCGAAGTTGTTCTGTTTGCGATCGCTCAGTACTCCGATCTTGAAAGAAAGAGTTGAGCACAGGGAAGGGTTCTACCTGTCCCACATTCATCAACTGCGCTGTCTCTAAACAGCGGCACCACTGACTGGAAAGCACTCTGAATACTTTGATGTTTTGCTGCCGCAGTGTTTCGCCTATGCGAACCGCCTGCCGCCGCCCCTCGTCGGACAAATTCCGTTGGGTGGAGCAGTCTTCCAGTCGAAAGTTGGGTGGGTCCCCAGTCCCCGGTGCCAGGGCGTGACGGAAGAGAATCACGTAGCCTTTGCCCTGCTGCATCTGCGACCAGATCTCTGCTTTGGTGGTTGCTCCTGGAGATTGAACTGGGGACGGAGAGCCATTGGAAGGCGCACCGATGGCCGCTTCGGGGCTGGGTGAAACCCTGATTGCCGGGGACTTCATGGCCTGGGAGACACCGGGAGAAGTTGCGATCGCCCCAGGACTGGTTTCAGTCTGAGAGATCCCAGCCGAGCCGCCGCACCCTGCGAGAATTAAAGGGGCGATCGCCCCAATGGTCAGACCGAACACCTCAGAAAATCGCCGCATAGAAACCGATTCAGGAAATGACAGCATAAACAACAGACTTACATCCCGCCTGCTTAAACCCCATGATAGGGAATAGCACGGTGCCTAGCGCTCGCCACTCCCTATCATGGGGTTTCAACTTTATGTAGCAATGATTCTACGAATCTCATCAGCCATTGTTTGCCCTGCACTATCAGCAGTGACAATCTCGATCTGTTCGTGACTGCCTGCTCCCAGCCCCAGTTCGATCGCCCGTTTAATTTGCTCCAGTTGCCACACCGACCCCTGAGCAACAGAAGCAGTGGTCCCCAGCGAACGGAGGATGGCGATCGCCATCACATCCACTGCCACCCGATCGGTTCCCGCCAGAATCACGCCCGGTTTTGCCGTATCCCCTGCCTCTGGGCCACCGTTGATGAAGGCTTCCACACCGTCCAGCAGCACCAGGGCAGGTTGATAAGCCCGGTTGGCCTCAGCGATCATCAAGCGCTGGTGCGGCGAGGAATGCAGCTCACTCATATAGTTGTAGTCATCACCGGGGACGTACTTGGCCACCAGCCCAACGGTGTTCTTCAGGGAGAGGGTGAAATGGCCACCGAAGCGATGGGTTTTGAGACAGCAGGTGTTGACCACCGCTCCCGCCTCCAGGGCCGGACGGGCAAAGGCGAATCCTTTTGACCAGTGGGTGCCCTCCGCCGGGAAATACTGCCAGCCTTCCCGGTTCAGTTCATCCAGGACGATCGCTTTCAGCCCATAGCGATCGGCCAGCTCAAACACCCCTTTCGTCTGCATTGCCTGTCGGGTTTCTGCCATACCGGAGCGATCGCCAATCGTAATCTGTCCCGCTTTGGCGTTCTGGAGTTCCTGAATGAGCGCTTCCAGGAGGGCAGTATCGGTCGCGGCGGGAGCGGGGTCGGCGGTGTTGTAGTTGGGTTTGAGGAAGACGGTTTTGCCTGTGATGCCGTCGGGTTGCAGCAGATCGATTGCTCGACGAGTGCCTGCTACCCGGTCCTGACTGCGAATGAGAACCACCCGACTCACGCCAGCGGAGGGTGTCGTTGGGGCTGCTGCAGGCGTTTCGGGGCTGACGGGAGTGGCTTGGGAGACGGGAGTTTCTTCAGTGGAACTGGTTGCTGCGTTACAGGCGACGGAGAAGGCGGTGCTTCCGGCTGCGAGTCCAGCAAACTGGAGAATTTTGCGTCGGCTGTAGCCCTGATTGGGATTTGAAGTAGACATGAGCCAATTTCCTCAGGTGAGGGTTAACTGTGTGATGGATGGATCGGTACAGTCACGGGTCTACAGGTGTTTCTGTATTCTAGCGATCGCCCAACCGTTCAGCCCAATGGCGGTTCAGCGGTTGAGATTACCACTGAAGGGGACGATCGCTCCGACGCACCGTGGAATACTGCCTCGATGTTGTTGCCGTCGGGATCGAGCAGGAAAGCGGCGTAATACCCCGGATGGTAGTGCCGTTTGCCTGGAGCACCGTTATCCTGTCCTCCCGCTGCTAGCCCTGCCTGATGGAAGCGCTGCACGGTGGCCTCATCGGGTGCCTGAAACGCAAGATGTACTTTTGAGGGGGTGCTATCCATCTGGTCTACAAACAACTCGTCAGCGAAAAAGTAGCCCTCGCCTTCACCGTCGAGATCTCGTCCGAGTGATCGCAGCACCACCTGGTAGAACCGCTTACTGGCCTCAACATCCACAACTCGGAGGTGGACGTGATCAATCAGGCGACCTCGATGAAACTGCATACTGCTCTCGTCACTAACTCAACAAAATCAAGTTAGTACGGGTGTTTTGGGCGATCAAGCTACCAGGGTAAGATTTCGCCATTGCTGTGCCAGAAAGTACCCGAATTCTTCAAATTGAGTTCATCGATTCGCGCCAGCAAGCCTTTAACCGACTGCTCTGGCGTAATGCCACCGGGGGTAAAACCCGTCATTCGAGTCTGCACCAGACCCGGATGGAGAATGGCCACTGCAATGCCCCGATCTTTGAGGTCGATCGCCAGCGACTTTCCCGCCATCGACAGCGCCACCTTTGACATGCGATAGCCGTAGGAACTACCGGAGGTGTTGTCTTCGATCGAACCCATCCGGCTCGTCATCAGCACAATTTTAGAACCCGATTTGAGGTTGGGTAGAAGCGCATGGGTGACGCGCAGCGCACCGAGGGCGTTGACTTCAAACTGTTCACGAATGCTATCGAAGTCGAGATGATCGAGCGTCACCCACTGGAGGATGCCTGCGTTGTTGATCAGGACATCGATCGCAGTATCACCCAGCCGCGCTTTCAAATCCGCCACCGAAGCATCCGAAGTAATGTCAATTCCCTCTTCGATCTGCACGCCCAACTGTTTCAGTTCCTCAGACGCAGTGCGACAGACGGCGATCGCCCGGTCACCCCTGGCCTGCAACTGGTGGCAGAACTCGTAACCAATGCCACGATTTGCACCTGTAATCAGATAAGTCGCCATGAGAATCCTAACTTGAAAGCATTGTCCCTAAGAACCACTCATAGCCTAGCTGAAATTGGCGCTTTCCTTCCCCTTCCACAATGCTCCCGTGGGCCATAATGACCCGCTCAAAATCCCAGTCCAAAATTTGTTGAACCGATCGCCGCACCTGCTCTTTGTCCTTCGTTGCCAGTTTCTCAAGAAAAGAAGGACGAAGCTGCTGAAAGCCGCCAAATAGCCTGGAAAGAACCTGAGCTGCGATCGCACTCTGTCCATCAAAGTAGAATGCCAGATCGGTGAGGATTAACGTGCGGCTTTGGGGATGGAAGAAGACCCACTCATTTAGAGGGACAGGCCCTTTGATGTCGAAGGTATTAAATCCAGTAACCTGTAGTGCTTCAAGTCCGTTCAAAGCGTGGATAGTGCGATCGCTCAAACAAACATCGATTGATAAGTCCGGGCGTTTCTCCGCCAAACCTGAAGTTGCCCACAGTTTTGCATCAGGATATTTTTGTTTGAACTGATCAAGAAACAAATGATGGTATAGGTTTGGAGCAATGATATCGCTGACGTTCCCAAGTTGATTCAATTGATCAATTGTTGGAGCATCAATTTGAATTGGGGAAATCACAATCAATTGTCCCTCGTCCAGACGGATGATAGTCATCCTCGTACCCACTTCCAGACCAAAATATTTCAACGGTTTCTCAGCAACCCAGAGGTCAGGGGCGATCGCTCTCAGCATGATAGACCTCCTTCAATCACCGTAAACCGTAGTACAAACAGGCCAAACTACCGACGATATACACAAACCACGTCCCAAAGAACCCGATCGCCCGCATTGGCGAAGGTCCATAGATTTGAATGACGCCCCAGGCGTGGGCAATTCTGGCCAAAATCAGCGTTGCTCCGAGCATCCAGACAAGTCTGATTGGTGCTTCCATCAATTCCAGTGCCACCAGGAACAACAATCCCAGCGGAACATACTCAATAAAATTGCCGTGTGCCCGAATCGTCCGCTGCAACACCCCATCGTCTATTTCCTTTGTAACTACGGTCTGCTGTGTCAGCCTCTCCACAAATGCTGCCCAGGCATTGGGCCGATCCAGTGGATCGGGTTGGGACGTGACTTCTGCGATCGCCGCCCCATGCCAGATCCGGGTCTGCATTCGTTCCATCACTACCCGGTAGGACAAACCCAGCGCCAGCAAACCATGACAGCCAATGAAGAAGGTTGAAATTGGGATTGGAGTAGACATTGGTTTTGGAAAGTATTACACCATTGAGGCAGAGTTTAGTGATTTTGGGAGACTGGAGTCTTTTCGATTCTTGCGGAGGTGGTGGGATGCCGGGATGATGAGGTGACGGGATGGTGATACGACTGCGGCAAATATGTACGGGCGTAGCATTCGGCCTTCACGTTTTGCCCTTAGCCATAACGAGTCTGCTGAATGCTGTGCCCCTACGGGACGTTACACCCATCCACCCATCCACCCATCCACCCATCCATGACCCTCCTGCAGGAATTCCACTTCCACCCGACCGATCGCACAATTCCGCTGGATCAGCCACCGATGGAAACGCTACCCCAGTGGGGGCACTGGCTGGAGACGCCAGAGTACGTGGTGGCGATGATTCCGCCGGGGCATCTGGAGGTGAATTTGCGATCGCCCCTCAATCTGGCTGTGACCAGTTTTGGTGTGACTCGAGGCGTGGCGGCTTTTGACAGCGATCGACTCAATCCCTATGAAGCGCTGCCAGGAGGATTTGACATTGTGCCGCAGGGGAGTACCTACCGTTCGGTAGAGGATGCGTCTTGTTTTGTCGTGTTTGGATATTCGCAGGCTTTTTTGTCGCGGCTGGTAACGGATGGAGAGGGGGTGGAACTGTTGCCGGGACAGATTGCCAGAACGCATTGGGGGTTGAGGGCGGCGATCGCCACGCAGGAGTTCTTCTACAACGGACAGATTGGAGGAGCGTTCTACCTGGAGTCGATTGTAACGGCAGTCCTGGGGCAGATTGTTTACCGCCACTCGTCGTTGTCTCATTGCTTGAGGCGTCCACCTGAGTTTTTAGAACCTGCGCTGTTAAAGACGGTTCTGGACTACGTTCAGACAAACGTTGCGCAACCGTTGAGTTTGCGGGACATTGCTGCGATCGCCCACTTCAGTCCCTACTATTTTGCAAGAGCTTTCAAGGCGACAACGGGCATCTCGCTCTATCAGTATGTGTTGCAGTGCCGGGTAAAGCTGGCTCAGCGGCTGCTGCGAGATAGGGAGCGATCGCTGGCTCAAGTTGCAGTCGAAGCGGGATTTGGCAATCAGAGTCATATGACAACCGTGTTTCGGAGGGTGTTGCAGACGACACCGAAGCAGTTTCGGCTGAGCATCGAGGAGTAGTCTCTGGCCAGTCAAGTTAAAACCCCATGTTAAGGAGTAGCGTGGTGCGTTGCACCACGCTACTCCTTAACATGGGGTTTAAGCAGACACGACAAAGTAAGTGGGCGTGGAAGAAGTCGAAACCCCGAAAGCTGTTCCGCCCGCTGCGCGGGCGGAACAGCTTTCGGGGTTTCAAGCTTAATTGCGCCTGCCACTTACTGGTACTCAGACGCTTACCTTCGCTCCCAGTTCTGCCAGCAGGCTACGAGAAACCGCTTCTGCTGTCTCACAGGCCCCATTCATATAGCCCTGGGACCCCATTGAGCAGTGTTCTCCGGCAAACCAGAGATTCCCCACCCGCTCTCTCTCCGCGCCGCCGAAAGTCGTCCACTGGCCGGGGCTGTAGCAAGAGTAGGAACCCAGCGCCGTTGGCTCTGCTGCCCAGAAGGCCCGCAGTGTGCGTCCTCGTTCCACCTGACGGATGCCGGGGAAAAGCGGCTCCAGGTCAGACACCAGTTGCGTGGCGTGGAACTCCGGAGTCTCACCGCCTAACCGCAAACCCTCCTGGCCCCCCCGCAGATTCGTCACCCAACCGCTGGGGCCGGGGGAATAGCGGGCACTCTCCCAGATGTTCTGGCAATCCAGGTCGGTGTACATGCTGATGGTGGAATCGTAGCGGGTACGCCAGATCCGTTCTTTGAAGGGAACGGCCAGTTTGGAGCAGGTGCCGTAGCCCAATTCGGCGATCGCCCGCCGTTTCACCTCCGGCATTTCCACCCCCAGCTCCACCTGCCGCAGCACCGTAAACGGCACCGTCAGCACCACATGGTCGTAAGTCCGCTCTCGACTGGTATTCCCCTGCCGCAAACTGACGCGATAACGCCCATCCGCAGTTGCCCACACCGACTCCAGCGCCGTATTGAGCGAAATTGCATTCTTCACTTTCTCCGCCAGCATCAGCGGAATCTGCTGATTTCCTCCAACCACATGCCAGCGCTCATCGCTCACCCCATAGGTGCTCCACTTACCGACCTCTGAGCCGATCAGGAACAGCATATTAAAGCAAGACTGCTCCTCCACCTCGCGCCCGTACTCCGTGATGTAGGCCACCCGCACCAGCTTTTCCAGTGTCGAGTCAATATCGACCGATGAAATGTAGTCGGCGATCGAAAGGCGATCGAGCTTCTTCCCGTGGGGACTGGGGTTGCGGTAAGTAAAGTCCTGACTGCCTAATGCCTTCAAATCACGGACAATTTGCTTTGCCATTGGCACAAACGCTTCAGCCACCGCTTCATGGCTCAGCGGCCTGCCCTCAAAATAAAAGATTTCTGGCACCAGACCCGCATCCGCCAGCCTCAAATCCGCCAGCTCCAGCCCCAGCTCCGCCGCCAGATTGCGAACTGCGGTATGCCGCGTATCAATAAACTCACCACCCAGTTCCACCGTACTGGGACTATCGGGATTGCCATTCACACTCTTCAGCCGCCCCCCAACCCGAGAACTGGCCTCCACCACGTCCACAGGCACACCTGCCTGTCGCAGTCGGTAAGCAACCGTCATGCCCGCAATCCCTGCCCCAACCACCAGCACTCGCTGATCCAATCCAGCGTCAGCAGTCCGCAAAGGCTTCGGAATAGCCGTGAGTCCGGCGATTACCCCTACGGGGAACTGCGCAGCAACCGCCACCCCCGCCTGAAGCATCCGCCGCCGAGAAAGCTGCGCCTGCAACAGGCTCTCCACCTCCGCAACCGGAATCTTCGCTTCTGCCGCAAGATGAGCCTTTAAATACGCACGATTCAGGAAACGAGACAATCCATTTCGCATAAAAGAACCAAATTCAACCCGGAGCCTTTCCCGTCGCAACTCGTTCCACAGAACCCGTTGCAAAGCGGTCAGCCGCACATCCAAAGCACCTGATACCACCCACAAAACCCCCGGCGCGTCAAAAACTATAAAACCCGGGTTGTTTTTGACCCCGCCGGGCGGGGCGGGTATAAAAAAAACACGACTGTGGCTTATTCAAGTGCGAAGCGCTGTAAGAGGGACGATCGCCTCCAAAGCGCCTGACTCCACCTGACACTTACAAGCCCCACCCCTTCCCCTACCCACAGTTCAGCCATCTCACGATCGTGGGTAACCCACTGTGGGCTGTCGCCCTCCCACGAGCAACCTAATCGGAGGGGTTTGGGGACGCGGTCGTCCCCAAGCGGGGGGTTTGGGGGGTAGGCTACCCCCCAAGAAGCGTGTGCGAAGCCCAGAACATCTTGCTGTGAAACCTAGCTCATGCTGCGTTCACTCCCCACAGTAGATGGAGGCAGAGCCTCCGGTCGGCATTTCCAGGCAGAGCCTGGAAACGAGGACAGAGGGGGGATAGCCGGGGTGAAAAGGACTGGGCAGGCATCTTGCCTGCCCCACAGGGGGCATTGAGAATGTGCTGCAACTCCTCACCCTAAGCTACCCCGACTTTCAGGGATTTGAGGAGGGGGATCACCGGGTTGGGAGAAAAATTATTGAGCGATCGCCCACGCTTTGTAAACTTATATCAACCGTTGTATTCACAATTCTCAACTCAAATTCGCTTTTGTTCAGCAACACTAGATCCCTATAATCAAAAGTTGCTGGAGGGGCAGAGCATTCGGGGTAGGGCTGACCAACGTAGGGCTACCTGACCCAATGCGAATGTCTTTGCCTGAATGCTCTGCCCCTTCGGAAATAGACACACATTGAAAAGAGACTTTATCAATGACTGTATCGACCCAGATTCCCTATCTGCTTCGGGCTGCTCGTGGTGAAAAATTAGACCGTCCCCCCGTCTGGATGATGCGGCAGGCTGGTCGATACATGAAAGCCTATCGAGATCTACGGGAGAAATATCCCTCCTTCCGGGAACGTTCCGAAATCCCCGAAGTGGCGATCGAAGTCTCACTGCAACCCTGGCGTGCCTTCCGTCCTGATGGCGTTATCTTGTTCTCCGACATCGTCACTCCCCTGCCGGGAATCGGTGTAGATATGGATATCGCTGAAGGCAAAGGCCCCATTATCTACAACCCTATTCGTTCCCTGGAACAGATCGAACAACTGCATCCTCTGGATCCCGAAGAATCCTTGCCCTTCATCAAAACCATCCTGCAATCCCTGCGCCAGGAAGTCGGCAACTCCGCAGCCGTCCTGGGCTTCGTCGGTGCCCCCTGGACGCTGGCCGCTTACATGGTTGAAGGCAAAGGCTCCAAAGACTACTCCATCATCAAAGGCATGGCCTTCTCCGAGCCGCTGATCCTGCACCGCTTGCTGAGCAAGATCGCTGACTCGATCGCCACCTACATCTGCTACCAGATCGACTGCGGTGCTCAGGTTGTCCAGATGTTTGACTCCTGGGCCGGACAACTCAGCCCCCAGGACTACGAAACCTTCGCCCTGCCCTACCAGCAGCAGGTGTTCCGCAAAGTCCGCGAGACGCATCCCGACACTCCCCTGATCCTGCTAGTGAGTGGTAGCGCGGGTCTGCTGGAGCGCATGGCTAAGTCTGGTGCCGATATTGTGACCGTAGATTGGACGGTAGACATGGCCGACGCCCGTACTCGCCTCGGCTCCCACATCGGCGTCCAGGGAAATCTTGACCCCGGCGTCCTGTTCGGCTCAAAGGCGTTCATCCGCGAACGGATTCTGGACACCATCCGTAAAGCCGGAAATCGCGGCCATATCCTCAACCTGGGCCACGGCGTTCTGCCCAACACCCCTGAAGAGAACGTTGCCTTCTTCTTCGAGACTGCGAAACAGGCGGATCAGCTCCTGGCGGTTGCTGTTTAAGTCAATAAAAGCGAAGAGCGCCCCGCAATGCGGGGCGCTCTTCGCTTTTATTGATTCTGCTTATCCGCATCCATCATCGACAGCATCCCCTGAAGCGATGCCGGAATACTATTGGGGTCCATAAACAGCACCTTCGAACTGCTGCTCTTCCCGATCGCCCCCCCCATATCCAGGTAGCCCAGCGCCAGCAGAATCTTCTGGGCATCCACCGCACGCGGGTCAGACTTCAGCGCCTGGGTGACAATTTGAATCGCCTCTGCCGTTGCCTGTGCCTTCAACACCTGGGTTTGACGCTCCGCCTGAGCACGCAGAACCGCCGCTTTTTGCTCCGCCTCCGCCTGTAAAATCAGGGCCTTTTGATTTGACTCCGCCTCCAGTACCTGGGCATCGGCGCGACCACGGGCACTATTGACAGCAGACTCGCGATCGCCCTCCGACGTTAGAATCGACGCCCGCTTGCGTCGCTCGGCAGCCATTTGCAGTTCCATTGACTCCAGTACTGCTTTGGAAGGAATAATATCCCGCAGTTCCACCCGCGTCACCTTCACACCCCAGGGGTCGGTGGCGATATCCAGGTCTTGCAGCAGAATCTCGTTGACCTGGGAGCGAGCGCTGAAGGTCTCATCCAGCTCCAGTTTGCCCATCTCGGCACGGATCTGGGTCAGCACCAGGTTGACCATCGCCGCGTGAAGGTTCTGCACCTTGTAGTACGCCTTCTCCATATCCACAATGCGCCAGTAAACCACCGCGTCCACTGTGATCGATACGTTGTCCTTAGTAATGCAGGGCTGGGGCGGAATGTCCAACACCTTCTCCCGAATCGTCTCCTGGAATGCAACCCGGTCAATAAACGGAGCGACAAAATTCAGTCCCGGCAATAACTTTTTGTTGTAGCTACCCAGTCGTTCCACCAGGACTTCATTACCCTGGTTGACGATTTTGACAGAGCCAGCCAGTCCTGCACCACCGAGGGCCAGCAGAACGAATGCAAAAAAACCTTCCATATTAAACCTCTGAGCGTAGGGAGTTCGGTTGGGGTGAAAGCAGCACCAGATCAGGCACGTAAAAGATGTTCGGGAAGCACAATCAGAGTCGTGCCGCGACGTTCGACAACGATGACTCTCTGGTTGGGAGCGATCACCATCTCCGGATCGTCGCAGCGGGCCTGCCAGGAATTGCCCTCGTACAGAACGCGACCTGTTTGACCGGGAAGAATCTCCGTTAGCGTCTGCGCCTCTCTCGAATCCTCAATGATGTGCGCCTTGCGCTTGGGAACGAGGCGGCGGGAGAGCAGCGTGAGAACCACCGACAGCACCAGCCAGATAGCCACCTGTACCCCGACCTGGGGGATGACCAGCGCCAGCAGAGCCACGACAAAGGCACTGATGCCCATCGTCACTTCCACGAAAGCGGTCGGCAACACCATTTCCATGATGCAGAGAATGACACCTGCAATGAGCCAGAGAGCGGTAGGACTGAGCGACATAGCGCAATTGTAATTTCCCGTAAGGATTCCCGATGTAGCGGCGAAATTTGCAGCGATGGATAGTGGCGATCGCTGCGACTCCAATCTAGCTTATGAAACCTGCCTTCTCGAAAAAATTGTGCAATTCGATGACGGCAGCAACACTTGTCAGTATGCTTAGTTCTAACGATTCGGCGATGCTGGCAAGTATTGCTCCACCTATTCTCAATACAGCGCTTTAAACCTTCTGTTGGTCGCCCATGAACAGCACCCTCTCGCAAATCCAATGCTCCAATCCCGCCTGTTTGAGTTCTGCGAACCCCCTCGGTCAGCGTCGATGTTCTCAGTGCCAGACACCGTTGATCTACCGTTACCTGGGAGCGGTGGGCAAAGGGACAGAGGCAATTGTACCGGGGAGCCGGATGGGCGATCGTTATATTGTTATCTCTCCTCAAATCTGGCTGGACACGCTACCTGCCCAGGCTCCTGAATTGCCCGATCCAATGCCTGCAATTGCTCAACCCTACCAGCAACTCTACAGCTCACGCCTGCATCTTCCGGTGGTCTATGGCTTCTGTACCATAGAACCCGACCACCCACCCGTTTTGTTGCTAGAAAACCTCCCCACTGATACAGCAGGACGGCTCTTACCCAGTCTCAGCGCCTCCCTGCCGCAGGCAACAGCGGTGCGACAGGTCTACTGGCTGTGGCAGGTTCTCGAACTGTGGGTACTACTCTACAATGCTGGCGCAGCGGCAGCACTGCTGGTACCCGACAACCTCCGGGTCGAAGGCTGGCGCGTGCGGCTACGCCACCTGTCGGTTGGGGAGGATCAGCCAGAGTCAGCCAACGCTTCCCTACATGAACTATCGGCGCTATGGCAATCATGGATCAAGTTTTTCCAGCCTGAGGTTGCCGCCCCCCTGTATCAGCTTTTTCTAGAAATGCACGCTGCGGTAGACACCCCGGAAAATATGCGGGCGATCGCCCACTCCCTCAACCAGATTCTACTCACCCAGGCTGCCCAACTTCCCCTGCAACTCAGCGTCGCGGGGGCTACCTCCACAGGCCCCCAACGCACCCACAACGAAGACACCTGCTACCCCACCGATCCTGACCCCGATGACCCACTCTTACCCCATGTAGCAATGGTCTGTGATGGCATCGGTGGTCATGCAGGCGGAGAGGTGGCCAGCCAGATGGCGGTGCGATCACTCCAGCTCCAACTCCGCGCCCTTTTAGCAGAAGTAGCCGAAGAGATTGAGCTGATTCCGCCGGAAATCGTTGGTCAGCAGCTCACAGCAGCCGTTCGCGTGGTCAACAACCTGATCGCGGCACAGAACGATCTGCAGAAGCGACAATCCCGTCAGAGAATGGGTACCACGTTGACGCTGGCACTGCAACTTCCGCAAAAGATTAAACCCCTGGAGGCGGGTGCAGGAATCGATGCCCCATGCGAACAGAATGCCCACGAAATCTATGTGCTCAACCTGGGTGATAGCCGCGCCTACTGGTTGACTGCCAACCACTGTTACCTGCTTACGGTGGATGACGATGTCGTGAAGCGAGAAGTGCGAGCTGGACGCAGCACCTACCGCACTGCGATGAAACGCCCGGACGCCGGGGCGATCACCCAGGCCCTCGGCACCCGCCCCGGTGATACGCTCCACCCCACTGTCCAGCGCTTCATTCTGGAGGAAGAAGGCATCTTGATGTTGTGTTCCGATGGCCTCACCGACCACCGTCGGGTTGAGCAGTTCTGGGCAGAACCCACCCGTCAGGTACTGACCGAGAAGATGTCGCTGGAGCAGGCAGCGGAGTACTGGATTCACCTGGCCGACAAGAAAAATGGCCACGATAACGCTTCTGTCGTGCTGATACACTGTCAGTTGGTTGCCCCTGTTTCTCCAGAGCCAGTGGTCATACCCTTAATGGCAGGGGGGGCGACATCGGGGATTGCCACCCCAGAACCAGTGGCTTCAGAAGCGGCCAACAATCTGCTCTATGGCGACTCCCCGGTAGCCACGGTTAGCCCTCCGCCAGCAGTTCCTGCTTCGGTCAAGGTGAAGGAGCCTTTAAGCTGGGGGGCGCTGATGTTGATCGTGGTGATCCTCACCTTTGGCCTGGGGCTTGGTTCGATGCTGGTATGGCGGCAGCTTGACCCCAATGGGTTCCAGCGCTTCTGGCAGCGCCCACCTCAGCCATCACAACCAACACAGTAGTCTCCAAAACCCCAATGTGGGAAGGCGCAACGCTACAGCGCCGTGCCTTCCCACATTGGGGTTTTGGATGGGTTCTAGAACAAAGTGTTTCGCTGAACGGAATCAACCTGTGCGAAGATATTCAAGGTGACGGCATCTGATCCCTGTGATACAGCACGGCGATCGGGTGTCAGTTGTGGGCGACATACATTAAGCATTATGAAAGTTGGCGATCGCGTTCGAGTTAAAGAATCTGTTGTTGTCTATCATCACCCGGAGCACCGCAACCAGCCGTTTGACCTCCAGGGTCAGGAGGGCGAGGTCACTGATCTGGTTCACGAGTGGCAGGGTAGACCCATCAGCGCCAATTTTCCAGTCCTGGTCAAGTTTACCCCTAAGTTCAAAGCACATCTGCGCGAGGTGGAGCTTGAGGTAGTCGAGTAGATTGGGGGCTGGCTTCGACTCTGCTCAGGCAGCAGTATCGGGATCTTGGATAAAATAAACCCGAATATTTTTTGGTCATGTTTCAAATGTGTGGTTGGTTGTTGTGGGAGGGGCGCTAAGCGCCCCTCCCACAACAACCAACCGCACGTCTAGAGCATTACCAAATATTCCAGGCTATTGATTCGTGATCCTGAGGACATACCCCATGGCGTCAGCAGAAGAAACCAAATAAATTCAGGTCATTTTTCATCGCTTCATATTCCTGACGGTTCTGTTCGGCCACTCGGTAGTACCACTGGCAGTAGTTCTCAAATGCCTGCCGCTGGCGCACTTCCTGGTGAAAGTCAAAGGTTATCTGGTAAGCGAGCAAAATCTCCGCCGCCTCTAGTTGGGGCAATGGGACAATGTGCTTGTGAAAGATTTGGTCTGGCATGATGGGTGGACAGAGCGACGATAAAACCCCTCTAGCACTGAGGAGGCGCTTTCTCCGATCTTACAGCCAACCCCGAAGACGGTAGACTACCAGACCAATGTACTCCTTCAGAGCACGGGTCGTCTGGTGGATGCGGTCAGCATCGGGAATCAGGTTAAGCAGGACGGCCTCAACGCTCACCCCCGGCTCCTGTAATTCCTGTTGAGTGACCAGAAAGTCGGTGGGCGCAGCGATCGCCTCAATCCCCTGTTTTTTGAAAATCGCCAGCGATCGCGGCATATGCATCGCGGAGGTCACCAGCAGAATACGCCGAATCCCTTTCTGCTGCAAAATCTGTTTCACGTTTACCGCATTTTCATAGGTGTTCAACGAAGTTGGATCTTGCAGAATCGCTGAGGCCGGAACGCCCATCGTCTGAGCCAGCGCGGCCATATCGGCGGACTCCGGAGGCCCACCACCCTTCCAGTGAATCCGCCCCCCACTCATGATCACCAGGGGGGCCTTACCTTCCCGGTAGAGTTGCGCTCCGTGGAGAACGCGATCGCCCGACTCCATCACATCTACCCAGGGACGGGGAGGCATCTGGGGTTTAATCGCCCCTCCCAGCACCACGATCGCCTCGGCGTTGGGGAGCGTTTTGGGTGGGATGTTCTGCCACTCCAGGGACTGGGTAATCGCGTTGGCCACCCACCCGTTGCCGCTAATAAAAATCACCGCGATCGCCGTCAGCATACAGACCACCGCACGACGGGGATGCTTCCACAGGCTGAAGATCGCCAGCAGCAGCAGCACACAGATGAGTCCTACGGGATAAATGAACAGGGGTAAGAGCTTCGAAAGAAACAGAAACATGGACGGCTGGAGGAATTTCTCTGATTCACTATACGCTCTCTATGGTAGAAAGTCGGCAATCTTGCAAATGGGCGATCGCCAGAAAGTCGCAGCCCTCGGAGAACTGCGACCTGTTTTAACCCAACTCATTTCCCTGAAACAAACCTAGCCCACTGGAGTTGATGCGCCGTCAATTGGAGCCAATGCTTCGGAGGTGCCACGGTTGGGCAGCACCCAGGTCAGAATAGGAGTGAGAATACAGAATGCAACAGTGACAGTCAGAACAACAGACAGTCCAGAAATAACATCAGGGGTCATGGTTCGCCTCCAGAAGTTGAGAAGAGTGAGGCGCGTTCCTTCGGGAAAATTCCCTACTTCCGTTCCTCTCTAGGTGACTCAAATGATGCGAAGAATCGACTTCAAGTAGAATGAACGTTTATCTTTCTGTTATCTATCATACAAAATCGAGATAATCTTGTAGGCATTTTGTTGCTTATCTGTAATCAATAGTAATCCTCAGTCACATTCCTCTCAGATAGACCCATTCCCCATTCCCCATGCTCCAAATCTCCAACACTGTTACCCTCCCCGAACAGGAGATAGAACTCAGCGCCGTCCGTTCACAGGGGGCAGGAGGCCAGAACGTCAACAAGGTTTCCACTGCAATTCATCTGCGTTTCGACATTGCAGCCTCGTCACTGCCCGATCGCTACAAGGAGCGCCTGCTCAACCTCAACGACAATCGCATCACCAAAGACGGTGTAATCGTCATCAAAGCACAGGAACACCGCAGCCAGGAACAGAACCGCGAAGAAGCCCTCCAGCGGTTAGCAGGTTTGATCCGCAGCGCGATCGCCACCCCCAAACCCCGGAAGCCCAGCAAACCCACTCGCGGTTCTCAACAGCGGCGGTTGGATCGTAAGAGTCGGCGATCGCAGATCAAGTCCCTGCGCGGCAAGGTCACAGAGGAATAAGTGCTATCCAAAAACCGCAAACTAAAATTCTGTCAGGCGCGACGCTGTAGCATCGCGCCTGACAGAATTTTGGTTTGCGGATAGGCGCTACGACTATCTCAATAAATTGAGATTACGAACTCACAGAACCCAGTTCAGTCAGGAAGCGCAGTGCCTTCACCAGGTAATCAGCACAGGCATACGGTGAAGTCGTGTAGAAGGATCGCCATGCAATTGCCTTGCGTTCGTCGTACCGATGTTCATCCTGCGGGTGTTTGTCCAACCAGGCGAGACGCACCGCGTGGCCAATGAATACGTCCATCACAATGTAATCTTCAATCAGCAGGTCGGGGTTGCGGTCGGCGATCGCTGCCAGTTCTACCAGTGCCTCAATATTCACCTGGCGATATTCCGGCGATTGAATTTTGTTGAGCAGATGTTCTACGCGCAGAGCGAAATTTTTCTCGCCGGGGGTCATCTCCATCAGCAGGTCGCTGTCCAGGCGGTTGCGGCGGTCGATTTTGTCCCCGATCACCAGTCCTCTGCAATGCTTCAGCACCTTCCAGACGCTGGGGTAAAAATCTTTGGGGACACGGGTGAGGGCACCATCCATCTGGCGTTTCTTCCACCAGTCCGTGTCCTCCGCTTCGGGGGCCACTGTCGAAACAACCACCCACTCGATTGATTGCAGTTGACGAACCCGGAGAGATTCCTGCTGGAAGAGCGTCTGGTTTAGCTCTTCGTAACCCGCCAGCACCTTATACAGACGAGTTTTAACCTCGTAGGGGCTGAGCTGCATCAGGTGGTCGTAGGCTTCGTCCTGAGGTAAGTTTAACTCCTGAGCCAGTCCACTGGTAATCAGCAGAATCAGGTAACCGACCCGCAGGGTGAGAAAGCCTTTGAATAGGTGTGGGTCAGTCTTGATCAATACACTGAGGTAAATCAAGATTTCTTGCGTGAGTGGGCGATCGCGAATATCCTGCCGCACAAACTCGCGAATCTTCTCCATCAGGTCGGATGCCGAGAGCGGACTTGTGATCAGAGAATCCTCACTGTAGGACTTGCCAATGGCAATCTGCTTCTGCCGAACCAGAATATCAGTGACCGCATCAGACAGGCTGACATCCACCTTGTCGAGCAAACCAGCCGATCGCCGAATGATCGCCCACAGGCGCAGTTGGCTCGCTTTGTTGTACACCTCATCCAGCAGGTCTGCCACTGTGACAGGCTGACCGGGACCACCAAAGCCTGTGTCAAAATCCAGCCCCTTCAGACGGTGTAGCGCTTCCAGTAACTCGATCTGTTCGTACAGGTTCTCAGACTGGCGCAGGTTATCTAGCAGCAGTGACGTATTGGTCTCGTACTCCAGCAGGAACTCCTGCGTGGTGCCGAGGGGGTAGTTGCGATCGCTCGAAAACAGTAAGGAATAAGGCCGAGGTTGGGCATCCTGTACCGGATCGGCAGTGAACGCAAAGTCGTGAATGAAGTTGAACCGTTCCGTAGCAGCGGTTAGCATTAGCTCCTGGAGCCGCCCCAGCTTCACGGGCACCATCCCGCAGCAGCCTTCCCGTAGTTCCTCCATCAGAGCCAGGAGGGGTGCTTCTTCCTTGAGTAGATCGCGAGTGAGGAGCAGCGCCATTGTGGGACGCCCCAGGTGGCTCCAGTGAGTCCAGATGTAGGCCAGTTCACCCCGGATCTGCTCAATCAGAAAGTGATAGTCCAGCGTCAGGTAGAACTGCTGCTGATCCAGGAAGGAAGGCAGAAAGGCGATCGTTTCTCCCCGAATTTTGAAGATACGGGAAGTGGTCAGGCTCCGCAAACGGCGCATGGGACGACCCGTCAGGCCCAGCTTGTCGTTGCGGCCAATCTGAGTGAAAACCTGCACCAGTTCCCCCGCCTGCCGTACCTGCACGGGGTCTACCTGACTGGGAGTCTGCGTCGCGATTCCATAGGCGGCCAGTTCACTTTGCAGCGCTTCATCTTCCGCCAGTAGCACCACCTGGACGGTAGGTTTGGGGTGCTGCCCCAGGCGCAGGTGCTGGTTGAGTGGGTCAATGTCTCCGGGGGCAATCAGCCCTTCCTCCAGCAATCGACCCAGGTAGAACAGGCTCTGCGCCCAGACCAGGGGAACGTTGTCGTTGGGCAGACGAGTTTGACTGTGGGGATTGGCGCGTTCGGCGGCGATCGCCTCCTTGGGCACGTAGTACAGCTCTGGCAGCAGGTGCAAGCCGTTGCGCTCGACCAACAAGGATTCGAGGCGATCGCGGTACTCCTGAGTGGTGGCTTTATCGCCCCGAAACAGCGCATCAAGATAGAGATAGGTGAAGAACAGCGGCCATTCGCACTCGATGTGTTCGAACTCCTTCAACTCCCAGGGTTCGTAGTGCAGGCGGGTCACATCCTCAACCATGGTCTGGTGGCCGTCGCGCAGGAACCGCTTGCAGCCGTAGTTGCCCTGGAGCTTGGAGACAATATTCTGTCGGGTGCGCTCTACCAGTGCGGGGTCTTCCACCGCAAAGGCCGGATAGCTAATCACGCTGAGCACCGCTGCATCCACTTCCTTTGAGGCCGATTCCCTCGGCAGAAGAGAATCCAGCGTCACGCGGGCACGGGCGATCTCATCCGGTAAAACGTGGATCACCGATGCCTGACTGCCCCGCACGCCAAACAGATCCAGGCCCCGAATGGCCTCCAGTGCAGCCTTAGCCATGCCGATGGAACTGGCATTAAGTTCCGGTTTACCGTGGTTAATCTTGTTGCCCCGCTCCCAGATGCCGTAGTCCGGGGTGCGGTAAGTGCGCCCGATGTAATAGATCAGATTCTGGACAAAGTTCACCTCGTCTAGCGTAAAGATGATTTGCAGCCCCGACGCGGTCATCTGGGCCAGCATCAGAACAAAGATGGAGGTGGCGTCCAGTTGCAGGTGCCCCCATTCGTCATCACCCACTACGGTATCGGCGGTGCTCAGGTCGTACTTGGCGTGCAGCGCGTCCAGCAGATCCTGCGTCTGTTTGAATTTCTCAACTTTGTGGGATTGCCGCATCATGGCGAACAGCAGTCCCCGCATCAGCTTAACAACGCTTTGCTCCAGTTCATAGCCGCGCCCGTTGTCGGTGTCCAATCGGCGGTAGGCCAGTGCCAGTCCCCACACCGCCAGGATGCTGTACACGTTGTCACGTACCCAGGCGTCAGTGTAGTTGCCGTGGGTGTTGACGGCGGTGCTGGCGGGGAGCAGTCCTGTCAGCGGATTCTGTCGGGAGAGGATGACTGCTTTGATTTCACGGTAATAGCTATCGAGGCGAAGCTGTAGCGCATTGTGGGGGTCAGCAGACGAGGGTAGGGGCAAGCCTGAGTGAGACATACCGTTCCTTAAGAGAATTTTTAGATTTTAACCAGTACGGGGGGCGATCGCCAATCAGGTATTTGTGACCCAGATCTGAGCGGGTACGGCACTGCGGCACCCTGCCCGCTCAGATCTGAGTCTTTGGTTTTGCGTTTAGTCCAGGTTATCGGTATGAATCGAGAAAGTCAGAACTGTCTCGTCCACGCCTTTGAGTTCCAGGGGACTAAACTTGGTGATCGTATCCTGGTCCAGATAGTCCGCCACCGCAGCGGAAACCAGAATCGTGTTGGGTTCGGCAGCCTCCTGGATGCGGGCGGCGATATTGACGCTGGGGCCGATCGCTGTATAGTCTGCCCTTTCCGCTCCGCCAAACATTCCCACAACAGCTGTGCCCTGGTGGATGCCACAGCGGAACTGCACCTGGCTGATGCCCTGATCCTGCCAGCGTTCATTCAGTTTCGCCAGCGTGCGGTGCATCTCACGGGCGGCGGCGATCGCTCGTTTCACCTGCTCATTGGGGCTGATTTCCTCCGGTGCCCCAAAAATGGCCAGAATTGCATCGCCCATGAACTTATCCACGGTACCCCCATGCTGGAAGATAGCGTGGGTCATCTCCGTCAGGTATTCGTTCAACAGTTCAGCGACCCGGCGCGATCGAAGGGTGTTCGACAGTTGAGTGAAACCGATAATGTCGCTGAACAGAATCGTAATCATCCGCGGTTCAGGCCGCAGATCCAGGGCCAGTTCTCCCCGCGCTGCTTTGTGAACCAGAGAATCGGGCAGGAATCGCTTGAGAATCGACTCAGTGAGGTAGGTGTTCAACTCCGCAATCCGCTGTTCGCTCTCCTTGAGCGCCAGCAGGTTACGCACCTCCGCCAGCAATTCACGAGCGTTAAAGGGCTTTGATAGATAGCCGTCGGCTCCTTTTTCAACGCCTTCAATTCGGGTTTCTTCATCCGCCTTTGCGGTTACCAGTACGATCGGGGTGCCCCGCAGGTCAGCCTGTTGCCGAATCATCTGGATCATCTCCAGTCCCGAAACCAGCGGCATCATCAGATCCGTCACAATTAACTGGGGTCGATGTTGCTTGGCTACCTGAAAACCTTCTGCCCCGTTGCGAGCCAGCATCACTTCATAGCCCGCCTGCTGGAGAATGCTCGCAATAAAATTGCGCATGTCGGTGTTGTCATCGACGACCAGAACTTTGGCAGGTGGTTTCTTCTCAGAGGAGTATCCCTGTTCCTCCGGCAGGCTGACGCCCTGAATGAAAGGATTCGTTGTGGGCAGCGTGAGGCTGTCAGCAATTTCAAGCTCCTGAGTATCTCGTTCAACGTCCACATCCGCCAGTTCCACGGCGGCCCGACTGTGTTCAATCTCTGCGGGGATCTCAATCACCTGGTTGGAAGGCAGATGAGAAATGCCGGATTGCAACCACAGCGTGAAGGTGGTGCCCTGGCCGTAAATGGATTCAACGCTCACCTGACCGCCATGCAGTTCCACCAGTTCTTTCACCAGGGCCAACCCCAGGCCGCTGCCCTCATAGCTGCGGTTTGTCGAGCCATCGGCCTGCCGGAAGCGCTCAAACAGGTGGGGAATCTGATCCTCCCGAATGCCAATCCCCGTGTCCTGAATTTTGAGCAGGCAGTGATCCCCTGCTTTGTGGACTGCAACCGTGATCTTGCCGCCCGCCGGGGTGAACTTCATGGCGTTCGACAGCAGGTTGTACAGTACCTTGTCAAATTTCTCCAGATCTAGATAAATTGAGGCACACTCCTCCAGGTGGGTAATCAGGTGAATCTCCTTTTTCTCACAGTAGGAGCGGAAGGAATCCACCACCTGGATCACAAAGTCCTTCAGATTGCAGGGGCGGAAGCTGGGCTGCATACGTCCGGCATCCAACCGCTGCAGGTCCAGCAGTTGGTTGACCAGCCGCAGCAGACGACGAGAATTACGCAGGGCAATGACAGATTGTTCGTGGGTCAACCCCTGCTTCTGAGTCACTGCCGACTCCAGTGGCCCAAGGGTCAGGGTCAGGGGAGTGCGAAATTCATGGGAGATATTCTGGAAGAATTCGTTCTTCTGTCGATCCAGCTCCAGCAGTTGTTCGGCCTGCTGGCGAGTTTTCTGGTAGAGCCGCGACTGCTGAACGGCGATCGCTGCCTGAACTGCCACTGCCTGAGCCAGACCAATTTCTTCAGGAATCCAGCGACGGGATTGCTGCACCTGCCGCAGGGAGATACTGCCAATAATCTTGCCATCCGACAGCAGCGGCACCACCAGCAGGGCGCGGGCGGGCGATCGCAGCGGCAGATCAGGAACCCCCATCTCCGGATGCTGATTGAGGTCGTCGATCACAACCGGAGCCTGGGTCAGGAGCAGGCGCTGCAAAACTGGATTTCCTTCAATTGGAACCAGCGACTGGGGTAGGGAGTGACGACCTATGAGATCCAGCGGGTCTGAGGAACCCTCGCCTTCAGCATGGCTGGCATCGTGCAAACCCACGCACTGTACAAACTCATCTTCCTCCGTCCACAGAGACAGCGCACACCCGTCGGCATGGAGTGCCTGACCCAACTGTTGGGTGATCGCCGCAAAGATATCCTGGGGATCAAGACTGGAACGAATCGTTGTAGTGATGGTATTGACCAGGGCCTCCCGTTTTGCCAGGGCCTGCATCTGCTCGTAGGTATGAGCCTGTGAAAGCGCCAGTGCTGCCTGATCTGCGACGGTGACTAGCATTTGTACTTCGTCGTTCTGCCACACACGAGGATAACGACTCTGGTGCAGCGCCAGGACTGCCATAAGTTCCTGCTGACAGACTAACGGTACCACCAGGCTGGAGCGGATTCCTGCCCTGAGAAAGGCGTGACGCTGAGAAGCTTCGAGGATTTCGGAATCCGTTTCTAGATTCTGGATTACCTGGACATCCCGCGTTTCCCAGACCGTGCTAGCTAGATCAGCAAGTTGGAATGGGGGTTCTACAGATGCTGCATCTTTATAAGAGCAGTAGATGAACAGGTCGTCCTCCATCTGATTGCCCTGGAAGGGGCGCAACAGACAGCAGTCCACCTCAAACATATGCCCAACGGTTTCTACAATTGTTTGCAGAATCTGCTGGTAGCTGAGGGCGCGGCGAATGGTGTTAGTGACAGCATTCAGTAAGGATTCTTGCCGCAACGTTCGTCGCAGTTCTTGAGTGCGGGCTTTGAGGACGTTATGGGTATCGACTGCCTGCCGCACAACGCCCTTCAGTTCTTCATCGTCCCAGGGTTTAGTGACATATTTAAATACTTTTCCAGAGTTAATGGCTTCTACCAGATCGCCGACATCGGTGTAGCCTGTCAAAATAATCCGGATAATGTCGGGATATTGGGTGGCAGTCAGGCTGAGAAATTCGGTGCCACTCATGGAAGGCATCCGCTGGTCAGAAATGATGACGGCGACCTCGCCCTCGTTCGCCAGAATTTCGAGGGCCGCCGGACCACTTTCCGCCCGCAGCACCTTAAACTCCCGGTAGAAGGTGCGGAAGAGCAAATCCAGGTTATCCGGCTCGTCGTCAACGACCAGAATTTTGGGTTTTGAATGATCTGGAGATACCATGCACCGTGTAGCTCGCTGTCTCTGTCTGAACTGTCCGTCTGAACTGTCTGCCTGAACAGCTCTAAAACTGTTCCAAACTGTTTTCACGTGTCCCAAACTCGTTCTCAAACTGTCTCCGAAGTCAGTTTGCTTGATGCACAACCCGAATCTTTCCCAAATTCTGCCTCAGTCGGCGCGATTGCTTCCCTGTATGTGTATAGAGCGGTTTTCACGCTGGTGAAGTACAGAGGGTGTGGGGGCGGTACCGTTCGGACTTCGGCGAACGCTCAGCTTTCGACCCGATTTCAAGCCGAGGGGTGGAGCCGTCGAAGCCCCTGCACCCCAAAATCTGTACCTGATTCGCCTGGAAAAGGCTATAAGTTCGCTAATCTGGTTAGGGCATGGGGTATGGAGGTGGTGCTCCTACAGGGGTTGAACCTCTGTACTCCCTGTCCTAACAGCCGTAGGTGCGGCTGTAAGTCTGATGCTCTCAAAGCAGATTGGAACATTGGAATGTTTGCCCCTGATTACTAAACCTTCAGCCCAGATGGATGGTCGCCCGGTTGTTTACAGGGCTTTTCAAACGCATGAGGACTAAAGTTTTTGTTGAGAGCCGCGCTCCGCGAAGCGCTCAACAAAAACGTTGATTCTGTTTCAGCGCAAAGCGCTGTATGCCGGAATTCGGGATAATTGGAGTCGGAAGTTTGCACACCCGCATCTTGCTCTGCCAAATGTTTGCTATCTCAAGCGTTCCCAATCTAAGCCAGGATTTAACCCCTGTCTGCCAGCAAATTTACCAGAGCTTGATACGGTACTGGATAGCAGCGTCCTCTGCCTGGACATTCGTGGCCACCGCTATACAATCTAAGTAGGTAGGCGCGATTAAGCTTGAAACCCAAAAAGCTGTTCCGCCCGCTGAGCGGGCGGAACAGCTTTTTGGGTTTCAGCTTTTTCCACACCCACTTACTTATTTACAATGAGAGGACTTGCACCGATCTCCTATGTCCGGCTACCGTTCTGATTCGCTGTCCTCTGTTGTCTTTCCCCGTTGGGAGGCGAGCGATCGCTTCCAGAGCAATCGTCAGTTCCTTATTCAGGTTGCTCAGCTTCAAGACCTGGAACCATTGGCCGACGTGCTGACGGATAGCTTTCACTCCGCAGATTCCTGGTATCGCTTTCTCTTGCCGCTGCTGCGCATGGGGATTCAGGAGGACTTACGGGGGCGGCTGCGTAATCCAGCCAATCATCAGATTTGCCTGGTTGCGGTTGCCCTGGAGGCTGAAGGAGCGATCGGCCCTGTCTCAAATTTGTTGAGGCAAGGTCGATTAGCCGGAGACCTGGTTGGGACTGTTGAAATCAGTGAACGGGTATGTCCGCTCTGGCATAGTCGCCGGGGGCAGTATCTCTACCTGTCTAACCTGGCTGTTGATGCCTCCTATCGAAGAATGGGAGTTGCCAGCCAGTTGCTGGTTGCCTCGGAGCAGGTTGCTTCCAGGTGGCGCTTTCGAGACCTGTATCTGCATGTGATGGAGGATAACCATGCCGCTAGAAAGCTTTATCTGAACGCGGGGTACCGCATTCAGTATGCAGAAATGAGCCTGGGATCGCTTTTTTTAGGTCAACCTCGTCAGCTTCTACTCAGGAAGACGCTCTAAGGATTGCAAAGCTGTCGAGCGACACCCATTCGTAAAACTGGGGTGTACTCCCCCCGGTTTACGTAAAAACAAGGAAATCTTTATTACACCTTCAAAATCTCTTGATAGTTGGGCCGATAATCGACGAATTCAATGCCATAGAATATGGTTGGAAGCACAGTTGTTTCTTATTGCTAATTCTGTTCAACTGGCTTCTAGCCCCCAAATAAAAAGCGTTTATTCTGGCTCCAATGCTCTCGATGTCTCAGGCAACCATCGGTTACCTGACTTTACCGATTTCATAAATGCAGTGTTAAAGAGAAAATGAGGATGGATAGCGAAACCTATCAGCGCCATCAGACGCCTACCCTTTTCGATGATGAGAATGGGCATCGGTCTTCCTCGAACTTTGAGCAGAGAAGCTGTCAAAGTAGCAATTCGAATGGCAACGGCTGTGGCCACCTTTCGCTTCCATCTATGCTGACTGGCTTAAATGCTAATGACATTTTGCAGTACATCCGTGCTGGACATTTGTTCGCGGTGAGCAAGCGACAGCGGAATGGATTGATTTTGTATAAGGATTTTCACGCAGAGTTTGCCGGACCAGGTGCAGCTGTCGGTGGCTTTTTTGATCAGGACTGTCACCAGGTCATCCCGGTCGGCGATTTATCACTGAATGTAGCCGAAACCCATGAAGAACGGAAGGAAGCTTATCTGATTCGTCGTCAGTGGATTCGACTGACGCAGCAATTTACAGACACCTCTTTGCCTGTGCAGCGGGCACAGATGATTCTCAACCAGTTTGAAACCTACTTTGATCAGGACACCATCAATCGCATCCCCGATGAAGCATTTGCGCTGCTCGTCGGTGTACTTCCCTATACCGTTCGTACGGCAAGACGTACACCTGGTGCCCTGAACGTCAAGCTCAAGGCTTAGGAGATCTCCAGCAATGAAATTACCTGCGTTGTATGGGCAGTTCCCCCCGCTATGCGGGGGGAACTGCCCATACAACGGGTATCTTCTTTTGCAGAAATTTCCTTAACTGAGATCTTTCACCTTGCTTAAAGAAAAACCAGAACCCTGATTCTGGTGCAAGATCTCAAACTGACTGGAGTTTTGACTAATTTTTTCTATAATGCCGCGAAACACACTCTACGAGAGCGTTTCGCGGCATATTTATTTTGGTGCCGATTTTTCTGAAACGCTGACTCTGTCAGCGTTTCAGAAAAATCGGCGAGATTTAGTCAAAAGTCCAGAAAAACCATACGTAACTTTAACCGCTGACTACTGATCTGTATTTATACGGTCGCAAGTTACTTCTTTGAGGATTCTATTAAGCCACTTCAGTTTCATACCAGATATCAGCTCCCTGGACACGACATTCTAAAGGGACTGTCGGATTACCGTCATCACAACAATCAATATCAAGATTTTATGAAGTGGTTTTTTTTTGGTGCTCGTCTAAAAAGCTTCTGCTAATTTACGTATCAGAGTCAGCAGATTTAATATTTCAGAGTCTCCTGTTAGTGAGATAGGAAAGCCGTAGAATTCTCTAATCAGTTCGGGGGGATTGCCCCTATAGTGTTTGTGTCTACTGGTTTCTCGTACAGCAGTTAGTGGATCTTTAGCGAGCTTGAGTATGCGAATTTTAGTCACGGGCGGAGCGGGTTTCATTGGGTCTCACCTGATCGACCGATTGATGGAACAAGAGCATGAAGTCATCTGCCTGGATAACTTTTACACGGGTGATAAGCGCAACATTGTGCGTTGGTTGGGCAATCCCCGATTTGAACTGATCCGTCACGACATCACTGAGCCGATCCGACTGGAAGTTGAGCAGATTTATCATCTGGCCTGCCCTGCTTCACCCGTTCACTACCAGTACAACCCTGTAAAAACCATCAAGACAAATGTGATGGGAACCCTCAATATGTTGGGGTTGGCCAAGCGGGTCAAGGCACGGTTCCTCCTGGCTTCTACATCTGAGGTGTACGGCGATCCAGAAATTCATCCTCAAACTGAAGACTACCGGGGCAATGTCAACCCCATTGGAATCCGCAGCTGCTACGACGAAGGAAAGCGGGTCGCTGAAACGCTGGCCTTTGACTATCACCGTCAAAACGATGTCGAAATCCGGGTAGCTCGTATCTTCAACACCTATGGCCCCCGGATGCTGGAGAACGACGGTCGGGTTGTCAGTAATCTGGTCGTCCAGGCGCTGAAGGGTATTCCCCTCACAGTCTACGGAGATGGTTCCCAGACTCGCAGCTTCTGCTACGCCTCCGATCTGGTCGAGGGGCTGATGCGCCTGATGAACGGTGACTATATCGGGCCTATCAATTTAGGGAACCCTGGCGAGTACACCATTCTTCAGTTAGCACAGACCATTCAAGAAATGGTCAATCCAAATGCAAATCTGAAGTTTGAGCCGTTGCCCCAGGATGACCCCCGTCGCCGTAAGCCCGATATCACCCGCGCCCGTACTCATTTGGGATGGGAACCAACTGTGCCCCTGAGAGAAGGTCTGGAAATGACGATCGCCGATTTCAGAGAACGTCTCGGCGATCGTGTCGTGGTTCCAACGGTTCCAGTCATCCAGTAATTAAGTTACTTCTGCTCTGCAAATAGGTTCTTTAAGGAGAGGTGAATCGTTATGCGTGTGTGTGTGATTGGTACGGGCTATGTGGGATTGGTCACAGGGGTGTGTTTATCTCACATTGGGCATGAGGTGATCTGCGTTGACAACAACGAAGAGAAAGTCAAGCTGATGCAGTCGGGGCAGTCGCCAATTTTTGAACCGGGGCTGTCGGAGCTGATGAAGTCCTGCATTGAGGCAGGGCGAATCCAGTTCACCACCGATTTGCAGGCGGGTGTGACCCACGGGGAGGTGCTGTTCATCGCCGTGGGTACCCCACCCCTGCCCACCGGAGAAAGCGACACGCGCTATGTCGAAGCAGTTGCACGGGGCATCGGTGAGCATCTGAATGGTGGCTACAAGGTAATTGTGAACAAGTCTACGGTGCCCATTGGTTCTGGCGACTGGGTTCGCATGATTGTGTTGGATGGAGTGCGGGAGCGGCAGCGATCGCTCGTCCCCGCTGGCGGCATCCTCCCAGCGGAACCAGAGGCGGACTTTGATGTGGTCAGCAACCCAGAGTTCCTGCGGGAGGGTTCTGCGGTCTACGATACCTTCAACCCCGATCGGATTGTGTTGGGCAGCAGCAGCCCCCGGGCGATCGCGCTAATGAAAGAACTCTATGCGCCGATCGTGTCTCGCCAGTTTGCCGATGATCCCTCACTGCCTACTGTCCCTGTGTTGGTCACTGACCTGAGTTCCGCAGAGATGGTGAAGTATGCGTCGAATGCCTTCCTGGCAACCAAGATTAGCTTCATCAACGAAGTAGCCAACATCTGCGATCGCGTCGGTGCCGATGTTACCCAGGTGGCCAAAGGTATCGGTCTGGACTCGCGGATTGGTGGCAAGTTCCTCCAGGCTGGAATTGGCTGGGGAGGCTCCTGCTTCCCCAAAGATGTGGCAGCCCTGATCCACACCGCCGATGACTACGGTTACGAAGCGCAGTTATTAAAGGCTGCCGTCAGCGTCAACCAGCGCCAGCGGCTGATCGCGATAGAGAAGCTCCAGCAGGTGTTGAAAATCCTCAAAGGCAAGACCGTTGGTCTGCTGGGCCTGACCTTCAAGCCTGATACTGATGACCTGCGCGACGCTCCCGCCCTGGACTTGATCGAGCACCTGCGCCGCCTGGGCACCAAAATCAAAGCCTTTGATCCCCTCGTCTCCCAGACGGGAATGCGGCACGGCCTCTCCAACGTGATTGTCGAAACAGACCCTGAGCGTCTGGCAGACGGCTGCGATGCGCTGGTGCTGGTTACCGACTGGAAACAGTTCCGCACGCTGGATTACAGCAAGATGGCCAAGCTGATGGTTAATCCTGTGATCATCGATGGACGCAACTTCCTGGATCAGGAAAACCTGGAGCAGGCAGGTTTCCGCTATGTCGGTGTAGGCCGCTAAAACCGATCAAAAAGCCGAGTGCCGCCCACAGTGTGGACGGCACTCGGCTTTTTGATCGGTTGCCTCATCCACCCTGTGCGGCTTGTTTCTGATGGGCAGCTTCGCTATAAGTGCCTTACAGCCCTTTTCGTCCTGGGGAGGTGCGGGGTTGCAGGGGTGGAAACCCTGCCTGGGGGCACCGCCCCCACACCCCCATACCTCACCGACATGAAAAACGCTGTAAGCGGTGGAAAGGGAGCACACAGAGTAATGCAGATCATTCAACGACATGGCTGGACGCTCACACCAGAGCAGGCGATCGCCCTTCAGCAACAACTGCGTTCTGAAGTCGTAACCCAGGATCAACTGGGGGAGGTAGGTCGAGTCGCCGGGGTGGATGTGGGGTTTGAAGATGAGGGTAAAACGACACGAGCTGCCGTTGCCGTGTTGAGCTTCCCGGAACTGCAACTGGTGGAACAGGCGATCGCCCGTCGGCCCACCCAGTTTCCCTACATTCCGGGCTTACTGTCGTTCCGGGAAGTACCCGCAGTGCTGGATGCACTGGAGAAGCTGCGTCAAATTCCCGACATCCTGCTATGTGACGGCATGGGTACAGCTCACCCCAGACGCTTTGGCATCGCCTGCCATCTGGGAATTCTGGTTAATCTGCCATCGATTGGTGTTGGCAAATCTCGTCTGGTTGGTCGCCACGCTCCAGTGCCGGATGAGAAGGGAGCCTGGGTGCCGCTGATCGACAAGGGTGAAACGATTGGAGCAGTGCTGAGGACACGGGTAAAGATCAATCCCCTCTACATTTCTCCAGGGCATCGGGTCAGTTTGGAAACGGCGATCGCCACCGTGCTGCAATGCACGACCCGGTATCGTTTGCCCGAAACGACCCGCTATGCCCATAAGCTTGCCTCCGGCCTGATCGACGAATCGCAGCTCAGTCTGCAACTGGATCTGGCGTAACAAAAATCCACGCTTCCCAACGGTGATATTTCGTTTTCTGACCGAACGCAAGGATTTATCAAGCCTTTCTTAAAAGAACAGCAAGATTATCTATACCTGAGGTAACTATTAGGCATGGTAATGAGACGGAGTGTCTCGTGTCCGCCCACCCTCAACCGACGAGGTTCAATTGGTTGATATGACCCAAGAGGCGCTGACCCATTCTGTGGGAAACCGACGGACCGCGATTACCGCCCGCGATCGCGTTCAGATTGCTCTGGCGATCGCCGACGAGAACCTGCTTAAGTCTCTGCTAATTCACTGTACGCCTGCGCTGGTACCGCCCCACGTACTGGGTTCCATTACGGCTGCTGTTGGGGTTCCGGTAGAAATCCACCGCACGGTGGATGGGGTCATCTCCTATGAAACCGTTGATTGTGTGCTGGCCGAGTCTCCCGCTGAGATCGAAGAGAGAGTTGCGGCCAGTGTCGATCCCAAATTATTGCGCCGCGAATTTCTCAAACTTACCCGCTGCGAGTCGGAAACCTACACGCTAGGGCATAGGTTGAGGCTGGCTCAGGCGATCGCTCTGCTGGAGCGGTCTGGATTTTTGCCCGAGCAGATCGAAGCCATCATCAATATCCCTACCGAAGCATGGCATAAGTCCTGGTGGTACACCCTGGATGCCGCCGGAGATTACACTGTCCCTTTTCTGCGACTGATACGCACGCTGCGCTACCCCGATGGCACCCTGACGTTGCAGTACAAGGATTATTTTGCGCAGGACAAACCTGTCGCCTTTAGCGCTCGACAACACAAAGTACTGATCGAGATCAGAGCCGACTCCCATAGTTTTCGCAAAACCCTGGAGAGGATTAACCTATCGCGAGCGCAGCTCGGAATCCATCAGGCATTGCTGATCGCTGACCAACTCTCGGAACTGGAAGCACAGGCATTCATCAGTCAGGGCATCAGCGTTTACACTGCGAATGAAGTGGTGCTGCATACCGAATCTGACTGCACACGCTGCGCTAACCGCGACTGTCCTCTCAACGGCAGCAAGGATTCCCCCGTCATGATGTGCCGTCGCTTCTGCCTGGATGCCTGCGAGTAGGGTATTAATCCGGATCTGATTTCCCTGATCGTGGATTTCCCTGCGGCTGGGGGGATTGCCGCTGATACCAGCGCTGCCAGGTCGCAGAACTGCGAATGGCCATCCACAGCAGCAGCAGTGCAATCAGACCCCCCTGACCGGGCGCATCAAAAGCAAACAGAACCAGCGCCACGCAGAGAAAGTCCTGCATAAAGATTACCCACACGGGAAGTCCCCGCAGACGATAGAACCAGCCCACCTGCACCAGATGCAGCACCAACGCCAGCAGACCACCGACAATTCCCACCAGAGGAATCAGGGAGTTCAGCACACCTGCAATCCGAGCGACGGCAATCCCTGCGATCGCTCCCACCACCGGACTCAGAAACAGTTCGACAATTTGCAGCACCCGGTGAGCAAAAGGGTCTTTAGAGAGCAGTATCTCTGCGAGAGACCAGCTCACCAGCACCCCCAGCACAATTGGCGGCGGAATATGAGACAGAATCGGCACCTGCGACCATAGTTCCTGATTGCGCAGCAGGCCAATCAGCAGTAGGGGGAGGGCCAGACGAATTCCTACTGCTGCGGACACAGAGAGAGCAGCAAGGATTTCTATCATCGAATCGGCCCCCGATTGACCCCTGTGACGCCCCAGGCAGGACTCGAACCTGCGACCGACTGCTTAGAAGGCAGTTGCTCTATCCGGCTGAGCTACTGGAGCAGAAGTTTTTATCTTACAGCACTTTTCGTGCCGATGAAGCAGGGGGTGCAAGGGTTTCACCCCTGCATGGGGGCACCGCCCCCCGTACCTTATGTTGACAAAAACCGATGTATCAAGACTGCGAGAATTTATTCGGGTAAAAGTTCACCTGATCCGTCAATTTGGTCAACAATTATGGGAAGTATGAAGTGAGCGAAATGCTGAGTGAAAATTTAGCAGTCTTGCCCATCATTTTCACAAACTCACTATGACCACTATAGCGATCCCGGATCGTTTGTAAAAGCCCCTGCATTCAGGCGATCAATCAGGCGATATAGTACAAGGTGGGCAGCGTAAAATCTGAAGCCTGGGGCAGTGCTCCCTACTCCAGCGATCCTCGTGGTGTGTGGATGCGGGTGTACTCCCAAAGCGAATGTCAACGTACCCAAGCCGACGGAATCAACACTTCCGCCCCTGATAGGAGTCTATTGGCAGCGTCATGTTTATCTTAAAGCGGCAGGATGTTGAAATAACGACGATTCAGCACCCCAAGAAAGATCAGCAGATTCCAATTCTCCACTACCAGGGTCAGACCTTTCGCCTGATTAACGTCTTCAATGCTGCCCAGGAAGAAGAAGCAAAAGCATTTTGGCGCGATCTGACTGATAATCGGGGAAAAGCCTGTGTTTTATTAGAAGAGCCTGACCGCTACAGCGTCTGGGGAAAGGTTCGGCTCGACCAACTTGGCGCTGAAACCGCAGATCAGGGGGGCGATGCGGCAACTCCGGCCTTTATCCAGGCCTGCCTGCTGCTGTTGCAGGCTGTTTACATCGATATCGAAGATTTGCTGGGCGCACGGCAGGCGGGTATGTTTCAGAAAGAAATTACTGGAGTGCTGCAACAGGGACGCTTCCCTAACTCTGAATCTCCAGATGCCGTTCATCAACTGCTCACTATAGACCCGTTGGCTTCGCTGCAAGTTCCCCCCTGGCAGGAACATCATCTCAACATTTTGTTACAGGAGATGCACCGTCTAGGCAAGCAGCATTTTGGTAATACCGGCTTTACTGGGAGAGTTCTGGATGCGCTTGAAGATATGTCGGGGAGCGATCGCACTCAATTCCTGAACTGGTTAAAACAATCACCTTCTGGGAAAGATTGGAAATAGCTGAAGCCGTCAAAACTGACGATAAAAATTCAAGACTAAGATAAAAATCTGTATTCTTACTGAATCTATCGGTTCCTGAGTCGTCCCCACCAGAGTTCTGGGTTTTCTAATTTGAGGAGCATCGCCAGTGAGTAAAACATCCTCTCGCGCAAAGTTCAATTTATCGGCACAGGTGATTATTCTGGCTGCGATTGGCTGGGCGGTTTTTGCGCTATTGTTCTTCTTACTATTCAGCATTCCGGTTCCGGGGCAGGGCCGTCCCGACTGGTATACCCCGATGACCTACATTCTGGAGAATGTTGCCTTTATTGGTGCGGCTGTTGTTTGTTACCGTAACTGGCAAAGTTCTCAAATTGTGAGCGGGCGCTTTGTCTGGCTGTTATTCAGCATCGGGATGCTGTCCTATTTTGTGGGGAATTTGATCCTGGCACAGTGGGAAATTGGTTGGGGAAAAACCCCTGATGTGTCTCCGGCAGATCTGTTTTTTCTGCTCACCTACGTGCTGGTTGGTGTGGGAATGGGGTTGGCGGTCGCTTCCCGCAGATTGAGCCTGTCCCCCATGCAATGGCTCATTCTGGCGGCGATCGCTGTTCTGGGTCTGGTTATTGCCTATTTCGTGGGATTTGCCCCCTCCTCTGAAACCGCTGAACTGTCCACATCCACCCTGATTGCTCAGGCAACCCCTGCATCTCCTGCGGCGGTTCCGGCAGCTCCCATTCTGGCTGACCCTGTCTCTGAGGCAGCATCGACAGCACCGGATTGGGCGATCGCCATCGAGCAGCAACTACAGCCGCTGTCCGACCTGATTCTCAAGCTCTACGTCCTTGGTGACATTATCCTGGTGGTCATGGCGACCATGCTACTGCTGGCTTTCTGGGGTGGTCGGTTCTCTCTCTCCTGGCGATTTATCGCTGCTGCTGCATTCTCCTTTTACATTGCCGACCTTTGGTTCTTCTACGCCATCAAGTACATCCCCAATTACGAGACGGGTGCTCTGCCGGAGGTGTTCTTTATCTTCAGCGGATGCCTGTTTACAATTGGTGCAGCTCTGGAATACGACCTATCGACGCGCTCACGCCGCAGTAGCCGTCGTCGCGCATGAACTTGTATCCAACAATCAGGGGCGTGGGGCGATTGCACCACGCCCCTGATTGTTGGGTACCTGAGGTAGCATGGCTTCATCGGTGGCTTTTGATTAAATCGCGCCGATTTTTCTGAAATGCTGACAGCGTCAGCGTTTTAGAAAAATCGGCGCTAAAACTAGATATGCCGCAAAACGCTCTCTTAGAGAGCGTTTTGCGGCATATTAGGAAGAAATCGTCAAAAGTCCAGAAGTTACCAGACCGGAATATAGAGACTTCATTGGTAGGGATGCAATCCGGGCAAGCATAGCTTAGGATTGATCTTGCACAGTTTCCAGCTCTGGTACTGCTGCATAGTCTTCAGAAGTACAGCAGCGCTGAACCTGACACAGAAGACTTGATAACGCCAACGGGTCTGGGCGATCGCCCTGGTACAATGCGAGAGACATGGCTCCCAAAAAACTGACCGAAACTGACAAGCGAGATATCCTAGCGCGCTACCGCCAGTCGGACGAAACGACCTCCACGCTGGCAGGTCAGTATGGCGTTAGCACATCTACAATTAGCCGCCTGTTGAAACAGAGCCTTTCAGAGAAGGAATACGATTCGCTGATTCAGCAAAAGCGATTGGCAGCTGGTAAGAGCCAGCTCGAATTGGAGTTACCTCCTGTCGCAGAGCCTGTGGCAGTCCAGGAAGATGTTCCTCCTCCGGAGGAGGTTGATTCAGTCAAGCCATCTCCCCGTCGCCGCAGGCGCTCAAGCGCCCCTCAGGAGGTGGACATTCCGATGGCTCAACCCATCACCTCGTCACCAGCGGACGCAGTCGCCGAAGTGGCTGCGATCGCATCTCCTGTTCCAGAGGCCACCGACTCTGTATTCGCAGATTTACCAGCGGTCATTGAGGAACTGCAGGTGGAGGTGAAGGAGAAACTGCTCAACGTCGAGGAACTGGATGAACTCGATGACGAGGACGACGAACTCGACGATGACGAGGACGACGAACTCGACGATGACGAGGACGACGAACTCGACGATGACGAGGACGCAGACCTGGAAGGCTTTGCTCCAATGCAAATTCAGGACGCCAAGCAGCTTCAGGTGCTACCGTTAACAGAGTCCGTTATCCCCCGCATCTGCTATCTCGTGGTCGATAAGTCCGCAGAGTTAATCACCCGGCCCTTAAAGGATTTTGCCAACTTAGGCCAGGTGTCAGGTGCCGAAGAACAGGAAAAAACATTGCCAGTCTTTGACAATCATCGGGTAGCAAAGCGGTTTATGCGACGGATGCAGCGGGTCGTTAAGATTCCCGATGGTCGGGTACTGTTCAAGGTGAGTAGCTACTTGCAGGCAAAGGGGATCACTCGTCTGTTGATTGATGGCCACGTTTATTCGTTAGACGAATCTTAGCGGTCTATCCGGCCCGCCGTGGGGAAAAACCCAGGAGTAGAGCAGCCAGTACTGCGCCCAGTGCCACACTAAACCCCAGCAGTAGACCAAAGGGTAGTGGAACTGATTGCAAAAATATGAATTGGAGTACCACAGGCGCAGCATTCTGCACTGAGACCAGGGCGATCGCGCTGATCCATGCAGCCAAAATCAGGGCGGCAAGAAAAGTGGGCATTAGACTCCTGTAATCGTATCGTCAATGGGATGAGTTACCGTTTCAGTCGGCCTGCCGAAGACTTTTCCAGCTCAGGCCAATATCCCTATCTTATCGGGTCTATTGTCGAGGGCGATCGCCCGTGATTCCTACAGTCTGTGATTCCCACAGTCTATTGTGCAGCGCGACAGTTCCTCCTCTGTGTCAAGCTCTATCCCGTCTGAGTGTGAACTGGCGACTGATGCAGGAACTGCTCAAGCGTGTTGGTTGGGAAATTCGCGTCGCCTCCATCCAGAACTGGATCTTCGTTTATTTCTTCTGACCATGCTGAGAAATGCTCTCTGTGAGAGCGTTTCTCAGCAAATTTAATTATCGCGCCGATTTTCCTGAAGCGCTGACGGCATTTCAGGAAAATCGGCGCGATTTAGTCAAAAGTCCAGTTCTGAGCATAGGTTTGATTATTGGGCACATTGCTCCGCTAAACAGACGACCAGAATGGACTGAATTGTGGCAGACTCGCGATATTGCTGGGTTTCGTTGAACTCGCCTGTTGAGGAAGGATAAATTCCCGCAGTCTCGGTGTTTCCATTACCAGTGGCAAAGGAAATATTGGGGGCGGGTTGACGTGCAAATCGGGCGTATTCTCTCGATTCATTAGAGGTGTGGTAGGCCAGGGTGGCTTGACCATACGCCGCCTCTGCCTGACGGATGGTCGTTCCGGTACCAACTCCCTGCTCGGTCTTATATTCTGGGTTGTCTGTCATCAATCCCTGGATCACCTCTGTATCCGCAAACGACTGTCCTGCCAGATAAAGGATATAGAACTGGGTTTTGCCGTTCTGGGTGACGGCAATCGCATCGAAATCCACCATGAACGGTGACTGGACTTTATACTCGACCTCTGGGCCGAGCGCCTGTTTCAGTTCACCCAACGACATTCCCAACTGTGCGGCTCCAATTCCCGTCTCAGAAATCCGGGTTGTAGCCGTAGGGGGTGCCTGAGCCAATGGAGCAGGAGATTCTGTCGTCTGCGCTGGGGGCGTCACAGGATCAGATGAGGAAGTCGAGGCGGAATTGAAGCCATTGCATCCGGCCAGGAGCATTAAACTTGCCAGAGGGAGAGTGGATCTGAGGAAATTGAACATGAGGGAGGGGCACTACACGATTGGTGGAACAAGAAATTACGCTAAAGCGGGGGGGATGAAGGGGGCGATCGCCTTCCAGTCTATTCCACTCCATTGATGCTGTCTGCTGAATGGCTGCGTTAAACCGTCCATCCCGTTTCCCTGCTGCCCAGGTTCCTGGCTACACTGATATATCTTGTTTGAATTTTTGTCTGCTGTTTGGAAGGGGAGCTGCTATGTCGATTTGTATTGTCACTGGGGCCGCCGGATTTATCGGTTCTCATCTGGCAGAAGCCTTGCTCAACCGGGGTGACCAGGTGATTGGAATTGATCACTTCAACCCCTACTACTCCCCTGCTCTGAAGCGCAAGAGCATTGCCACCCTGGAACGCCACCCCAACTTCCAACTGGTCGAAGCCGATATTCAAACGATCAACTGGGCACCCCTTTTAGAAGGGGTTGAGGTGGTGTACCATCAGGCGGCCCAGGCAGGAGTACGGGCCAGTTGGGGCGCAGGCTTTCGGGACTATACAGAACGCAATATTAACGCTACCCAGGTGTTGCTGGAAGCCGCGAAGGGATCCAGACACCTGAAGCGCTTTGTCTTTGCTTCCACCTCATCGGTGTACGGTAACGCAGAAACAATGCCCACCGACGAGCAGGTTTGCCCTCAACCCGTGTCCCCCTACGGCATTACGAAACTGGCAGCGGAGCGGCTGTGCTGGCTGTACCACCAGAATTTTGAGGTTCCCGTCACCGCTCTGCGCTACTTTACGGTCTACGGTCCCCGCCAACGCCCCGATATGGCGTTTCACCTGTTCTTCAAGGCGATTTTGAACGACCAGCCAATTGGCATCTATGGGGATGGCAAGCAGACGCGAGACTTTACCTATATCAGTGATGCGGTGACGGCCAATTTGCAGGCCGCAATGGTGCCGGAGGCCGTAGGAGAGGTGTTTAATATTGGCGGCGGCAGTCGGGTGGTGCTGTCGCAGGTGATAGACACGATGGAGGCGATCGCCCAAAAACCAGTCCAGCGCTCCTTTACCAAGAAAGCAGCAGGCGATGCCCGTCATACCTCTGCCGATATCTCAAAGGCAGGAAAAATCCTTGGCTACAATCCCCAGGTGCCACTGGAAACCGGACTGCGACACGAGTGGGAGTGGATTCGGTCGCTCTATGGCTAAACACTGAGATACACCATTGGTGTATCTCAGCCGTCGAATATTATGCGCTTCCCGATTCCCCCATCCGCTCTTTTTGCTGCGCATACCGCTGCTTAAACAGCGCCTGTTGACGCTTATGGTCCACGATGGGGGCGGGGTAGCCGCAACGATCGCGCTCATCCTGGGGAATATTACCCGTCACCAGCGGCCCGGTATCGAGGCTGCGCAGCTCCGGGAGCCACTCGCGAATATATTCGGCTTCAGGGTCGAACTTCTGCGCCTGACTGGCGGGGTTAAAGATTCTCAGCGGCTTTGGATCCATGCCGCTGGAGGTGCTCCACTGCCAGCCGCCGTTGTTGGCGGACAGATCACCATCCATTAACTTCTGCATGAAATACTTCTCGCCCAGCCGCCCATCCACCAGCAGATCCTTGGTCAGAAAACTGGCCACGATCATGCGACAGCGGTTGTGCATCCAGCCGATGCTGTTCATCTGTCGCATTGCAGCGTCCACAATCGGGTAGCCCGTGCGGCCCTCACACCACGCCTGAAAGTACTCTGGATTGTTATCCCAGGGAAACGTCTGGTACAGCTTGCGGTAAGACCCTTCCGCCAGTTCAGGGAAGTGAAACAGGGCGTGCTGATAAAATTCTCGCCACGCTAATTCCTGCCGCCAGACGCGGATGCTGTCCTGTGCTTCGTCGCTACGGGTCTGCTGCAGCACCACTTCAGTGGCTGCCCACACTGTTCTGATGCCAATCGTGCCAAATTTAAGGGCTGCACTGAGCCGGGATGTGCCAGGAGAAAAAGGCAAGTTCCGCTGCTCCTGATAGTCGGTAATGGCGCGATCGCAAAATTCGTCCAACCGCTCTAGTGCCGCTGCTGTGCCCGGTTCCAGAACGAGCGGGTTGTCCCAGATGTAGCCCAGATCCCTGGCGCTGGGTAGGGCGATCGCTCCCCCCGTCGCCGCCGCCGCCAGTTCCTTTTCGGTCAAATCTTCCGTCTGTTCCAGGTCAGCGGCAGGTCCCGCCTTGGGCTGACTGCTCCAGTTACGCCAAAAGGGACTGTAGACGGTGTAGGGGCCACCTGAACCACTGCGGATTTGATCGGGGGCGTGCAACAGTTGGTCCCAGAATGCCTGCACCTCGACTCCGGCCTGTCGTAGGGTATCCGCGACGGTGCGATCGCGCTGCCGTCCGTAGGGTTCCACGTCCCGATTGAGAAACACCGCCTTTGCAGACAATGCCTTCGCCAGGTGGGGGATCGCTTCCTGGGGCTGTCCCTGAATCACCAGCAGACGGCTTCCGGCCTGGTCGTAGCGCTCGTAAAGTTCCTGCAAGCTACCGATCATGTAGGTGACCCGCGCCGGAGCCACGTCGGGCACTAGCAGTGCCGGGTCAAGGCAGAATACACCGACGACTCTGGGCGATCGCGCCCTGGCAGCAGCCAGACCCACGTTATCAACCGTGCGCAGATCGCGGCGATGCCAAAACAGAATCAACTCTGACATAAGTTACTGGACTTTTGACTACTTTTCTTCCGATGCCGCGAAACGCTCTCTCCGAGAGCGTTTCGCGGCATATTTAATTTTAGCGCCGATTTTCTCTGAAACGCTGACTGAGTCAGCGTTTCAGAGAAAATCGGCGCAGTTTAGTCAAAAGTCCAGTAAGTTAGCTTGCGAAATGGGGACGGGCCAGTAGATAGCTGGTGACGGACTTGGCATCAATGGGTTCACCATCCTGGACAGCCTGCTCAAACTCTGCCGGAGTCATTAATACCGTCTCAATGTCTTCGTCTTCATCCTGCACAGGAGGGGTTTCCAGCTTTTCCAGATCCTGCGCCAGAAACGCATAAATAATCTCATCCGAATAACCGGGACAAAGAAAGAACTGCCCCAGCTTCTGCCAGCGATGGGCGCGGTAACCCGTTTCCTCCTCGATCTCACGCTGCACTGTGGTTTGAGGGTCTTCTTCGGGTTCAACGGTGCCCGCAGGAAACTCCAGTAAGCGCCCCGTTGCTGCAAATCGGTACTGCCGCACCAGCACCAGTTGCCCGTCCGGGGTGATCGGCACAGCCAGCGCTCCCCCCGGATGGCGAATGCACTCCCAGTCGCCCACCACCCCATTGGGGAGGCGCAGTCGGCTGACCTCAAAGTTGAATTTGCGACCTTGATAAAACAATCGCTGCTGGATAAACTCAGACGGTTCCGGTATCAGGGGCATATTAATTCTCCTTCTTCACCAGCAGGGCGATCGCATAGGCGGCAATTCCCTCCTCTCGACCCACAGGCCCCAACTTTTCATTCGTTGTCGCCTTAATGCCAATCTGGTCAGGTTCAAGGTTGAGAACGGACGCAAGGCGATCGCGCATCGCCGGGATATGGGGTTTCAGCTTGGGCCGTTCGGCAACGAGCACAGTGTCGAGGTTGCCGATCTGCCATCCCTGTTGATGAACCAGGGCGTTGACCCGCTCCAGGAGCTTCAGACTGTCCGCTCCCGCCCATTCGGGTTCTCCGGGAGGAAAATAGTGGCCAATGTCCCCCAGACTCAGTGCCCCCAACATCGCATCCATAATGGCGTGGGTCAGCACGTCAGCATCGCTATGCCCCAACAATCCCAGTTCGTGTTGAATGGGGACGCCGCCCAGGATGAGCGGGCGATCGCCCACCAGGCGGTGAATATCGTAACCGTTGCCAATCCGAAAGTTCATGGGGTGATGCAATAAGACCGCTAAGGATTGTATCCCGTCTTGGATGCTCGTGCGGTAGCCACCCAGTGTCTATCCGAAAACCGAAAGCCCAAATGCTGGTAGGCGCGGCGCTGTAGCGCCGCGCCTACCAGCATTTGGGCTTTCGGATAGAGTCTTAGAAGCGACATCGATCGGTCTGACAGATGGGATAGGTGGGCTGGTAGGTGGTGTTGCGCTTGCCAAACAGGGTGTAGCGATTGTCGCGCACCTGCTCGTAGAGGCGATCGCCACTCCATTTCAGCCCCGGTAGTGCCCGGTATGCCTGTACAAACAGCTCACCAGCGGGTAACAGGCGACCGATTTCTTCGGCAGCATCACTGCCCTGCCAGCGACGGCTTGGCTGGACTGCATCAATGAGGATCATGCCCTTTTCACAATCTGCCGCAGAAATACTGAATTGAGATAGTAGCACTTCGTCCTGCATTGGAGCGTACTGAAAGCGATCGCCCCGATCCAGAACTTCAAGTAGCCTCACTAAATTGACACAAAGATTACAGTTGCCATCGTAAATTACGTAGAAGCTAGAGACAGCAGACATAAAGTTACGTAAATCCATTCATATCCCCAGTTTAGTGGCTGATGAGAAGGGCTGCATAGGGGGAGATCTCAACCGCATTTTCCGAGATTTTGCTGAGGCAAGCATCCGACTATGCTTATTTTTTCCAAGAAAGAGATTACGTTACTACTTGTAGAATTACGGAGATGCTATCCTAGAAAAATAGATTTTTGCCCCTCGTTCCGTAATTTCCGATACAGTGATTGAAGCTCTCCTCTATCCCTCAGGATCTTCACTGAACTGCCCCAGATTCGACACAGCCCGATACCCCCTGTAGGGAATTTTTCACCTTCGTTCTGTTTTCACTCACTCGCAGATGTGAGCTATTCTCGCATTCTGCAATCTCCAGGGTTGGCTGCTCCAACCAGGGAGTTCTGTTTCTAATTGTTCGATGACTACTGCTGATTTACTGATGGCAAGGCAACAGGGAGGCGCTATGGGATGCTATAGAAATGCAATGGAAATGTTGGTGGAGCGGGAAGTTGAGGAGCAAATGAAGAAGCTTCCCCCCAAGGTCGCAGCCTATATTAATCGGTTGGAACTGGTGGCATTTGCGCTCAACCACCTTCCATCCCTCTATGCAACCAGTGAACGTGGCCTGGAGCATCAGCTTCAGCGGGGTGGGGCTAAATATGCCACCCAAATTACTCAAGCGGTACAGCGGGCACTCGTTGCGGTGCGACGTGACCCTATTCGCAACTATGCACCGCTCCATCCACCCTCTCCGCCCATGATGCAGGATGTACTGCGGCAAATCAAGACCCTGCTGAACAACGATGCTGTCAACTGGGACAGCCTGCCCATTTCCATTGAGCGGGCGCTCACAGCGGCCAAGCGAGATGGCCGAATGTCTGCCGCCACCCCGCTCCCTTCTGTCGCGCCCTTACCGTCTCCTTCCGTGACCTCAACGGGCATGACTTCGACAGGTATGACTTCGACAGGTATGACTTCGACAGGTATGACTTCGGCGGCTTTGACGAACAGTACACAATCCAGGGTACAGTCTCCTCTCCTGCGCCAGTACTCTGTCGTTCCTCGTCGTGTGACTCCACCCCCCTCCCCCAGCGCTGTTTCTCC
>CAZVXA010000026.1:16777-45807 GCA_964630955.1 uncultured bacterium | reverse complement strand
AGTTTTTGTTGAGAGCCGCGCGGAGCGCGGCTCTCAACAAAAACTTTGTACCTCACGCGCTTGCAAAGCGCTGTATCGAGTGAAGGGAGAAAAATCCGTCTTCCTATGCAACACTGTTGGACAGCAGTGGATTGAGGGATTCCCAGTTCGTGGGGGATGCAGGGTGCTCTGGGCAAAAAAATTGCTGAAGCAGTTCCTCAGCCTTGTCCTGTGGGAGTGGTTTTGCAAACACATATCCCTGGGCAGCATCGCAGCCCAGCATTTGCAAGTACTCAAGCTGCTGATAGGTTTCTACACCTTCTGCGATCGTGCCTAGCCCCAGATCTCGAGCCAGTGTCAAAATTGTGCTGACAATGGCCAGATTTTCTTCAGCCATCCCCAAACGGCTAATGAAGGATCGATCGATTTTAATGTAGTTGACTGGTAACCGATGAAGGTAGCTCAAAGAGGAGTAGCCCGTTCCAAAATCATCAATACTTAACTCAATCTCCTTTTTCCGCAGTGCCTTGAGTAATGGGATGAAAGATTCTGGATCATTCATAAAAACGCTTTCAGTTAACTCTAACCGCAAGCGCTTCCCAGAAACCCCCGTTTTTCTCAACACCTGGTTCACCTGCTTAAGGAAATAGGGATCTTGCAATTGTTTGATGGAAATATTAACACTCATCCGAAAATCATCTGGCAGCTCAAACTGAGCCTGCCATTCGGCTATTTTCTTGCAAGTGGCGTGCAGAACCCATTCTCCCAGGGGGACAATCAGACCTGTCTCTTCAGCGAGCGGAATAAACTGATGTGGAGGGATATTACCCCAGGTTGGGTGGTTCCAGCGAACGAGGGCTTCAAATCCGGTGAGTTGATAAGGGGGCAGTAGCGAAACCGTGGGCTGAAAGTGAGTATATAAAAGATTCTGCTCAACTGCGTAACGAAGATCGCGCTCCATTTGGTGTTGAATCAGCGTTTCTGTATACATCTCCTGATTAAACATGGCATACCGGGCTTTGCTGCTCCTTTTCGCTCGGTACATTGCAATATCTGCATCTCGTAGAAGATCAGCAGCCTGATGGTATTCAGAGGTACCGATCGCAATGCCAATACTGGGTGTTAGAAAAATCTCATGGTTATCAATGAACAGGGGTAACCGCATAACACGGACGATCCTTTCAGCGCAGCGAATGGCGTCTGAGGGCTGCTGAATCGGATCGAGGAGCAGAACAAATTCATCCCCCCCCAGTCGTGCAACAGTGTCAGTTGTACGAACCAGGTTCTTTAAGTGGTGGGCAACCGTAATCAGTAACTGGTCGCCTGTATTGTGCCCTAAACTTTCATTCACTACTTTGAATCGGTCCAGATCGAGCAGGAGAACCGCAATCTGCTTATTTTTTGAGTTTTGAAAATTCTGAATGGCGTATTCGATGCGTTCTATCAAGAATTTTCGATTCGCCAACTGTGTCAGTGGATCATGGCGAGCATGATGGTCAAAGTGTACACGCTCCTTCTGAAGCTCCTGCTCTATTTTGAGCCGTTCAGTAATGGCACAGTTGAGCTTCTGGTGGGTGGCCGCAATTTCAGCAGTTTGCTCACAAACCTGAAACTCCAGATATTCAATGGTCTTTTTTGCTGCTTTGAGGGCCAGTTGTGTGTTCACTCGAGCTAACAGCTCTTGCGTCGAAAATGAGTGAATCAGGTAGTCAGCACATCCTACTGCCAGAACACTGGCTCTTTCAGACTCATCATCCAAAATATCTAGAAGAATAATGCAAGTCTCTTGGGTTTCTGGATGCTCTTTGAGTCGAATACACACTTCATACGCATCTTGTCCCTGATCCAGAAACCAGCGGTTCAACAGTAGAAGATCGGGGTGTTCACGTTGAACGCACTCAAATAAAGATCCCTCATTCGGAGAGCCTTCATTTGAGAAAACTGACACTTGAAAGTTGAACTTTTGCAACAACTCGCAAATTGCTCGTGTGTCTGCAAGATTACTCCCAGCAATGAGTATGCGCGCTCTCTGAGGAAAGTGGTCGTTTGGTTTCATCGCTGCATCTCAGTAATAAGCTGGGGTTCAGGACTGACTGGAAGGTAACACAAAGTATTTCTTCCCTTGACTTTCGCCATGTACAGAGCTTTGTCAGCTGTACTGAGCAAAGGGTGAGAAGATTTCGTTTCGCCATGGTAGGATTGGCTGCTAATTCCAAGGCTTAAAGTTACCCAGCAGCCAATTTTTGATTGCTGGTGTGGAATTTGAAGGTGGTATATCTTCAGGCGGATTTCTTCTGCAATTTCGACTGCTTCCTTAGCGGGTACATCCGGCAGGACAATGGCGAACTCTTCTCCTCCATAACGTGCGACTAAATAAACGGGATTTTGCAGGCTATTGCTGATTGTTTCTGCTACTTTTTGAAGACAGGAATCTCCAGCCTGGTGCCCATAGAAATCGTTATAGAGTTTGAAGTAGTCAATGTCACACAGAATCAAAGAGAAGTTTCTTCCCTGATGCATCAATCGCTTCCATTCCTGGCTGAGATATTCGTCAAATCGACGGCGGTTTGCGACTCCCGTCAAACCATCTAAATTGACAAGTCGCTGCAATTCCTGGTTCAACTTCAAAAGTTCAAGATTGATTCGCTGCAATTCAACAGTCTGTTCTAAAACCTGTCGGTTCAGAAACCGTAGCTCCAGGTGAACTCTGACCCTTGCCACTACTTCTTCGTATTGAAAAGGTTTAGTAATATAGTCTACAGCTCCTATCGATAACCCCATTACTTTATTGGCGACATCGGCAAGGGCCGTCATAAAAATAACAGGTATGTCAGCGGTTTGGGGGTTGTTTTTTAGGATTCTGCATGTTTCGAAGCCGCTGATTCCCGGCATCATCACATCTAGAAGAATCAAATCAGGTTTATGATATTGAATTTGATCAATCGCGCTATCCCCATCAGTGGCGATCGCTACCTGTAACCCATTGCCAGCAAGAGTTTCTGAAAGAACCTCTAAATTATTGGGGTTGTCATCAACAATTAGAATAATTGGCCGTTCCCAATGAGGAATATTCATCGATCGCTACTCTGTCTACGGAACTGAGACTCAATTTGGTTGAACTCGTTAAGGGCAAACAGTTCAGGTAAAATTACTCTGGTCTTTTTCTGTAAAATGTAGTTTTAAAATTGCTTGATAGGAATTTGGATCTGAAATTCAGTGCCCGCTTTTGGATCTGAGTAGCATCGCAGTTTCCCAATATGCTTTTCTACGATAATCTGGTGGCTAATTGACAGCCCCAAACCTGTTCCTTTCCCTACAGGTTTTGTTGTGAAGAACGGATCGAAAATTTTAGATAGGATTTCCTCCGGAATTCCATTGCCGTTGTCTGAAATGGTAATTAGTACACTATCATCCTGGACTCGTTCTGTACGAATGCGAATCACTCCTGGCTGCGGCTCATGCTGCTCTAATAAGCCTCTCTCCTTCCTCTCCTCAAGAGCATCAATGGAGTTTGAAAGCAAATTCATAAACACCTGATTGATGGGACCTGGGTAGCACTCTACCAGCGGGAGATCTCCATAGTCTTTAATGATTTGAATTGGTAATTGATAGGATTTTGTACTGAGACGATGTTGCAGAATCAGAAGCGTGCTATTGATGCCCTCGTGCAGATCAACAGGTTTAACTTCCGCTTCGTCAAGCCGGGAGAAATTTCTCAACGACAAAACAATTTGGCAAATACGCTCTACCCCAACCTGAATCGAGGAAAGTACTTTTGGGAGGTCTTCATTGAGAAACGCCAGATCGATCTTTTCCGAAAATTCCTGCACTTCATCTGGAAGAGTGGGAGCATGCCTCTGATAGAGCGCAACAAGGCTGAGCAAACCTTTCACATATTCATTGACAGGTTTGAGGTTCCCACGGATAAAATTGACCGGATTGTTAATCTCATGAGCGACACCTGCCACCAATTGTCCAAGCGATGACATTTTTTCACTCTGAACCAGATGTACCTGCGCCTGCTGAAGTTCATGAAGCGCCGCTGTTAGTTCACTGGTTCGCTCTGCAATTTTTGATTCAAGCTCTTCATTCAGTTTGCGTAGCGCTGCTTCGGCCTGTTGTCGCTGTTCAACCTCTGATTTGAGCAGGACATTTTGCTGTTCCAGAGCAACGGTTAGGTTATACAGTTTGAGGTGAATTCTGACCCTTGCCAGTACCTCCTCACGGTAAAAGGGCTTTGTAATATAGTCAACCGCGCCCAGGGCTAATCCCTCCACCTTATTCTCTACATCAGATAATGCTGTTGTGAAAATAACCGGGATGTCTTGGGTTTCAGGATTCGCCTTGAGGCGTCGGCAGGTTTCAAACCCATCAATTCCCGGCATCATAATATCCAGGAGAATCAGAGCAGGTTTTTGATAGGCAACTTGCTCAAGTGCACTTTCACCATCGCTTGCTACTGCAACCTCAAATCCCACACTCGTAAGGGTTTCGAAGAGAACTTCCAGATTGGTTGGGTTGTCGTCAACGATGAGAATTGTTTGAAATGCTAAAGATGTCATAGCTAATGTGTCTTTTCAAGACTTGCATTCGTGAATGTTTTGGGACTCACTCCGCTGATTGGGAATGATCCAAAATATAGCGATTGCCACCCTGGCCAGGACCGTTGGGGGGTATTGCCCCCATCGTCCTGATAGCCGTGGCTACGGCTATCACTAAATCGGATTACTCATTGATTGTTCCAGGAATTCTCGCAGTTGCTTCATTTGAAAACTCTTGGCAAAATTGCGAACCTGATGAGTAAACCCTCGATAGTCTTCACTCAACTGCTCAATCCGCTCAACTTCCTTCAGGAGGGCATTGACTAACCCCTTACGGCTCAAATCATATAGAGTTGTCAATTCCGAATCGGGTGGAACTTTCTGTTCTGAATCATTCCAGTTGGGTGTGTCTGCTGTTTCAGACGGTTCAGTGTTTTTTTCATAAATCCACTCCAGTTCTAGCAGTGTTTGCAGGGCGTCGAGCAACCCCTCCGCCTGGACAGGCTTGGGCAAGAAGCTACTGGCTCCCGCGCTAATGCTTTTTTGCCGATCGGACTCGAAGACACTTGCGGAAGAGACAATAATCGGCAAGTTCTGGAATTCCTCCTGGCTGCGTAGTGCCCTTAGTAGCTCATATCCATCCATCAACGGCATTGTAATGTCCGTTATCACCAAATCAGGGTGGATTTCCTGTACTTTTTGCAAACCCTCTTGTCCGTGGCTTGCCTCAAACATTTCAAATCCAAGTGGTGTGAGCAGGTTCACAATGACAGAACGGTTCTCCCAGCGATCATCGACAACCAGCACTTTCCGTGTTGCTCCTCTGACGCCAACTACTTTCCCCTTATTCAGAATCTTTGATTTTTCTGCCCATTCAGTCGCATCGGGGAAGGTTACATCAAACCAGAAGGTACTGCCTTTATCTAGCTGGCTTTGAACTTCCAGCGTGCTGCCCATCAACGCAACAATTGATTGGCTGATTGCCAGTCCCAATCCTGTCCCCTCCGATTGTTTTTTGGTAGTCCCAACCTGCTCAAAGGGGAGAAAGATCTTTTCCATCTGTTCAGCGCTCATGCCAACACCCGTATCTTCTACCTGGAAGCGAATTTGGTAAATGGAGGGACTATTTTTCTGCCCTTCCTCCAGTCTCCTCGCCTTGACCAAAAAGTTAACCTCGCCACGGTCTGTAAATTTGGTGGCATTACCCAGAAGGTTAATGAGAACCTGCCTCAACCGCTTTTCATCGGCAAACACACCGACTGGCAAATCTCCATCGGTGACGTAATTGAAGCGCAAACTCTTCTGTTCTGCTTTGATCCGGCAGATTTCTACCACACCCTGGAGGAATGCTGGAAAATGAAACTCAGTGGGATAAAGCTCCATCTTTTGAGCTTCAATTTTGGAGAAATCAAGAATGTCATTAATTAAAGTCAGAAGGTGGGAACCGCATTGATTAATAATGACAACACCCTTTTGCTCCTGGGTTGGTAAGTGGGCTGAACGCAGGAGAATTTGGGCATACCCCAATATCCCGTTGAGCGGTGTTCGTAGCTCGTGACTCATATTTGCCAGAAATTCGCTCTTAGAGCGGTTGGCCGTATCTGCTGCTTCCTTCGCGCTCCGAAGTTCCGCTGTGCGCTCCTCCACCCGCAGTTCCAGCTCTTCAACAGAGTCTTTCAACTGAGTTGCCATTTGGTGAAATGAATAGGCTAAGACATCCAACTCATCCCCATGCTGCACCTCAAACTGATTCCGTTGTCTGGATTCAAACTCCGGAGTTGTCTCCCCTTCGAGACGACGCACTCTCAGGTTGTCAGCATAGGTCAGTCGTTCGCACTCGTCCAGAATTGGCTTAAGTCGTTGATTGAGTTTTCGAACAAACAGATAGACAACACCCATAAGAACCATCGCAACCCCCAGAGTCCCACCCATCGTGATAGTTAGAACTGGAAGCAAGACTACTGATTCAGGAACTGTCGCCAGCGCAATCCAACCTGTACTTGGAATGCGTTGATAGGCCCAGTATTTTCCACCGGATTCCAGCAGACCAGCATCACCCGCCTGAATTTGCGGCCAAATCGCCTTCAACTCTGGGATTGACTGGTAGTTTTGCCTTGTCAGTGAAGGATCTGGTGGATAAGAAACAATGTTACCTTTCGCGCTGACAACGACAAAATAACCAGTGTTGTTAATTACCGTCTGATCCATCTTCTCGCTTAGAGCAGATAGGTTCACATCCATTGATGCAAAACCCAACAGCTTTCCTTGTTTGTTGAAGATTAGATGGTTTGCCGTGGCCATCGTGATCCCGTACCACTCGTAAGGCTCCAACCAGGAGTCTTCTCCAGTGGCGAGGGTTTCAAGGAAATACGGCTGTTCCGGTGAGTTGTCCTCAACAACCAGATCTGCAAAAAGAATTGACTGATCGGGTGCAGGCAGCTTCTTACCAATTTGATTCGGGACATTCTGATCGCCATAAAAGTAGGAAGCGAACCATTCCCGGTCGTTCAAGAATCCAAAACGGGACTGCTGTAAGGAAACACCCATCACCAGAGAAGGACGTTGCTGATAGAAATTCAGCAGCCGTTTGTTGTACATCTCGGGATCTTGTACCCCCTGCTCCTGCAAAACCTTTACTAGACCCCCAAGGTTCCTCAAGGATTGTTTAACGGGTGTTAGCTCACTCTCAAAGACATAAACTTCAGTCCTCAAAGTGTCGCGAATCTGCGTTTCTGCTTGCTGTTGTAAAACCTGATAGAAAAGCGTCGCCATGCCACCCAAGCTAACTGCTGCGGCACCCATAACCGATAAAAATAAACCTGACCCAATCGATCGCCTTTGAGAGAGTCCAAATTTGTTCGCATTTGATAAACTAACTAACCGATTGGTGAATTGATTGCTTGCATTCATCTGTTTAGGGTTGGCCATAGCTCTCTACCTACTCCATTAGAACACCTATTGGGGGGAGTACTTCTCATTGCCAATCCCAAAACAGAGGATTCGTGAAGCTCCTATCTATAAGTTGCCCTTTTTTCGCAGTTTATAACAGTTATTATGTTTCCGGAGAACAAACTCCATCAGTCATCCACTACGGCTCAGAATTCTGTCAATTGGAACAGTGTAAAGAACTTTAAAGCTGAATCAACGTTGATTATATAGCAATCCTATTTGATTTGTGGAGGCAGTGCCCCCACACCCCCCTCACAAATCAAATAGGATTGCTATATTTCAGCTTTGTGAGTGGATTTAGTAAAGTCTGTGCCGCTCAGAAAATCAGACTTTAAAAACCTACAAAATTAAGACGAACCCAGGATGCAGTGCTGTGCAAGCACGTGTGGTACAAAGTTTTTGTTGAGAGCCGCGCAGAGCGCGGCTCTCAACAAAAACTTTGTTTCTATCTCAGCGCAAAGCACTGTATTTAATTGATGCATGAGAAACTATGCTTGTGAATCTCTATGAGGAGGGTGCATCCCACTTTTGCAAATTTCTAAAACTGAGATACACCCCCTATGAGGAAGCTAAAGCAGATGAAGCAATTGGGGGCCTCAGAAAAGCAACGCGGCTGAAATAGGAGAAGTAGTTGCTTAACAGCTTGTCACTCACGGATGGGCAGATAATTGATGTGCTCTGTAAACCCTCCTCAACATTCTGTTGAATGACCCGGTATGCTCCAACAGATGAGCGTTCAAGATAGCTAAAACTTTGGGCAGTCGGTTTTGAAGTTAGGAATGATACAATGCTGTCCAAAGTGCCAATGTTCTGCATCAGCAGGGTTTCCCAGAACTCGTGACAAACTTTCTCAACCGGGTATCCACAGGCGTTTATCAGCTCAACAAATTGGCTCATTTTTACTGGCTGTGGATTAACAAAGTTAAACGCTTTCCCCAAAGATTCAGATTTCCTGGACAGATGAATTACACCTTGGCTGAAGTAGTCAACGGGCGCAATGTTGACTGCCATATCAAAATCAGGTGCGCTTCCAAGCTGGATAAATCCTTTGATTAACCGATTCATCAAATCATTGGTGTTCGACGCTCCCGTTTGACTATGGCCTGCAATCATTGCTGGCCTATAGATTGAGGCAGGCAACCCCTGTAATTGAGCATTTCTGACCAGTTTCTCGGAGACCCACTTACTTTTGGTGTAACCATCAAAGTGAACTGCTTCGTAAACGTTCAGATCACTCTGTTCTGCAATCAGATTTGAACTGAATGCTCCAGAAGTTTGAAAGACATCCAGTGTTGAGATGAAGTGGAAGGGCTTGAGTTTTCCTGTGGACGCCAGACGCAGTAGTTCGTAAGTTCCAAGGACATTTGCTGCTCTTAAAGACGAGTAAGGGTGAATCAGGCTGATTTGCGCAGCGCTGTGGTAGATAATATCAATCGTCTTACCTAGATCGAGGAATTGTTGTTCTGAAAGTCCAATCAGTGGTTCTGCTAAGTCGCCAGGAATTGGGTAAATTCTCGACACATAATCCTCATGCCAAAGTAGATACTTTTTGAGATTCTGCTCAATTTCTTTCTTGGCTGCTCCAATTGTTTTTGCCCTGACCAGGCAATAGATTCTGGCTTGAGTTTCTTTCAGCAGTTCTTGCAGCAGGAAAGCACCTAAGTAACCAGTGACTCCAGTGATCAGAATGTTCTCAGGGGGAACTTGCCCACCAAAGACCTGTGAGGAATCAATCTTCAGATCTAAAGTGGTATCTGCTTCCAATTCAGCTACTGCGCCCGCATCAGGGGTTGAATTAGCAGCAGTGAAAGATGCGGACTCGATCAGTTCTGTGAGTTTTGCGATCGTTGGGGCATCGAAAATTGCAGACATGGGGAGTTCTTGCTGGCAAGCTTCTCGGAGTTTAGAAACGAGCTGAATTGCTCTTAAGGAATCTCCGCCCAGTTCCCAAAAGTTGTCGTGAATACCAATCGCCTCTATATTGAGCACTTGTGACCAGACTTTAGACAACCGCTTCTCCAGAGGAGTTCGAGGTGCAACGAATTCAAGATCCAAAATGGCTCGATTCCGGTGAGGTTCTGGCAAAGCTCTTCGATCGACTTTACCGGAGGGCGTAAGCGGAAATTTGTCCATCATCATGAAAGTTGATGGAATCATACACTTTGGCAGCTTTGCCTTGAGAAAAGCATAAAGCTCTTGAGCAAATTTATCAGACTCCTGGGAAGACATCACGTTTCTAGAGACGTAATAAGCGACCAGGTATTTGCTGCCCTGTGAGTCTTCACGCACAACTACTGCTACATCCTTGATATTTGGATGCTGGCTCAAATTGGCTTCAATCTCGCCTAACTCGATCCGAACGCCCCGAATCTTAATCTGATTATCAATTCTCTCGATGTACTCAAGATTCCCGTCTACCTGGTAGCGAGCCAGATCGCCCGTCCGGTAAAGTCTCTCACTAGACGTAGTACCAAACGGATCAGGAATAAACTTCTCATCTTCCAAATCGGGATGGTTAAAATATCCACGAGCTAAAGCGATACCTCCGATAGCAATCTCACCAGGTTCACCGACAGGAACCAATCTGACGGGGTCTCCTTTACGGCGTCGATTGGGATCTAATAGGTAAATTTTGGCATTGGCGATCGGGCAACCAATTGGCGGTAGATGAGGCCAATCTTTAGGTGCTCCAGAAAGTTTGTAGGAAGTTACTACATGGCTTTCCGAAGGGCCATATTGATTGTATAAGGTGCAATCTTTAAGCTCTTCAAACCATTGGGCAATCGAACGAGTGACTTTTAGCTGTTCCCCCGCAGTGATGACCTCACGCAAGTAAATGGGTAAGGAGCTTTGGGAGATGGCAATCTCAGCCAGATGCTGAAGCGCAATAAATGGCAGGAATAGCCGCTCGATCCCCTGAGCGCTAATGTACTGTAGCAATTCCTCGGCGTTACGTCGAACCTCGTCAGCAATTAGCACAAGCGTCCCACCGGAGATGAGTGTTGAAAAAATTTCCTGGAAGGAAACATCAAAACCGATCGGGGTAAATTGGAGAGTTCTGGCTTGAGAACATTGAAAATCTTGTTGTTGCCACTTCAGAAGATTCACAAGCGGCTGATGCGGCATAGCAACACCTTTTGGGTTACCCGTGGAACCAGAGGTATAAATCACGTAAGCAAGCTGCGCAGGATTCACCTCAAAGTTCAGATGATTTGATGAAGTAGTACTCTCTGTTTCAAGAGCATTGTCCAAATCAATTATCCGAATGTTCAGTTCTATGAATTCTCGTAGCAGATGATTCTGAGTCAGGAGAATGGATGCTTGTGAGTCTTCCAGCATAAACCTCAGGCGTTCAGCAGGATAGGCAGTATCCAGAGGAAGATAGGCTCCACCTGCTTTCAAAATGGCCAGTAGAGCAATGATCAGTTCGGGCGATCGCTCCATACAAATGCCAACCAGAATATCTGGCCCTAATCCGAGCGATTGCAAGTACCCTGCAAGTTGATTTGCTCGCTGATTCAGTTCCTGATAGGTGAGTTTTTGATTCTCAAAAATAACTGCAGTTTGATCAGGTGTTTGCTGAACCTGAATCTCAACCAGTTGGTGGATGGATTGATGCTGGTCATGCTCCAACTGAGTTGAATTCCAATCCCTGATTTTCTGCCATTCTTCCGACGCAAGAAAAGAAAGATCAACAGTCTGCTGGTTATTGAGATTCATCATTGTAGAAACCTAGAAGAGATGAAATTCAGGAGTTCATGAAATTCAATTAGAATTTTGTCAAAGATCCATTACTATACAGCCGTCCTTTAGTGAATTTGGGCGGAGCATAGGGGAGTTGCTGCTGCATGAAAGTGCTGTGCCCTTCATTCACAAACAGTTTTGAAGGTTGTCGATTTGAAGGAGTCGGCAATTTGCTCTAAAGCTTTCTTACCATCGGTGTAGTACCGAGGGAGGTTGTAAAACCCTATAAGAGGGCGTTTTCCTCCCTGTTTCTTACTGTCGAAAATCCGTAAAGGCGGCATTTCGCCAGTAAAAACTCCTCAATTCAACGCTTGCTCTGTGTATTGGTGAATCGCCATGTTTCCCTGGATAACTGAATGAGGCACCCTGTACTTTCCACCTTATCAGTGAGTGAAAATACTTGACCTCTGTATTGTTTCGGACTCAAAAATAGACTTTCGTTAATAGCGACCTTGCAGTTTATACATTTTTTGTGAAGCGAAGTAAGCAGGTAAGTGCGATTAAGCTTGAAACCCAAAGGGGGGAACTGCTTTTGGGGTTTCAACTTTTTCCATGCCCATTCACTTAACATCTCGCAGGCTCGTATTACAGCTTTTACAAAATAGGTCATGAATAGGAAGTAATAGGGCGGTGTCGTTTAGCTAAGTGCTCTAACCAGGCTGGGATTCAGCAACACTACTTGTGATTGTTTCCAGGGTTCCCATGCTCCGCAGGTGAAAGCTTGCACTGGTTTAAAATGTATTCCGAAAGAGTGAGATTCTTACGAGTTATTGCTGAAAACTGTTCAGCAGTTTGGCGGACTCAGTGGCATTCCTTCAGGGGGGCATGGCTTTACAAGCCCCAAGGTTGTCGCCTCAATAGGTATGGCGATCGCCCCCGCGACTCTGATCCTGGAAAGTAGAGTGCGATCGCCCGTCAGTACCTTAGCTGTCAGTAGAATCAAGGGAATTGCCTGATCCTTCTACTCTCCCACGCCTGACGGTTCTCCCCCTCCTACCTCTTAACCTGCGTTAACATGAATTGTCAAGTGATTCAGGGACTCTCGTTTTGACGACTTTCACACAGCAGTTTTCTCTCATTCAATCGGATCATCTGGCCCGATTACTCAGGATCAAAGAGATTTACTGCGAACCTACCGTTTTTCACTATCCTCATGTTCAGAGTATTCTGGCAAATTATCTTAAAGCCAAATTAAGCGAGGCTCTCTCCCACTGGAATCTTCCAAAACTTCATGGTGGCGAAGGTTTAGTGGCAGCTTGGAACCGAATTAAGCTCACGACTTTTATTAACCTTGGGCAAATCTCCCCTGACATTCATCGTTATGCCGTCAGGCAGGGTATGAGGACAGAGCCGAACCCGATAGATTTGCAATATTGGGTTTATGAGATTGCTGAGAATGGTGATTGCTTCATAGATGTTGTAATTTATGGTAGAGTAAAGAAATTGATAATGCTATTTTGCAAAATTTACAACGTGAAAGTAAGCTTTGGGATGAAGCGAGTCAACCGCGATGTATTAACCGATAATCCGCAGCATAAGGACACATCTGATTTGTTTTGATGCCACAATTAAAAGCTTCTGTAGTTGATTTCGTTATGCATTCTAAAGGCCAGAGACAGGTTACATCTCTCTATTGAGCTATGCAGATCGCCCAGAAAGGCTTATTTGGAACAATGCTCAGGCACTAGGACAACGGATCTCAACTTGCGTCTGCAGGCGGATTCAAGCCTTTACGCCTCACGCCTACCGTAGGAGAAAAGGTTGCGCTACAGTTCTTACGGTACCAGTAGACAAAATCGCATCTACAAATTGCTCTTTCTCTTTCAGACTCAATGACTCAGCAAAACCTCATTCCTCGATCAATGAATTCACTGCATCATGTTGTTGCTGCTACTGCCATTGTCAACAACAAAACGAATAAAGGGCTACTGGTTGCAGTTAGCATTATTATTGGCTGGTTCATTGGTCTAACGGTTCTATTTCTTCTCGATTTGTCCAGGATTCCAACACCTGTCGCAATTGTTGGAGTTCTCATACAAACATTTCTGTTTACTGGGCTGTTCATCACCGCACATGATGCTATGCATGGATCGCTGTATCCTCAGAATTCTAAGGTAAACCACTTTGTTGGTGCTTTTGCAGTGTTTCTGTATGCCCAGTTTGACTACAAGAAGCTAATTAAGCGTCACTGGCAGCATCACCTCCATCCTGCCACTGCAGCAGACCCTGATTTTCATAACAACTGGAATCGTCACCCCCTTCTCTGGTACTTCGGTTTTATGACTCGTTATTTCTCACTCCTGCAATTTCTAGGACTGGTCACGGTTTACAACATTGCCCATTTTGTTTTTCACATCTCGGAATCAAATTTAATGTTGTTCTGGATAGTGCCCTCCCTATTAAGTTCGACGCAGCTTTTCTTCTTTGGTACCTTTCTGCCCCATCGGGAAACTGCTAAAGGCTACCAGAGCGTCCATCGTGCCAACAGTTGCTCACTGCCTCCCTTCTGGTCATTTCTTACCTGCTACCACTTTGGCTATCACGAAGAGCATCACGAGTATCCTGCTGCTCCCTGGTGGAAACTGCCTGAGATTCGTAAACTACGCACCCTTGGGTCACGATAAATAACTGGACTTTTGACTAAATTGCGTCGATTTTTCCTGAAATGCTGACTGCGTCAGCATTTCAGGAAAAATCGACGCTAAAACAAATATGCCGCGAAACGCCCTTATAGAGGGCGTTTCGCGGCATTGTAGGGGAAATAGTCAAAACTCTAGAAAATAATCGAGTCAAGATAAATAATCACTATTAATGGGGAGATACGATGTCGTGTCTCCCCCGTTTCAAATAGTGCTTCTGTATATCGCTTTCGCTTACAGTAAACACTGTATCCCTTCAGCTAATAAAAACCATTCTCCCCTAAGCCCTAATAATGAGTACCGAAGGGATTAGGTTCTGCTCATCATCTCTCTATCCTGGGATTGAGGAAAGGTATAGAAACAAGATTTGCGATCGCCTTAGTTCATCTCTTTTGGCGTTCCAGCCACCAACTCCAGATCCTCCGCCGAAAACACCAGCAGCGGTTGGTCAATTTCTAAACTGGCAAACGGACTTTTGGGTGGAACGGTGAGTTGCGCCCCACGCAGTGCAAACCGGGCGGCGACCCGGCCCTCAAACTGCAAAAGCTGGTGCTCTCGCAAACTCAAGCAGGGCAATATGGCGGCCTGTCGCCAGAAGGGAACGCGCCAGTGATAGTCCAGGCTGCACAGGAGGTGATCGCCCTGCCGCACAGACACGCTGCCCGATTCGCGATCGCCCTTCCAGTCAAACTCCGCCATCTGCTTCGGCAGTCCCCAGATTTCCTGCCCCCCCGCAACAGAATCGGGGTTATCCACGTAAATGTGGGTAATCCACCCCCCCCAGACAGCGTTCCTGCGCACCAGCCCCCCGGCAACAATCAGCTCGCTGTATTCCAGGACAGAGCCAGTGCCATAGGAGGAGAGATAAATTCCACCGACCGTGTAGCCAGGAAGCACTTCGATGGGTTCCAGGGTAGGGGGAAGGAACGCCTGGAGGCGATCACACGACACGAGCTGAGCTGTTTGCAGGGCAAAGCCTCGGAGTGTCCAGGGAGCAGGGGGAAACGGCATGGTTTTCAGTGTCCACTCAACTGTTCTTCACGTTATCCTGAAAAAGAACTGCCAGCCATCTTACCTATGTCTCAGTCTTTAAATCGCATCTGTATTTTGGGGGGCGGATTTGGCGGACTCTACACCGCCCTGCGGCTTACCCAGTTGCCCTGGAACGCCTCCGAAAAACCCGAAATTGTTCTGGTCGATCAGCGCGATCGCTTCCTGTTCTCGCCGCTGCTGTATGAACTGGTGACCGGAGAACTGCAAACCTGGGAGATTGCCCCACCCTTTGAAGAATTGCTGGCGAATACGGGCGTCCGGTTTTGTCAGGCGGAGGTGGCCGGAATTGACGTTGAGGGTCGCACGGTTGCCCTGCGCGACAGTGCCTCAATCCCTTACGATCGCCTGGTGCTGGCGCTGGGGGGTGAAACCCCGATGACGGTTTCTCCTGGCTCTGCCGAGTATGCGTTGCCGTTTCGAACGATCGCCGACGCCTATCGGCTTCAGGAACGACTGCGGATTTTAGAAGAATCAGACGTCGATCGCATTCGGGTAGCCATTGTAGGGGCGGGCTACAGCGGGGTAGAGCTGGCCTGCAAACTGGCGGAACGGTTGGGCGATCGTGGACGCATTCGCCTGGTGGAAGTGGCCGATGAAATTCTGCGCAACTCCCCGGAGTTCAACCGCGAAACAGCGCTAAAGGCTCTGGAAAAATACGGGGTGTGGATCGACCTGGAAACCAAGGTAACCGCCCTCGATGCCGACAGTATTTCTCTTGACTATAAAGGCAAAGTAGACACAATTCCCGTAGGCATCGTGCTGTGGACGGTGGGGACGAAGGTGCCTGAGGTGGTAGAGTCCCTGCCGCTGAAGCACAACCAACGGGGACAAGTGATCGTTACTCCAACGCTGCAAGTGTTAGACCATGACGATATTTTTGCTGTTGGCGATCTCGCTGAGGTGATCGACGCAGACGGACAGAGAGTTCCCTCCACGGCTCAGGCCGCTTTCCAGGAGGCTGACTACGCAGGCTGGAATGTGTGGGCTTCGCTGACGGAGCGATCGCTCCTGCCGTTCCACTATCAGCCGCTGGGAGAAAGTCTATCATTGGGAACGAGCGATGCCACGCTGTCGGCATTCGGCCTTAAGCTGGAGGGGAACCTGGCCTATGTGGCCCGACGATTGGCCTATCTGTACCGTATGCCCACGTTTGACCATCAGTTGCGGGTGGGCTTGAACTGGATTACCAGGCCCCTGCGCGATTGGATCGCATCGTAAGTTGGGGAAGTGGCGCGATGCTAAGCATTGCGCCACTTCCTTTTATGAAATATCGTCCCAATGCCGCAATAATTCTGCGACTGACCACGCCTGGGCGATCGCTCCCTGCGATAGATGAGGCACATCTCCGTCAAAAATCTCGGAGATCGAGCCGAGGCACGCCTGTTTCGCCAGGTGGTCAAGCATAGGGTCATGCCTCCAGGGAATGGGCGTTTCCGGGTAAAACCGTTTCCAGGCGCGGATAAAGGGGCCAATTAGCCAGCTCCAGACGGTGCCCTGGTGGTAGGTGCTGTCGCGCTGCTGGGGATTTCCGGTGTAGTGACCAACGTACTGCGGGTCGAGGGGATCGAGGGATCGCAGACCGTAGGGAGTAAGGAGGTGATCGCGGGCAGTTTGCAGCACCATGCGAGCTTGCTCTGCTGGAAAGCCGCAGTGCTGAAGCGAGAGCGCCAGCACCGCATTGGGGCGGACCTGCTCAAAGGGGGTATCGTTGGGGCTAATGGTGTCGTAGAAGTAGTTGCGGCGGGGATTCCAGAACTTTTGTAGGGAGGCTTTTACCTGTTCGGCTTGCTGAGCGTAGCGGCGAGCATGGTTGTCGTAATTGGTGGTGCTTTCTTTGGCGTTCTGTTCCAGCCAGTTAGCCCAGCGTTCGGCCCAGCATAGCGCAGAGTACCACAGGGCATTGATCTCCACGGGTTTGCCCTGGCGGGGGGTGACAGGAAATCCGTGGACGATCGCATCCATCCAGGTGAGCGCGTAGCCGGGCGCTTCCCAGGTCACCAGCCCGTCGATTGCATCAATGCGAATATTGAACGATGTACCGATAGAAAATGCCTTGTGAATTTGCCGTACAACGGGGTATTGCTCTATCAGAAAGTCCCAGTCCTGGGTTGCCTCCAGGTATAGCCCCAGCGTTTCGATCCACCACAGTGCCGCATCGATGCTGTTATAGGCGGGCTGTTCGCCATTATCCGGAAAGGTATTGGGAATTAGCCCGTCCTGGCAGTACTGGCCGAAGGAGTCGAGCAGTCCCCGTGCTAATGCAAATCGTCTCGTAGTCAGTGCCAGTCCCGGCAGGGCGATCAGGGTGTCCCTGCCCCAGTCGTTGAACCAGGGGTAGCCTGCAATCACTGTTGGGCCGTTAATCGAAGCGCGATAGGTGATGAACTGGTCAGCAGCCCGTAGCAGCAGTGATTTTGGGTTCGGCAGTTGCGGCGGCGGCGGGAGGGAGACGCCAAGGTTGGTCAGTCGCTGAATTTCATCGGCGATCGCCCCTGCAAACTCCTCATCGGTGGGCGGAGAAAAGGGGCGACTAGGGGCATGGGAGCGGGTGTGGGCTTCCAGAATCAGGCGATCGCCGGGATGCAGCACCACGTTCAGGTAGCCAGGGCTGTAGAGATCCTCCCGGTCGTTGAGTCCCCGTTTCGTCTCCTCCGGGTAGCGGTAATTGTTGTACCAGAAGCCGTCCGGATGGTACTCCCCGTGGCTCCAGCTTAACTGCCAGGGAGTGCCCAGCCAGTCCAGGCGGGTGGCCTGGATCAGCATTCGATGCGGTTCTACCACCTGGGAGAATTTCAGATTGGCGTCGTAGTGTTGCTGGTTGTGGAAGGGGCGATCGCCCACCAGAGGCCGCAGGGTTACAACGGTTGGCTGTACTCCCTCGTAGTGGTAGCGCACCAGCACCTGATGACGAAACTGGAGCGGCTGGGAATCGAGCGCCCGCAAGCCTTGGGGCAAAAGGATTTCGCGGGTAAACTGCCAGGTGTCGCCGCCCCAGATCCAGGTGGGGATCGGGTCGCGCTGGAAGGCGCGGAGTCGTTGGTAGCCTAAGGGGGCGATCGCGCCACTGCCCCAGAAATTAGTGCCCAGCTCAATGCCTTCACCCGCCAACCACAGGTAGGCATCCAGGCGCGCCAGCAGCATTGTGCGCCGGGTGGGAGGATTCATCGCGGCAAACAGCCAGCCGTGGTAAGTGCGCGTATGGGCGTCACAGACTGTACCTCCGGCAAAACTTCCCAACCCATTGGTCAGGAGCCACTCTCGCGTGTCTGGACTATCCATTAGCCGCTTCCTCTATCATCGTCATCCTTTGCAGGATGTGAACGGGTCGCAGGAGTGGAACTCCTGCATGGGGACACTGCCCCTATACCCTGTTCGATCCTATTTGTGAAGGCTGTAGGAATCTACCAGTACAGCCGCAGGCCAATCCCCGTCAGGTGCTGTTGTAACGGGATCATCTGTCCCTTTGAAACGATTGTCGCAGGGGTCAGGTCAGGCTGGTTTTGCAGCCAACCAGCGGTGCCGCCTGCCGCTGCGCCAATGCTCCATTCTCCATAGTGAACACGGGTGACCGCGCTGGCAATATGGGAGACGGCAATCCCCTTACCGCCGATTAATAAATTATCAATCCCCTGTGGCACCAGGCTCTCCAGAGGAATTCGCACCGGACGTACCAGGTACTCCTGCACTGAGGCTCGCTGGGCTTCTCCTGTGGGCAACCAGTTGCGGTAGCGGCACCCGTGGATATCAATATCGTAGTGGGTGATGCCGATAACGGTGGGTGAGAAGTCCCGCCCCACCATATCTTCCCGGATATCCTGCTCCCGCAGCAGAAATTCCTTGTCTCCGTAGGCGGGGCGTCCCAGGATGCGCCGACCTTCACGGATGTAGGGGAACATACTGAGACCAGAGGCGGTGCCAATAGGGGAATCTTTACCCGTCAGAAAGGTGAGGGGAAACTCTGGTCGCTGCTGGTTTTTCAACAGCCAGTCGGCAAACATCAGGGCGTGTTCCTCCCCATGTCGCAGTGCCCGTACCGACAGCCCTCCCATCCAGTTGGCGTACTGACCCGTATCGGCTAGCTTCTGGTGCGGCAGGATCAGGGGGGGATCCATCCAGTTCCAGTCGTTGCCGCGTGTCCAGTTAATCACCGTCATATCGCCCGGTTTGGGGCTGCTGGTGAACGGGTCATTGCGGTTAGTGCTGACAATCCGACGATAGTTGAACAGGCTCTTTCCCGTAAACATATCCACCCCGTCCATGTTGAACTGTTCCAGGTGTTCATGCTTTGGATAAAAGGGTTTAATTGCCTCCAGGGCGGCAAAGCTTTTGCCCCCGTCATCCCGAATCGCCAGAATAAATGGGTAGGTAAAAGCCTGGGTGCAGTCGGGGTTATCAAAATTGGAGGCGTGCGGTTCTCCTGTCGTTTTCTTTGACTCTGACCCCAGGCGGTAGGGGACTTGTGCCCAAGCGGCCAATTCACCCGTGTCAGTGGCATCGATTACCATCAACCGTTTGCCGGGAGATGCTTCCAACCGAATCGGCACCTTCTCAAAGTCGGCGTCTGTTTGCCAGGAATACCAGGAGTGCAACTCCACTGACAGCCTGCCCTGAGGCATATAGTCTGGGCTACGGGGCACCCGGCGCACTGCGTAAACTTTGGTAATCAGCTTCCCGGTGCGATCGAACTCTGCCCCCTTGAAGGCGGTAGACGTGCTCCAGCGGCTCCCCGGCGCAAACTGAGCGGCTTTTTTCAGGAGGGCTTCAGCAGCGGTGGCTCCGGCCTCCGGTGGGAAGCACAGTTTCCCAACCCAGCAGCTACTGATATCACTGACGGTCTTGGGGCGGACATAGGTATCCCAGTCGGGGAGTTTGACGGGCTGGTTCTTCAGCAGCTCCTTGAACTCGCGCCAGCTCGCCGAGAAATTCTCCAGAATGTGCATACTGTAGGACTCGTCGATCGCTGACACACCCTGGGCACTGATTTGTCCCCCCAGCCAGGGTGTCAGTTCGATTAGACAGGTCTTTGCTCCCGACTCCATAGAATGGGCTGCTGCTGCAACTCCTCCCAGTGAACCACTCACCACAACCACATCACACTGCCAGACTTCCTGGGCCGCAGGCAGGGGAGAAAGTTGAGGTCTGCCATTGCTGCCTAGCTTCGGCTCTGAAGCTGCACTCGCAAGCTGTTGAGAGCTGCCGGGGGTAGTGGCTACAGGGGAGGAACTAGGGGATTGAGGATTCCCAAAGAAAGCAGCCAGCCCTGCTCCAATGAGGAGAAACAGGACGGGCAGTAGCCAGCGGAAGAAGCGTTTTTGCTTGGGGCCTTGCTTGCTGGTTTTGTTGCCAGGAGAGACATGGGGCTGAGGCCGAGACCAACCGAGCGTTTGCAGGAAATTCAGGCAGGTTTGACGAATCCGTGCACCGATTGATGTCTTTCGCCGATACCGTCGCTTACGGTCTACATTCACTTTCTCAGAAGAGAAAAACTGTTTCATGCCTGAATTCCTGGGTGATCAGTTATGTGGAATATTGCTCTTTTCTACTCAGTCTTTGGCCTTTTGGCAACATTTGGCAACAGTTTTGATTCCGACTCAAATTGCCCCCTGAAGCGGCATTGAGTTTCCCCTTTGAGGGGAATTATCGCTGTTTTTTGCCCTTTTGCTCCTACCAAAGTTGGATTTTCACCTTTTTCCTGGAAGATCCCTATTGTGGTTTTTCCTCACTCTACGCAAATATGGAGATAGCATTTTTAAATCGGGTGACCTGAATTTAAGATCTTCCCCTGCCGAGCGAACCACTTTTCGTTCTTGCGACTTCTCCACCCAGCAACTGCCCTCCGTCAGAATCAAACCCGCTATCAGGAATAAGTGAGCTGTAAGCGTATGGAATCCTTAGCATTTATTCATTCTGCGATCGCCTACGAAGACCCCACCGCCACACCCCAGCTCCGCTCAGTAGAGTTGATGCTGACCAAACTGCCGACTTCGGTAGTGATGGGGCTGGCGGGTGTAGCGATCGCATCTGGGCTGCTGCTGGGCGGTGGCGCGGCACAGGCACAGGTGTATCGTCCCGGCGATCGCGGTACCAATGTGGAAAAAATCCAACAGGCGCTGGGGGTTACAGTGGATGGAGTATATGGCACGCAGACGCAGGAGGCGATTCGCAACTTCCAGCAGCGACGTGGCCTGACCGTCGATGGCGTTGCCGGACAGGAGACGCTGCAAGCCCTGGGACTGGATTATTTGAACAATGTGGGTGGTCCCGATGAGGTAGAGTTTGGGCAAGATATTCCTACCGTTCCGGTGTCTCGGACTCCCATCAGACAGTACGATTTCAGCCAGCCCCAGTCGGTGAGTCAGGCAAATACCCGTGGCAGACAGACCGCCGTTGTGCGGACCAGCAGTGGGGTGGGTGTGAACGTGCGCGATCGCCCCAACGGCTTTGAGGTAGGCGGCATTGACGATGGCACAAGGGTCACCCTGACCGGACGGCAGGAATTTGCAGGCGGTTTTTGGTGGGCTGAACTGTCTGGAGGCGGGTGGGTTGCCACCGACTTTCTGGTGTTTGATGGTGGTGGTCCTGGTCCTGGCCCTGGCCCTGGTCCTGGCCCTGGCCCTGGCCCTGGTGTGAATCGCGGTCGATTTGTGGTCGCAGTTCCGGGAGACGATTTTTCACTGCTGCGGCAGGTACAGCGGTGTGCCCCCGGTGCATTCATTGACAATCGTTCCCGTTTAGGGCCGTTTGTCAATGCGGGTTCCTTTGAGAACCGCTCGGCTGCGGAGCGAGTTACCCGCTCCCTGAGGGATTGTGGTCTGGATGCGCGAGTTTCCTACCGAGGCATTCGCTAGGCTTTAGGGAATCATCACTTTGTGATGATTCCCCGGAATCCCAGGTCTACGGCCACCCGATGGGCGCAGGCGAACCCTGAGAAGGCAACCGCATTCAAGCCCTGGCCGGGAAAGGTGCTGTCACCGACGCAATAGAGGCCGGGAACTGCTGTACGGTTAAAGGGCATTCCCAGCAGGCCCATCAGTTTGCGCTGGGGAATGGGGCCATAGGTACCGTCGTCCCGTCCAAGAAAACGGCGGTGGGTGCGGGGCGTCCCTGCTTCCTGGTAGTCTAAACCGGCACTCAGACCAGGGAAGATTTTTTCCAGTCGGGTCAGCATCTGGTGGGCCACCTCCTCCTTGCGCTGCTGATACTCGTGGGGGGTAAGGTGATGCCAGTCCTCAATCCAATCGGGGGTGAAGGTGTGGATGATGTGGTGGTCTGGGGGAGACAGGGAGGGATCTAGCAGCGTGGGAATGGAGACGAAAATCGTGCTGCGAGCGTCTTCCATCGTAGCCCAGTCTGCTAACAGGATGTGGTGACATTCGGTCCCTACAGGCAAAGCGTCTGCTTTTACTCCCAGGTGCAGACTGAAGAAACTGGGAGACTTTTGATAGCGCTGCTGCCATTTCTTTTCGGTACGGGGCATCGCCTCAGCAGGAAGCAGTTTCTCAAACGTGTCCCAGCGGGTTGCATTCGACACGATGCGTTTTGCCCGGTATTCCTTACCTGATGCCAGTCGGACGCCAACTGCTCGACCGTTCTCCAGAAGGATCGCCGTCACTCTGGCCCGATACTCAATGTGGCTCCCGGCCTGCTCCAGCCCTTCGACCAATTTTTGGGCGATCTGACCGACGCCACCTTTCGGGTAGTTGATGCCGCCGTAGTGGCGATCGCTGAACACCATCCCTGCATTGATCATAGGGGTTTTGTCTGCAGGCACCACCGACCAGCAGTAGCACTCCATATCGATGAATTTCAGCAGATCAGGATCTGAGATGTAGCGGCGGGCGATGTCTCCAGCGTTTTGGGGCAGGTATTTCACCAGGCCCAGGCAAGCAAAAGGATGCTGGAAGAAGACGCGGGTCAGGTAGCGGGGTTCCTCCAGCGACAGCAATTCCATTGCGTTGAGGCAATTAAACACCTGCCAGCACTCGTCGTAGAATTGCCGGATGCCTTTTGCTTCGTGAGGAAATTTTGCCGTCAGTTCTGCCAGGAATTTTTCATAGTCGCGATGTACTTTCAGATCCAGACCTCCCGGCAGGTGGTAGTGGATCTGCACCGGGTCAGGAATAGTCTCAATCGACATCCCAACGGCTTCGAGGGCGCGGGTCAGCAGGTTAGTTGTTCCCTGACTACCAAAGCCAAAGATCATGGATGCCCCAACGTCGAAGCGGTAGCCCTCGCGTTCAAAGTACCCGGCACTACCACCGGGGATCAGGTAACGCTCCAGCACCAGTACCTTGGCTCCTTTAGCAGCAAGCTGGGTGGCGGTTACCAGACCTCCAATGCCAGAACCGATCACGATCACATCAAAGTCCCGATGGGTGTAGGACTGGTTAGCAGCAGGGGCGACGGAAGCGGTCATAAGATGAAAGACGCGTTACATTTCTCAATTTTTAAGTTTATCGTGAGTTCGGCTACTGGGCTTTAAAAACACGCCCGACTCCTGGCAGTCAGTAGAGGTCAGTCACTGAACTTTTGACTAAATCGCGCCGATTGTCCCCGAAACGCTGACACAGTCAGCATTTCGGGGACAATCGGCGCTAAAATTGAATCTGACGCGAAACGCCTTCTGCAAGGGCATTTCGCGGCATTAGGGGAAAATAGTCAAAACTCCAGTAAGTCAGTGGGCATGGAATAAAGTTGAACCCCCAAGAACAGTTCTTGGGGGTTCAAGCTAAATCGCGCCTACCTGCTTGATTTATTTCATCGGTAAAAAATAAAGGGTAACGTAATGTAACCCAGTGGTGACAGAAAGCTTAAGCCAGAGGAGTGGTTCTTAACGCTGTGTTAGCCTGCTGTCATTCTTGCTGATCTGTTGGAGATCTTGCTATGCCGCTTCAAACTCCTCCTCCTCCTTCCATTTCTCCAAGTCAGATGAATCTGCTCCGGATTGTGGCTTCAATGGCATGGTCTGACGGTAATCTTTCTGAAAAAGAAGTTGACCTGATGCTTGATCGCTTTGGTGGTCTGTTCGCTGCGGATGCCCCCCAACAGGCTGTGCTGCGCCAGGAACTGTGCGATTACCTGATGCAAAATATTCCCCTGGAAGAACTGGTTCCCCACCTGCAAACCACGGCTGAACGGGAACTGGTGCTGAAACTGGGCTATGAGGTGATTCAATCCAGTGCCCGCACCCCGGACGAAGATTTAATCAATGCTGAAGAAAAAGTGGCTTATCAGAAACTCATCCAACTGCTCAATTTTGCTCCCGAAACGGTCGCTCGCATTGAACAGGATTCCATGAATGAAATGACCATTGGTGAAGGGCTGGTGGACAGTCTGACCCGTAAGCTCAGCCGCTTTATTCAGGGGTAATCAGTAGGTAGGCGCTTTGCGCTGCTCTCAACAAAAGCTTTGGACCTTACGCGCTTGAAAAGCGCTGTATCAAAGTCGATGAAGAGAAGCGGCGTGGTGTTCTGCACTGCGCCGCTTCTCTTCATGCACCCTCGATACGCTCTCCAAGTAATATCTCCACCAGCAACTTGGTTCCCGCTTCCCTGCTAGCATACCCCTGAAGAATTTGTCGAATTTGTTCTCTAGTACTGCAAAACGTTAGTTCTGGGTCAATTTCTGTTTTCTTCTGCTGTAAGTAGCTGCCCAACTCTTTCGCAATGCGGTTTCGCACCTGACTGTACTGACCGTTGCTCAGGTCAAAATCAATTTCATTCAACCAGAAATCCAGCAGGGGGTCATTACTCGTTCTTAACAGGAGCGCCTCCATTGCCTGCTGGGACTGTTCATCCTGTAGGGATCTCTGTAAAGCTAATCTCAGGTAGCGTTGAGCAGTTTCTGGAACGGCCTGACTGGTGGCAGAAGACTGTACAGGTGTGAGGTGGCTATCCGATTTTCCATAGAGTAACTTACGGAATTGGGCCAATCCCCGTTTGATCATGGTGCTGACTTCGGCTTTATCTACCTGAAGTTCTTGAAGCTTGAAGATTCGACTAATTTGCTTGATGGTCAAGCCGTCCATCGTCTTCATTTTTAGTGCTTCGTATTCGGGCGATCGCGCCGCCACTTCCAGTACCCGAAACGCATCGCTGATTTTCTGGAGGCGAGTGTGCACCTCTTCTTCAGTGATTGCAGAAGAGCCAGCACTCATGGGTAACGATTCCCGTTGATGAGCGTCTGCCTGGACAATGCGATAGCACAACCATCGCAGCAATGCGCTTGGGTTGTTAACCAATACATCGGGGTGAGTGTACCCGATATAGAAGGCGATCGCACAGGCTTTGACCACCACTGAATAAATGCTTTCAGACGTTGGTTCCAGTGAAAATTGCTGACAGGTGCGCCCAACAAATGCCAGTACTGACCAGAACACCGCAACAGGCTCGTTGATTAAACCCATCAGGCGACGATAGATGGGAATATCGGCTAGCGGTGACAGATCTCGCTCTACCACCTGCAGTTGCTGCAACCCAATTTTTTCGACCAGTTCTGAGACAGTTTTCGCACCGAGCAGTTTTGCCTGTTTTTCGAGTCCTCCCCATGCAGCGTCAGAAACAGACACATTTCTGGGACGCTTCCGTTCATTCTCTGGTACCGTTGGGCGTCCTCGTCCCCGAGTTGTCTTTGTGTTCTCCATGATTCAGCATCAGGTCGCAGGGGTGATTGCGAACATTGATATTTTATATGCGCATATATTTTCCAGGATGTCAAGAGAATATAACTGGACATTTGACTAAATTGCGCCGATTTTTCTAAAAAAGCTGGACGTTTGACTAAATTGTGCTGATTTTTCTTGAAACGCTGACTGCGTCAGCGTTTCAAGAAAAATCAGCACTAGAATTAAGTTTGCCGCGAAACGCTCTCTCAGAGAACGTTTCGCGGCATTTCAGAAAAAGTGGCCAGACCTCCAAATGTAAAACAGAAATAGGGAAAACTGTTAACCTTCTACAGACCGATCCAAAAAGTATCTGAGGATACCAATTCTTTTTGATTTTTGATAATTAATTTATTAATGAAAAGTCAGACTGAAGTTGAGGTACAACAGGACATGGTTGCCACGATTTATGAAATTAGTACAAATGTTTGACTGTCCCCAGTAAAGTCACCCCGGAAGTCATGCGGTTTCTTATACTGTGATTGAAGGTAAGTCGAAGTCGATGAAGCGCACGCTGTTCACTACTGCATCAGAGTCATGCTCACGTTCTTCCAAAATAGCCCCCAACTGTTTCACTCCACTCTCCACTCGATTCACAAGTGGCGATTCCGTCCATCGGGAAACTACGCCAGATGCAATCTGGCTGGGCGCAGCTTTCATTCCTTTGACTTAAACAGGGCAAACTTTAATAACGCAAATCTTCAGAGGTCGAACTTCACTGCCGCAAATCTCGTTGGCGTCAATCTTCAGGGTGCGAACTTGCACAATGCTGTGATGTGCAGCGCCAATCTCAGTACCGCTCAATTGGAACGGGCTGATTTAAGTAACGCGAGGCTGACAGCAATCAATCTGCGGAGTAGTCTGCTCTGTAATGCAATCTTAAGAAACGCAGACCTGGCCGGAGCTAATTTGTCGAATGCAAGGCTGGACGGTTCAGATTTGCGTGGGTCTAATCTCCAGGGTTCAGACTTGCAGGGTGCGAGCCTCCTCCGTGCCAACCTGATTACAACCTGTCTCAATCAGGCCAACCTCTGTAGCATTCATCTCAGTAAGGTGGATATGACTTGTGCTGCACTACAGGGGGCCAATCTTGAAGGGGCCGATCTCACAGGCACCAATCTGATGGCTGCGAATTTGAGTGCTGCGATCCTGATCAAGGCAAAACTCCAGCGTGCAAACTTAAATAATGCAGTTCTTGGGGATTGCGATCTCAGTCTTGTGAATCTTCGCCGCGCTTATCTCAGTGGCGCTGATCTCGAAGGGGCGATCTTGCGATCGGCAGAATTACAGAGTGCAAGTTTGCTCGGTGCAAACCTGGCCCATGCTGATCTCAGTCGTGCCTACTTCAATCGGGCATATCTGAGAAACGCAGATTTGAGAAACGCGATTTTGGACGGTGCTGATCTACGATCGGCTGATCTGACGGGTGTCATCCTGGAAAACGCCAGCGTGACGGGTACTAAGTTTGGAGACAACTCAGGGTTGAGCAGGGATATGGTTTATCAACTCAAAGAACGAGGAGCCAGAGTTCCCGATCCTGAGACAGTGGAAATTTCTCCTCGTAAAGGCGCGTACTATGTGCAAAAACTTAAGATTGATTTTCAGGATAGAATCAGTGATGCTTTGGACTTGTTGAATTTGCTGGAAATTGGCATCGAGATCCTGGAGCAGGATGTGGATGACTATACAGACATCTGCAAAGAGTCACTCACGGAACTGATGCAGCAGCAGCAACGGGAATTGAGACAGTTTTGGCAGCAGAAGAGTGATTGGTTGAGAAACTTGATTGGAGTAATGAGTAATGATTTTACTGAAGGTCGTATTAAATCTCTATCTCAACATGAAATCAATGAAATCTTCTCAGATATTCGAGACAATATTGACGAAATTGCTATGAGAATATTTCTCATCAGAAACTTGATTAATATCGTCGCTATCTGTCCGATTCTTCATTCTGATGGGTCATCCTGAAAAATCAGGTGTGTAATGGCTGATATAGCGACCGAGCGGTTGATTTCCGAAAAAACATGATCAGAAGTGTGGCGGTTCCAGACACCGCCACACCTTGCACAAACTATTCGGGATTGCTGTATCCATCAGGGAATGATAATTTCTTTTTCGATCTTGCCGTCTTTGGCGATCGCCAGCTTGTTACCCTCGTTTTTCTCATCCCACGCCACCCCATAAAGTGCCAGTCCGGTACGTAGAACTTCTGCCATGTTCTTGCCAGACTCATCTGCTAATCGCTGTAGCAGTTCATAGGCTTCGGGTGTGAGATCGAGATTTAGCCGCTTTCTAGGTCGAGCCGAGGACTGCGGACTGGGCTTTGAGGTTGAATCATCTGCTTGTGGTTCGGGCATACGTTTAGCTCCTGTTTACATGAGAACAAACGATCTGGATTAGACAGCTTGCATATGAACCCAGATCAGACTTCTGGGATACTGAATACTTCACCTTATCGTAGCCAACTTGCCGCAACAAATATGTAATCTTAACACAAAAAATATGTACTCAAGGTATAAATCTTCTCCACTAACAAAGCCTGATGATTTGCAAAAATGCAAATCATCAGGCTTGCTTCAACCATGACTATCGGAGTTGGCCCTGCTGTCGTTGCAACTTGAAAACTTCTGCAATCGTTCTATCCAGTAGGTGTAGTAGAAACTGAAAAACCTTCCTGGGAGCTGCTTTTGAGTCCGAATTCGGACTTGCTTGCGAGCTGACCGATGACGCGAAGCAGGGTTCCTGAAATGGGGTGATCGCCAGAAAGCCTGGGTTCTGGGAACTAGCTTTTGGGGTGATGTGATGCGGCACCGCCCCCTGCGTCCTGACCTGTTGCGAATGTTATCGGTGCCAGGTTGAACGGTTTCATCTTGCCAGGGGGGCAACTTTCCACACCGTTTTGGGATTTCCATGGGGTTTCTCCTTCAGGTTGGTTACTGTAAGGGACGTTGCGCAGACGAATACAAACTACGAAGCAGGTTCGACGATCAGGGTCAGATTGATCAGGTTAACGACGTAGACACTGGTACCCTCGTTGAGAGCGGTGTCTTGCTCACAGAAGGCAGTCCACCATGTTCCGAGGAACTTTACGCTACCACCGATGTTGGGATAGATGGTCTGGGTCACGATCGCTTTCCGCTCAAACGGATCAGCGCTACAACCGGGCGGGAGAATGCGCGACAAATTCAGGATGGCCTGTCGAGAAAGCTGGGTACTCATCAGAGTCACCTCCAGGGAGAGTCGGAATTAGTCTGAGGTCATATTGAGCTGTATTTGATTGAATAATCCTCAATTTATACACAAAATTTCCTCATGTCAATCCCCTGGCGGCAAAGTCGTCGTGCTGCGCTGTCTTGCCTCAAGTCAGTCAGGGACCCAGGAGCAGTAGTGGCGGGGGGGGGGGCCCCCCCCCCCCACAAGAGCGAGGGGCCCGGGGCCAAAAAGAAATAATCCGGCAGAGGC
>CAZVXA010000026.1:0-16767 GCA_964630955.1 uncultured bacterium | reverse complement strand
GGGGCGCTTCTGCCCAACTTCTATCCCCCCCCCCCGGGGGGGGGGGGGGCGGGCCCCCCCCCCCCCCCCCACTACTGCTCCTGGGTCCCTGCGCAAATCGAATATTACTCGGCCAGAGCGTTTGCAGGAATCCTCGTGGTGTTCACGACGATCGCGATCAACTCTTCTCGTCCACCCAACCGTAAAACGATCGCTGTCCCTGGCTGATTGGGCAAGGGCGATGTCTTCGAGATACCCGCAGGGGGTCGCACAAACTCATATTGCGACAGGGAACCACTGAGCTGAATCGTGTCCTGAGTCGGTTCAAAGTCCTCAATAATGGCATACCCATTCTGTTGGCTGTTATTGGAATTCTGGTCATCATAGAAAGCCCCACTGACGTCCCCCAGTACGAATCGATCACGTCCTGGCCCACCCCTCAGAAAGTCGATCGCACCCTTGCCCCGGTTTGCCCCGGCAGCGTTCAGCCAGTCATCTCCTTCACCACCAATTAGACGATCGCCCCCAGCACCGCCCCACAGCCGATCATTGCCCTTGCCACCGTCCAGATGAACTGTTCCAGCAGTAAACTGAGCCGCGTTCATGGAGTTATTGCCATCATCCCCCGTCAGGATCACTCGTTCAATACTGACCAGGCGATCGCTGCCATTTCCCATCAGGGCCGTATTGGTTAGAACGAACTCAACGTCCCGGAGGCCATAGTTTTCGGGGGATTCAACTACTGTGTCTATGCCCTCCCCACCGTCTAGAAGATCGTCACCCGACCAGCCGCTGAGGGTGTCGTTCCCAGTACCACCGTTTAGCGTGTCGTTGCCAGTTCCACCGTCCAGATAGTCCTGGCCCTCGTCCCCTTGCAGGCGATCGCTCCCTGTTCCCCCTATCAGGAAATCGGAACCGTTGCCACCAGAGAGGCGATCGCTGTCCTCATCACCGCTCAGAAAATCACTCTGGTTCATGCCTGTCAGGGTGTCATTGCCACCCTGACCGCTGTAGCTGTCAGAGTTAGCAGTGCCCAACAGCACATCATCGCCAGGAGTTCCAACCTTCAGGTGTCCCGCTTCCATGGCAAAGGGTGGAGCCAGAGAAACGCGAGGGATGCCGCCGCCACCGATAGTTTGAGGACTGTTGTTATCTACAATTTGGAGCGCCGAGAACAACTTCATGTAGTCTCGATAGAAAGCACCCTCGCGCCCCTCAAAGGCATAGCCGTAAGCCTGCCGAAATTCCTCCAGTACGCCATTTTCGACAGTGATTGCATGGGCATCCCAGGCGGTGTCATCAGCAACGTAGGCACCGTAGTCTTGAAAAGCCGCGAACAACTTTGCCCCCGCAGGTGTTTCCAGCCCCAGGCTGCGGGACGTAACAGAGGGAGGAATGGCCAGCAAGGTGCCCAGCATCAGACCGGGAGTTTTGCCTGCGTAGGTGGCAGCCGCTGCGTAGCTATCGGCATTCACAGCGGGCCATCGGTAGCCATGACCACCGCCAGGGCCGACATCAAAGGAGAAATAACGGCTGGCCTGGAGGTTAATCTTCAGTGCGTGACGGATGGGGGGTGTTCCCAATAGCTCCCCTCGTCGCACGGTGCCACCAATGCTGGACAGACCCGATCCCGCGTGTCCTCCCAGAATACCTTTACCATAGATGTCCTGGTCAGGGGCACGCCAGCCATAGACGAAACCACCGGGGCGATCGCGCGTCAAGACATTCATCTGCACCAGCGTCCGGCCATTGGGCATCAGAAAGGCGGCGGAATTGTTGGGGGTCTCGTTTGCAGTGGCGTCAGGGATAGTCAGGTTGTCCGGTAGCGGCAGGGCAATGTTCTGGTAGAACGTGCCGCTGGAACGTCCCGGTCCCCAGTGGCCGATGGCGTAGAGCGGCTGGAGCGGATCGCCCTCCTTCAGAACAAAGAAGTAATCAACATCGGCGGTGGCGTGGCCTGCGTGTTCAATATTGGCAGGTTTGTAAACCGCATTTGAGCCGATCGGCATATTCCAGATCGAGTCAACGGAGAATGGCCAGGTCAATGGGTTGCGGCTGGTGGCGGCCAGACTCTGTCTGGTGGGGGGTAAGGTGTGGCAGGCAATGACCAGCAGCATAACTGTCAGCGCACTCAGAACCCAGAGTGGTTGCCTGAATCGCTGTTGAGGAACGAACTTCATGACGTTTAGCTCAAACTCCTGTGGGGTGGTCACCTTGCCCGTCCGGCCAACGAGGTGGGCAAGATGACCATCCGACAATTCAACCTGTACAATTCCTGCAGGTTGTTTAGCGCGATCGCCACGCGCCATACAACTCCATCGGGACTTTTCTGACCTGGCTGTCCAGCAGGAACAGCAAACTGTAGCTGCCCAGCAGCAGTCCAACGCTGTACACAGGAGCGATCCAGGGGCCAGCCAGCAAGGCTGGAGTTGCGGCTAACACCAGCAGAAAAGCATTGCGGTAGTTGGGGGAACCGCAGAGTTTAGTGAGTGAGCGATGTAGCAGAAAATAGGCCGGAACTGCTGCCAGTTCCGCAACGCCGTACCCCCAGTAACCCCAGCGGGGCAGGAGGATCCAGGCTACCAACCAGAGGATGCCAATCAGCCAGAAATTGGCGAAGGCGACTTCACGGTTGTGCCCTGCGGTGTAGAGAGCAGAAGTGTGCAGGTCAAACACTACGGCAATCAGGGTTGCCAGTGCCACCAGAGGGAACAGATAAACACTGGGTAGCCATTTCTCACCAAACAGCATTGGAATAATCAGCGTTGCAAGACAGCCGAAACTGGCACAAATGACTCCCACCAGCAGCGCCTGATAAGACATACCGCGACTGATGGCGGAGCGTACCTGATCCGGTTCACCCATCAGCCTTGCCAGCACGCCGATCGACATACGGCGAATTACCAGTCGTAGCACTGAAAGCTGTTCCACAAATCGGATGGAAATACTAATAATTCCAGCGGCTTCTAGCCCTGCCAGATGACTGACCAGGACGGGAATGGTTAACCCCCTGAGGTTCATGATCCAATCGGCGCACGAGTAAGTCACTCCGTAGGAGAGCGCGGGTTTTAGGGTTTTGAATTCCCAGCGCCAGCGCCAGCGGATCGGGTAGAGATAGCGGGCGAGAATGGCCAGCACGATAAACTGAGTGATCAGGCCCACGATGGATCCCCAGTACCCCCACTGCATTAGTACGAGTGGCACTGCAACCAGGTAGTTGGCAAACTGGCCTGCGGTTTCTACCATGCCAATCTGGGCAAACCGGAGTTCCCGATCCATCATGCTGATGGACACACTGGAGATTAACTCCATCCAGATTGGGATGGGCAGAATCCGAACAATGCTGGCTATCTCGTCGTGCCCTGTCCAGGCTCCAAAAGCAGGGGCAGCTAACCCAAAAAACAAACAAAATGCCAGACCCAAAGTGTTGTAGAACGCAAGGACGTGGGAAGAAGTGTCCTCAGATAGATCAGGCTGCCGTACGAGGTAGATGTTAAGGCCAAATTTGCTAGTCCAGATGGTGAAGTAAAAGATGCCCATGGTCACAGCGACAATACCGTACTGTTCTGGCCCCAAAATGCGGGCAATGACCAGAATGCTGACCATAGACAGCCCGATCCCAAAGAGCTGTCGCAACGTTAGATAGACACCACCCTGCAAAACTTTGGCTTTCAGATTTCGTGCGGTCGCCATAGGTTAGATATGCCTTTCACAATTGGGCTGGTTGCAGGTGAGCCAGAACAGCTCAATGGAAGGCACCATTGAACCACTGCTCAAGAAAGAGAGACTTTTAGCTTCTGGGTGGCTTGTGCGGCCAAACGACGGGTTGAATTCACGAGATCCAGAACCCTGGCATACCCATGAGGTCCAAAGAAGCGCATAAAAAAGATAGCCGTGCTGAGCCGCAGGTTTCGTTTTGAATAACGCATCTTAGGGTAGCAGGCAATTGCCTGTCTCTGGTAGTGCTGCACGGTTTTGCAATCTCCACCCAGATTTTGAAACGCTTTCCAGGCAATGTTGATATAGGCATTGGCATAGGTTTGCCGCTTTAGATTCAGCAACTCCGGGGGGGCCGATGCAAACGCCTTCTCGATGATAATCTGGTGGCTTTTCTCCATTGCCTGCCACGTTTTCGACAAATTATTCGGATGACTCCGATAGTAAACAAGCACTTCCTTCACCACGTCGAACTGACAATGAGGGGCCAGCCTCAGCCACATATCCCAATCCTCGCCGTAGGAGGAGGGCAGATTGGTATCAAATTCTCCCGCCTGATTCAGACAGGATCGACGGATCATTGGAACACTGCCACAGCCCACAACGTTCTCATCCAGTAGTGTCTTCCAGATATACCCGGAGGCTTCGTTAGTCACTACCTTGCCGAGAAAAGCATTATCAGGCCCCACCACAGCAAGCCATGTGTAGACTAACCCAACCTCCGGGTTTTCGTCCAGTTTCTGAGCCTGCTTTGCCAGCTTTAAAGGGTGCCACAGGTCATCGGCATCCAGGAAGGCAATATATTCCCCTGTTGCATGGGCCAGTCCCGTATTGCGTGAAGCCGCCAGCCCCTGATTTTGCTGACTGACCAGATGAACTCGTTGGTCTATGACTGTAGAAAACCAATCCTCAATTCCATCTAAGCTGCCGTCATTGACAATGACTACCTCAAAGTCTTGACAACTTTGAGAGAGAACAGAATCAAGCGTTTCAGGTAGGAAACGCATGGCATTGTAGGCAGGGATAATAACAGAGATCTTTGGCATAACCTTTCACTCAATTGAGTCATCACCGGTTTAATCGTTGATATATCCCTGAAGCTTGCCTGAAATCAGTTCAGACTGAGAATCGACAAGATTTTATAGTTCGTTCAGAATTACGGATACTTTTTGGGCGATCGCCCTCCAGTTGAGTACTTCCTGAACTTTTTGTTTTGCCCCTTGGGAATACTGTTGCAGCGTTGATGGATTTTGCAGCAGGGAAATGATGTTGTCTGCGAGCTGTTTTGGATCTAGGTCAGGCAGGACTACCCCATTCACGCCATGATCCACAATCTCCTTCATCGCGCCACGGTCAGTGACAATGCAGGGAACCCCGTAGCTCATCGCCTCGATTACAAAGATGGCAAAAGGTTCGCAGCGAGCGGGAGCAACCACCAGGTCAGCGTTGAAAAATAAATTTCTCATCTCTTCATTGGAGGAGACGTGCCCTGGATTGTCGATGCCATCGATTGTCCCTGGTAGCTTCTTGCCAACGATGGTCAGTGTGGCATCAGGAAGTACCTGGCGAACCTGCTCAAATGCCTCCAGTACGATATCCCCCCCCTTTCGCTTGAAGTCGGAACCGTTGAACAGGAGACGATGACTTCCCATTTGCTTGTCGTCGCTGCTGGGATTTGACAGTCGAGTTGATGATCCAACGACGGTGACCCTTTCAGGGGCAACACCATAATCCTGAATCAGCGATTGTTTGACCAGATTGCTCATGGTTAAGACATGGGTGGCGTTCTGGTAAGCATGGCGCTCGCAATCAACCCAATCTTGAAATGCCCGTTCTGTTCTGAACTTGGCCCAGTCTTCCCAGTTCCGTCTGGCCAGACTCATGGTGTAGTCCAGGTACATTACGTAGGGAACGGTTGGCTGGTTCCAGAAGGGAGCATACAGCCCAAACAGGTGGAATACCAGGTCGGGTTTGGTGCTGTTCTGCTGAATGGCTCGTTCGACCTCTAGCGATCGCCGCATAAAAGTCTGGCTCGTTTTGCGAAACGCTCCAGCAGAACCTGTAGTCAGCAGAGAATACAGCGCGTATAGATATTTTTGAACGGTTTTTGAAGTTCCTGCTTCGTAAGCGCTATTGATAGCAAGGTAATCGATCGAAGAGTAGTAAGCCGCCAGTTCGGTAAACAAGGGCTGATGCCTTCGATAGAAAAGTTGATCACCTGTAACCAAAATTCTGTCAATCTGCATAGCGGCAGGGTGTCCCGTAAACATTGTGCAAGGGGTATTCAGGTCGATTAACCTGCGTTCGAGTAGGTAATCAGGGAAGAATCTTCGGATTCCTGAGGGGTATCCCAATTCCATTCGGCGATCGCCGATGCGGCCCACCAGTAGAAGAATGTCGTGGTATGGGTCCAGATATTCTCAGTCAGCATACCAATGCACAGCACTACCAGAATCGCCATCAGAGTGAGGCAAAATCCTCGTTGCTTACTGTTTGGGGGAGCCAATCGTGCCACCTTCATCAGTCGTAAAAACTGCCCCCCCAGAAACAGGATAAACAGGAAGAGACCCAGAATCCCGCCTTCTGCCAGGGCGCGAATGTAGTCGTTGTGGGCGAAGTTGCCGAGCACCGTGAGTGAAGGGCTGGTAGCCAGTCCATTACCCAGAATGGGGGACTGCTGCCATGCTTGCAGCAGGAAGGTCCACTGAGCAATCCGCCAGTTGAAGCTGTTCCGGTCGTACCAGGAGGTCAGAATCGAGACGGAGGGGTCGATATCAGGATTGAGCAGCGGCGTTTCGGACAGAGAGGCCAGTCTTTCCCGGCCAAAGTCGGTACTGGTGAAGACGACAAGGCTGACGACCAGCAGAATCACTCCACCAAACAGGGTGGATGCTTTCAGCCGGGGGGCAATCAGCAAAGGAACTAGAACAAATAGCATTGCCAGACCTGCGATCGCCTTGGTACTGGAAATAAACGCCACCAACGCACCCAGCAGCAGCAGCCACTTAATTGATTGTGCACTCTGCTGCCACCGCCATACAGTGAGGCCAACGAAGAACAGCAGGAAAACTCCAAAGGTGTTGGGGTGCCCTAGAGAACCGCTAATCCGAGACCCGGTTTCAAAGATGCCGGAGGTTTCAAAGACAAGGAAACTGGGAAGCAGAGATGGGGGAATAATGATCTGGATGGCAGCTACCACCAGGGGAGGGATCAACCCGATAAACAGAGCATTGACGACTCGCTGGGGGGGAGTCTGTTCCCGCAACTGCGTGATCAGAAAGTAGACTGACACCCAGGAAGACAACCGCACCCACTCCCGCAACGCTGTTGGAAACGCGTCTGCGCTAGCGTCAAATGCTCCCAGCGGCAGCAACACCACCCATAGCCCCTGAAGCACCACCCAGAGTGCAAAGAACCAGAGGAACTTGTCCGTCAGAATTCGCTGCCGTGTCAGGATTTGCTTGATGATATAGATCAGACTCAGACTGATTATCGCTGTTCCAAAAATGGCTGGTACCTGTTGTTTGGAGAACAGGTCGAGGAAACTGCGGAGAATCAGCAGTCCCAGAACCGTTTGCTCAAAGTGGGTAAAGAAGGCAATGCAGACTGCAATGCCAACAAAACCACCGCCAATATAAAGAGGATTCAGCCCAAACAACAGGGCCATGACAGCCGCCAGCGGAACTGCCAGGAGTCCAAGCGAGACCGCAAGGTTAGAGGAGCGGCGATATTCTTCCAGTTTCAACATGGCTTGTGCAGACTCCCTTTCAGCAGTAAACCGTAGCAAATTCAAACAGGGCGATCCTGCGGGCGTTGATTCTGAAGTCGGATAAAGGCTTTACCCCACTCCAGAATCAAGCTGCGGCTGACTATCGGCCCAGCAGATAGAAGATAGAGCTGAGCGGATTGAGGACTCGACCCAGAATTTCCAGGAAGTTGCTGCTGCCGGAACGCTCAACCACAATCAAGTCGCCATTCCGCAGGGGAGCCGAGTTTTCGCCAAAGGCAATGGTTTGGCGCTCCAGTTGACCTTCAGGGGTCACCCGCAGAAGCCGAATCGAGCGACGGCTGGCGTCTCGCGTTAGTCCACCTGCAGCGGCGATCGCTGAGGTTACTCCAGAGGTGGGGCTGACCTCAAGCTGACCAGGGCGCTGCACTTCTCCCGCCACCTGGACGGAAATGCGGGTTGGAGCGATCGTTGATTCCAGCAGTGCCTGCTGCTCGGCCCCGACGATGGTGGCTTTGGGAATCACGATCTCGTCACCGTCGTAGATCGGCGGATTGGCAGCCAGGTCGCCCGTCTGCACGGCTTGCCAGAGGTTGACCTTCACTTCTGATTGAGCCGGGGTTGGACTATTGGTCTGAATATTGGCAGCACCGACCGCACGACGAATGATGATATTTCGCAGATCGGCACTGGGAGTGACACCACCTGCCAGCCCAATGGCATCGCTCAGGGTCATCCGACCCGCGACGTTCTGGTTGACATCGGGGGTGAAGGTGCGGGGGCCGGGACGCAACACCTCACCTGAGACGCTAATGCGAATTGGGCTAAGGCTGAGGAGGGACAAACCCACTTGAGGACGACGCACGTAGGGCATGAGGGCTTCGCTGATGCGGGCGATCGCCTGTGTTGGTGTCAAACTACCCAGTGGCACATTGCCCGCCATCGGCAACTGAATGGTGCCGTCAGAAAGAATCACCTGATCGCCAGAGAAGTCGGGAAAGCCTGCAACGGTCAACCGAATGCGATCGCCCGGTTTGAGTGGGGTGGCGCTCAGTTCAGTCTGTGTTGCTTCGGTCTGGGGGATCTGGGCCAGGGCTGTGGGGCTGCTCAACCCAACACAACAACCCGTTGCCAATGCGATCAACGTACAGTACACCGTGGGTTTCATAGCTGGAAAAGTCGGTAGAGTTTGCGTGAAGCTGGTGGAAAAAAGAAATTAGAGCGCAGTCTCAGAATTCTGCCGGGGCAGGGTGACCACTTTATTGGAGGAACCCGTCAAGGGTTTGGATGCAGGCGATGTTCGATAGCTCTCTGGCAGCACATCGGGCGATCCACTGATAACAACGCCCAGAATTGGGGTTCCCGTTTTGCGTAGCTCTGCCACTGCCTGACGGGCTTTCTCACGGGATGTGATGTTGCGCTGAATCACCAGCACCAGGCCATCGGTCATCTGACTGAAGGTGGCTGCATCGGCACAGATCGAAATGGGGGATGTATCCAGGATACAGAGGTCGTATTCCTCCATGACCAATTCCAGCAGCTCGCGGGTCTGGACAGCCTCGGCGATCGCTGAGGGTCGGGCCAGCAGTTGACCGGAGGGCAGCACCGTCAGGTTGTCGATCTGAGATACCTGGGCGACTTGCTGGAGGGTTTGCCCTTCGACGACGACATTAGAGAGTCCTGGTTCACCAGAGACATTGAAGATTCTTGCCTGAATCGGCTGACGCAGGTCGGCGTCAATCACCAGGGTATTGCGAGACAGCATGGCAGCAACGGCAGATAGGCGAGCCACAACGCCCGATTTACCATCTCCCGACAGCAGGCTACTGACGGTGACTGCCTTAAGTGGCTTCTCGCTAGAGTGCTCCAGGGACTTCAGCAGCAGGCGATAGGGTTCCACCTGATCGGGCTGGTCAAGGAATATCTCCAATTGATCAACGGTCAACGGGAAGCCAGACATATCGGGCAGCACACCGAGAACGGGAAGCTTCAGCAGCGCTTCGGCCTCTGCCGCATCTCGAATGCTATCGTCCAGCATCTCGCAGACCAGAATCACGGCTCCTGCCAGCAATGTGCCTGCTGCCAGCGCCAGCACCAGCACAACCGCAGGCTTGGGTACAGAAGGTGCTTCGGGAATGTCGGCGTTGTCAATCACTCGGATATTGCTGACCAGTTGCGCTTCTGCAATCCGCGCTTCCTCCAGTTTGCCCTGGAGCAGTTTCAGGGTGGCAGAGGCTTCTTCCCGTTGACGCACCAGCGTTGCCAGAGGCTGCTGGAGTTGGGGCAGTTGTGCGACGCGTGACTGCAACTTGGCTCGCTCAGCGCGGACGACCTGGAGTCTACGATCGGTCGCATTGCGCTCAATTTCCCCCAGAATGTAGCGGGATACCAGATCCCGACTCACGTCATCCCCAACTTCGCTGCCCGTTCGGATGGCACCACCGCCCAGAATCTGTCCCAGACGTTGGGTGTAGAGTTTGCGGGTCTGGTCACGTCGCTCGATCAGGGCCAGCAGATCGGGATGGCGATCGCCCAGTCTGGAGCGAGCCTCAATCACCTGGGATTCCAGGGCCGAAACCTGCTCACGCAGGCGCTGAAGGGGGGCATCCTGGCCCACACGAATGGCGGCGTAGGCATTGCTCAGGGCGCTCATGCCAGTTACCCGTTGTAGTTGGCTGTCGCGTACTCGCGCTTCCTGGAGCTGGCTCGACAGGGTGCGTTCCTGATTTTCGACCTCCGCAAGGCTGCTGACCAGGCTGGCTGTTTGTGCATCAACCGAAATTAAGCGTGTCTGCTGGCGGTAGCGGCTCTCTGCATTCTCAGCCTGTTCCAGACGGCGCTGCTGAGTAGGTAGTCGAGTTTCCAAGAATTTGCGAACGGATGAGGCTTCAGTGCGAATGGCGTCGGCGCTTTCTTCAGCAGCGGCATTCACAATGGCGTTGAGGAGTTTTGCAGCAGCCTGTGGATCTTTGTCCTGATAGACCAGTTCTAGAATGTTGGTTGCGGGGACAATTTTAATCCGGAGTTTTTTCGCAACCTGTTCAGTTGTCGGTGCCGTTTGCGCAGCATCGCTTCCCGGTGGAAAGACTTTATCAATGGCACGACGCAAGACCCTTTGAGACTTCACCAATTCTGCCTGAGTTGCGATGGGGTTTGCGCCCTGTGGCAGGCTGCTGCTGTCTGCAAGTGCCTGACCCAAGTCGGAGATACTGGCACCCCGCTGATCAACCATGATTCTTGCCGAGGTCTGGTACTGCGCTGGAGTAGATAGCCAGTAGGCAAGTGAAGCGCCGAGAACCGAGCAAAAAGCAGCGCCAGCAGGTAGTAGATGACGCTTAACTGTGGATAGCGGAAGAGACACTTTACCCATCGGATTGACCCTCATGAACAGGAGGAGTGAAGAACTCAAGAACTAAGACAAATACACTAAAGCATATTGACGAATGGCTTACTACGCCTGCTTTTGAAAGTTCACTGTTCCTTTACGAGTGACCTGCGTAAAGCTTCTGCCTGAGATTCATAAAAACTTTATGGAGAAGCTGATTTATGCAAAGGAAAGTTGAAATTTAACGTCACCAACTTATTTTTAATTCGCTTGAATCAGCGTATAAATCTGACTTGAAAACTGTTGATAAAGTACCTCTAATCCGCTGGGAAGCTTAACAGCATTAGGACTCCCAATTTTTGTTAGAGTGGCATATTCAAAGACCGCTTTACAAAAAAAAGAGGACAAAATTTCATTTGTTGAAGCTGTTCTCTCAAATGCCATCAAAGCAAATTCTCCGCATATTTTCGGGATATTCATGAAAATAAAATGAAGCACAGGGAGGGTCGTAGTGTCAGACGATCGCATACCACAGGGTTTTCCAGATAGTGAAGTATGGGGAGATACCCTATACTGTGGGATTTCCCCCGTCGCTCTACAGCATTGCTGAAAGCGATGCGAAGCTGTGATTAAGAGCTTCTACGGCTAGTGCCCCTAGGGTAGGACTGGAGTTTTGGGTGTTGCCGTTCTGACTTCGGCGTGAGTGATCAAGTTCGACGGAGCGCTCAACGTTTGGCGACGCTCGGTCAAGCCGTCGAAGCCCCCCTGCACTCCGTTCCAGTAGCTTTGACTGCGGTGATCAGTGCGAAAAGAGTGCTAAGAGCCGATTCGAAAACCCAAATTCAGGCAGGCGCGACGCTGTAGCGTCGCGCCTGCCTGAATTTGGGTTTTCGGTTTTCGGATCCGCAACTAAGTCGGAAGCCGGAGCCGTGCTTTGCCGCTAATGGCACTGGAGGGGTTAACTGTCTGCTGGTACATATCCAGGTAACTTGCAGTAATCTGATCCCAATTGTAGTTGGCACGGATATAGCGCTTTGCGTTATTTGCCATATCTGCCATCTGTGACGGGTGATGCAGTGCCCATTCAAGCTGGACATGGCAATCCTCCAGACTACCTGTGCGGAACAGAACTCCCCGATCTGAACCGAGCAGTTGTTGATGGACAGGAATGTCGCTGGTCATAACCGGGACGCCCTCCCGCATCGCTTCTAGCAGCGCCAGTGGTAGCCCTTCCAGCTTGGAAGGCAGCACAAACAGCCGAGCCGATCGCACAATTTCTGCTAGGCGGCTTCCCTGAAGCTCTCCGGTGAACACAATGTTTGGGTGATGGGTAACGCGATGGAACATTGCATCGGAGTAGGGCGAGGTATCACTGGTGCCGCCGACGATAACTAGTTTCCAGTTGTCCCGCTGGAGACGCTGGAAAGCATCAATCAGCAGATCCGGGCATTTTTCAGGCACCAGTCTACCGAGAAAGACGATGTAGCGTCCTGGCTTTAACCCCAGGGATGCGCCGTAGCTGAAGTTGGGGTCGGATGCTGCGTAGCTGGCAGGTGCGTTGGCAATGTACGTTGTTTCTTTGTTGTAGGTTTCCAGGAAATAGTCCTGTAAACTTTGGGATACCACAATCATGCGATGGGAGAATCGCACTGCAGCCTCTTCACCCAGACGAATCAGGCGGCTTGAAAGCTTACCCCATTTCGCCCGTTGCCAGTCTAAGCCGTGACAGGTGACAACGATTTTGGATCTGGTAGTGAGGCGAGGGAACCATGTGAATAGAGACGGGCCGAGTGCATGGAAATGGATAATATCGTAGCGTTTGCCGCTGCACGCGATCGCCCCGATTGCAGCACTTAGAAAGGCGTCAAATCCCTTCAGCCCAGGACAGGGCAGTGGCACCACCTGTACACCCTGATAGGAATAGTTGTATCTCCAGTGGGTTGTGATGTACGAGGAGCGAGCATACAGATCAACCTCGTGACCTTTTTCCACCATACGGGGATAAATTTCAGCGCAGTGATGTTCGATGCCGCCCTGCTTAGGTGGGAGTCCTTTGGCACCAATAACGGCAATTCGCATAGGGAGTTGATCCTTATTAGGAGCGATTTACAGGAGACTAAGGGGATTTCCGCAAAAGAAGATACCTATTGTGTGGGTGGTTTCCCCCGTGTAGCGGTGGGAACCGCCCACACAACGCAGGTATTTTCATTGCTGGCAATCTCCTAAATATAAAAATAGGGAGATGCGGAGGTGTCTCGTTTGAGGGGGCTGTAGGCACCAGGCGCTTAAGCGGGCGTTCGCCTCTCCCATCGCTGATACATTTCGGTATACACGTTGTGAATCACCTTGAAAGCGCCAAATGGTTCTGCCGCTTGAATGCAGGACGGAGCAGGAAAATTCTCAGGGTGTAGTAAAACCTGACGCAGTGCGTCGGCGATGCCCTGGGGCGTCCGCTCCTGGCATACCACCCCGCTATTGGCCGTTAACAGGTTAGGTGTTTCACCACAGCGGGTTGTCACAATCGGGGTGCCACAGGCCAGAGCTTCTAGCGCCACCAGGGGCAACCCTTCGTAGGCGCTGGATAAGACAAAGGCGCTGCTAATCCGGTGGAGGTCGGCAAGTTGTGCCTGTTTGACTGGTCCCAGCAGGGTGACCTGTTCTGACAGCCCCAACTGTTGAATTTCAGCCCGGACTGCGGCTGCCAGTTCTCCGTCTCCAGCGATCAGGAGATGTACGTCGGGCAGATTCAGGGCAGCGATCGCCTGCACGAGTAGAACTGGATCTTTTTGGGGATGTAACCGTCCGGCGAACAGCAGGAAACGGGTGGTTTCAGGCAGTTTGAACTGATGGGCCAGGGCAAGACGCTGGCGATCGCGCTCCTCCGCTACCAATGGATAGAAGACCTGATTATCCACCGTGTTACGAATATAATTGACGCGATTAGCCAGATTGGGATATCGCTGCTGATACAGCTTTGCAGAATTTGAATTGCAGGAATAAATTTGCGTAAATTGGGGAACCAGAAGTTGCTCGAAAGCGTAGTACAGTTTCGGAAATCGCTGCCAGAGAATCGCAGCTTTGTCTTTGGCAGACTGCACCTGCTGAGCGATGTCGTTGTGAATAAACAATGTTTTGTCAGTTGCCCAGGGGAGCGCTGCCAGCGTTGGCTCCAGACGATGGAAGTGCATAAAGTCTGAGGTGAAAGAACGCCCCAGAAGTGCCAACGTGTACTTGACGGAAGTAGGGATTCGCTTACGCACATTGTCGTCTTGGAGGTTGAACAACGGCATAAATTGAATTGGGTGCCCTTCCAACTCACCCTCGCTCCACTGACCGATGGTTGTATCTGAATCGACTCCTGTGCCAACCAGGCGCAGGTCAAATTCCTGCGGTGCGTATTTAACAAACGATCGAATAATTGTCTGGATGCCCCCAATTGTAGGCTGCCAGGGATTGAACTGATAGAAGATAGTTAGAACCGGCTTACGCATGATTCAAAGGAGTAAAAGTAAGTTCCAGCAGGAACAAGGACCGATAGGGGGGAACCTCAGGTTTCTAGAGGCAGTTCCATCTGATCGTTAAACCAGAGTCACTAAAGCCATTTGTTCTGTTTCTTAAGAATGCTGCAACCTGACGGCTGCGGGGGCGACACATTCAATGCGATCCTGCGATCGCTAAAACTCTACAAATGTCATTCATGAAGCCGGACAGCACTAAAACCTAAATATCTAATATTCAAATAGCAAAATTTGTTCACCCTGATACAGTAAAAGACATCCAAATATGTATGTATTTTCATGGATAATCTATACTCTACGATACGGGCGATATCGTTTGAAAACAATGAAGCCGCAGCGAATCAGTATAAAGTTCGAGTAAAGTTCAGTCCGTATTGGTAGACTTTGTGGAAGCGGTCACCTATCTGTAGATCAACAGCCTCAGGCCAGGTTGATGGATTGTCAACTAGAGGAAATGACCCCAAGACATCTAAGTGTAAATACGGTCTGGTGTGTACAATTTGTACTCTTAAGTTCCAGTGTATTTGTCGGAGGGGCGGATGTTGTATTTCTGTCTTCGTTGAGATTTCCAGCAATGAAATTACCTGCGTTGTGTGGGCGGTTCCCCTCGCTACGCGGGGGGAACCGCCCACACAATGGATATTTTCTTTTGCGGAAATCTCCTGAAATCCTCGACTGGTTTAGACGGACTGGGTTTCTAAGGCAAATGAGGTGATCTAAAGCAATGAAGCGAAAGACAGATTGAGCACCCCTGGTGAAAACTAGCTTTCAGCATGTTCCCCATGGACTGCGGGTCATGCAGTTGTTTAGCGTCGTTTTTCGGGCTGTGGTTTATGTTTAAGAGAGTGAATTCAGGTACGCATCTAGTCCAGAGATTAATCTGGGAAGACAGCAATTCTGTCATGGTCTCCCATGCCTCCTCCCACTGGATTGTGGGCCTGTGTATTCTGATTAATTTGTTGATTTGCATCCCCCTGGCTGCAAAGCTCAACATCTGGATTGATGAAGCTTACACGCTTGATACCACTTCTCGCGGAGTGCAATACGCGATACAGCAGGCCATTGGCTTCGAAGAGCAAGCTCCCCTTTACTTCTTGCTGTTATCCCTGTGGCGGACAATTAATGATTCCATCTTCTTCTCCAGGCTGTTCTCAATCGCCAGTATCTCTTTAACCATCTATCTGGTTTCCCTGATTAGTAAGAAGCTATTTCAGAACCTCCACCCAGGCTGGCTGACGGCAGTTGTTGCCCTCAACCCCTTCATTATTTGGGCGGCTATTGAGATCCGACTCTATGCTTTTTCTGTCCTGCTTTCAGCCTGTTTAATTTTTTTGTTTCTAGAAGTGTACTGGGATGAAGCACCGCAGCGAAAAGCACGCTGGTTATATATCCTGGCAGCAACTGCTTCTGCATACACCCACTACTTTTTAGGATTTTTGATCATTGCCCAGGGCACCACGCTTCTGGTATCAGGCCGATGGAGAGCGCTGAAGGCATTTTTGCTGGACGTGGTAGTGGTCTTCCTTCTGTTTGTGCCAATGGTCATGGCACTCGTCAACCAGATCGTCTCGATGAAAGATAATGCGCAGGACAGTGGCGCAAGTCTGGTGGGAAAAGCCGGAAATCCCCTGGTTGAAGGAATCAAGAATTCTTTCCTGGCTAATTTGAGATATCTCTTGCCTGATAGAATCGATACCCTATCCTCCAGTCTGTATCGCTTAATGCGATTCGCAATTTTGTTTGGTTTGTTATTTATTGGATTTCGCTATCGTCGGTCAATCAAACCAAATGCCAATTTTGTCTGGATCATGACGCTGGTGCTTTCAGTTGTTTACCTGATTGCGTTCACGTCTCTACCAACGTTGTTTCATCCCCGGCATAATATGGTGTTGTTTCTTCCGGCAATCCTGTCGATGTTCGCAGCACTATCGTTAATTCCCGGAAGGACGCGATTTCAAGCCCTGTGCCTTTTCTCAGCTCTCCTGATGGGTATCTATGGGATAACCCTGGTCAGCAGCTATACGCCACTTGCCAAAACGGGGGATTATGCAAGGGTGGCATCTTTCATCAATCGTCATGAATCTCCGGGGCAACCGATTCTGGTTTTTAACCCTGAAGTTGAAATGACCTTTCGGCACTACTATCAGGGAGCAAACCAACTGGTGGCTTTGCCAAAGCCTGAGAGTTTTGAAGAATTTAACTGGTACAAGCTGGTGATTAAACAAGAGAAGGATCTGGCCGCAGCGCTGTCTCAGTTGCCCAGGCGAGAAACGGTCTGGCTGTTGATGGACAACAAGTGGCTGAAGAACAGTCCGATCTATCAGGAAAGCTATGAGATTATTGAAGGCTTTGTCAAAGCGCACTATCAGACTGAAATCAATCAGGATTTCTACGGCTCAAACTTACGCCTATTGCGGCAAAAAACTGGCCCCAGTACCAAGTAAGGGATCTGCTGTTTAATAAAATCCCAGTTTTCGCTTGGCGCGGCTGCGCCGCGCCAA